>CAZSQX010000019.1:0-61859 GCA_964609125.1 uncultured bacterium
TGCATGCCTAATCCACGCCGCCAGCGTTCGTTCTGAGCCAGGATCAAACTCTCCATGGTGAAAAATGGAGATCATGCGAAGACGGCGGAGCCGCCCACGCATGGATCAATTGCAAGGTATGACCTGCCAACGGGCCGAACCGCGCCCGCCAGCAAGGACTTGCCGGGCTTTCGAAGTCACGTGCGCTATTCAGTTTTCAAAGATCGGGCCGCAGGCCGCGCCCCGATGCGGGCGGCGCAGACGCGCATAGCGCCTCCCGCGAGTCACCCCAACGAAAGCCTGGGAGCGGGAAGCGGACGGGGAACTTAGCCTCGGGCTGTGATGGTGTCAACAGCGGTGCGACGAGGTAGGCGCAGTTCCTGCAGCCCGGGCAATATAGGTGGGGTCCCACATACTGTCAACCCTTGGACGCAGGATGACCTTAGTGCTTGCGAACCAACGAGATCCGCCGCACTCGCCCGTGCCGGCGCCCGCCGGGGCCGCCGGCCCACCGCGTGTCTCCGGACCGACGACGCGTGTCCCGGGACCCACTCGCCGCGCCCGAGGCGGGGCATCACTGGACGCGCGCGGGACCGTGCGCTATCCACTGCGTTCCGGGCGCGCACGAGGCGCGCTCTCACCACGCGGCGCGGCGGCGCCCACGCAGGGAGCGGGCTCGTGAGCAGACCGGATTTCTACGCGGATCTCGAGGCCCGCGGACTCGTCCACCAGGTCACGTCCGGCGACGTCGCGGGGTTCCTGCGCGCCGGCCAGGCCACCGCCTACATCGGCTTCGATCCGAGCGCCGACAGCCTCCACGTGGGGAGCCTGCTGCAGGTCCTGGGGCTCGTGCGGCTCCAGCGCGCGGGGCACCGGCCGATCGCGGTGGTGGGCGGCGGTACGGGCATGATCGGCGACCCGAGCGGCAAGTCCGCCGAGCGCAACCTGCTCACCGCCGAGGTGCTCGAGGTGAACCTCGCCGGCCAGCGGCGCCAACTCGAACGGCTGCTCGACTTCACGGGGCCGTGCGCGGCGCGCGTGGTGGACAACCTCGACTGGCTCGGCAAGCTCGACCTGATCGGCTTCCTGCGCGACATCGGCAAGCACTTCAGCGTGAACGCCATGATCCAGCGCGACTCCGTGCAGCTCCGGCTCGCTGCGCGGGACCAGGGGATCTCGTACACCGAGTTCAGCTACGCGCTGCTGCAGGCGTACGACTACCTCGAGCTGTTCGACCGCTACGGCTGCCGGCTGCAGATGGGCGGAAGCGACCAGTGGGGAAACATCACGGACGGCTGCGACCTGATCCGCCGGCTCCGCCATACGGTGGCGCACGGGCTCACGATGCCGCTCATCACCAAGTCGGACGGCACGAAGTTCGGCAAGACCGAGTCGGGCACGGTGTGGCTCGACGCCGCCCGTACGAGCGGGTTCGCGTTCTACCAGTACTGGCTCAACACGCCGGACGCGGACGTCGCGCGCTTCCTCCACTTCTTCACGTTCCTCGATCCGCGCGACGTGGCCGACGTCGCGGCGAGCCACACGGTCGAGCCCTCGAAGCGCGCGGCGCAGCGGCTGCTCGCGGAGCACGTCACCCGGCTCGTCCACGGCGCCGACGCGCTGGCCCGCGCCCAGCGCGCGTCGGCGGCGCTGTTCGAGGGTGGGGACCTTCGCTCACTCTCCCCCGGCGAACTGGCGGAAGGCCTCGCCGACGCCCCCCGGACGGGCGTTTCGCGCGCCGAGCTCGGGGGCGAGGGACTCGACCTGGCGGGGGCGCTTGTGCGTTGCGGCCTCGCACCTTCCAAGGGGCAGGCGCGCACCTCGATCGAGGCGGGTGCGGTCTCCGTCAATCATGAAGTCGTCAAGGATGCGGCCCGAAGGCTCACGGAACGCGACCTGGTTGCCGAACGATTCGTGGTGCTCCGACGCGGCAAGAAGACCTACGGCCTCCTCGACGTGGCCGGATGACCGCCCTCACCCGTGCGGTTGCCCGCGCGTCCAGGGGCACCCTACGCTCATCTGAAAGGCCGATCTCCGCATGAGCCCTGACTGGCGACTGGAAAGGAGCACCCCGAGCACCATGGTGGAGCCCGCGATGCGCGTGGCGCGCCGGTTCCCGTGGCGCTTCTTCTTCAAGATGGTGCTGGTGGCCATCTTCGGCTCCGCCGGCGTGGTCTTCGGCATGGTCCAGTTCCTGCGCCGGGACCTGCCCGCGCCCGAGAAGCTCGCCGCCCGCGAGACCCCGGTGAAGACCACGGTCTACGACATGCGCGGTCGCGTGCTGCACGAGTTCTACCGCGAGAACCGCTCGGTCGTGCCGCTCAAGGACATCCCGCGCCACCTCGTGAACGCCACGCTGTCCACCGAGGACCGCAACTTCTACAAGCACTGGGGCGTGGACCTCTACGGCGTCGGCCGCGCCGTGGTCACCGACATCATGCACATGAAGCGCGCCCAGGGCGGCAGCACCATCACCCAGCAGCTCGCGCGCAACCTGTTCAACATGTACGAGAAGTCGTTCACCCGGAAGCTCAAGGAGCTGGTGCTGGCGATCGACCTCGAGCGCACCTACTCGAAGGACCAGATCCTGGAGCTCTACTTCAACCAGATCTACTTCGGGGAGGGCGCCTACGGCGTCGAGGCGGCGGCGAAGACCTACTTCGGCAAGCCGCTCAAGGAGCTGACGCTGCCCGAGTGCGCGCTCATCGCCGGCATCCCGGCCAACCCGACGCTGTACTCGCCGCGGCGCAAGCCGGAGGCGGCGAAGGCGCGCCGCTCCAAGGTGCTGCGCAACATGCTGGCGACCGGCGCGATCACCCAGGTGGAGTTCGACCGCACCTCCAAGTCGTCGCTGGGCGTGACGCCGAACCGCTACACGAACGACCGCGCACCCTACTTCGTGGAGATGGTGCGCCTGTACCTGGACGAGAAGTACGGCTCGAACGCCGTCTACGAGGGCGGGCTCAAGGTCTACACCACGCTCGACAACGACCTCCAGGTCCTCGCCGACAAGGCGCTCGAGCGCCACGTCGCGGCGCTCGAGAAGGAGCTGCGGCTCAAGACCACGCGCGTGGCGCACGCGGCCGACCTGGCCTCGGGCAAGCTCGCGCCGGGCAGCCGCACCCAGTACCTCCAGGGCGCGGTGGTCGCGCTCGACCCGCGCACGGGCGCCGTGCGCGCGCTCACCGGCGGCCGCGACTGGAACGAGAGCAACTTCAACCGCGCGGTGCAGGCGCTCCGGCAGCCCGGCTCGTCGTTCAAGCCGTTCGTCTACGCCGCGGCGCTCGACAACGGGTTCAAGCCCACCGACATCGTGGTGGACGAACCGGTCACGTTCCCGGGCTACGACGGCAAGCCCTACGAGCCGCAGAACTACGACCGCAAGTTCCGCGGGCCGATCACGCTGCGCGTGGCGCTCCAGGAGTCCGTGAACATTCCGGCCGTGAAGCTGCTGCGGAAGGTGGGCACGTCGCTGGTCGCGAGCTACGCCCGGCGGATGGGCATCAAGAGCACGATCGGGCAGAATCTCTCGCTCGCGCTCGGCTCGAGCGAGGTGAACCTGCTCGAGCTGACCTCCGCCTACGGGGTGCTGGCCAACCGGGGCGTGCGGAACGAGCCGGTGTTCGTGCTCAAGGTGCTGGACCGCAACGGCCACGAGCTCGAGCGCACGAGCTCGCGCCCGCAGGAGGTCCTGTCGGAGGGCACGGCCGCGACCATGACCAGCATGCTCCAGTCGGTCATGGACCACGGCACCGGCATCTCGGCGCGCGCCGCGGGGCTCACCATCCCGGCCGCGGGCAAGACGGGCACGATGGACGACTACATGGACGCCTGGTTCGTGGGCTACATCCCGAGCCTCACGGTGGGCGTGTGGGTCGGCTTCGACGAGAAGAAGCCGATCGGCCCCAACATGTCGGGCTCGCGCGCCGCGCTGCCGATCTGGACCGAGATCCTGCTCGGCGCCACGCGCGGCAAGCCGGCCGAGGATTTCCCCCTGCCCGCCGGCACGAACACGCGCCTCGTCTGCGCCGAGAGCGGCATGCTGGCCACCGATCAGTGCACGATGACGTCCAACGAGATGTTCGACGAGGGCGCCGAGCCCACCGAGTACTGCAGCACGCACCCCGGACGCCCGCTCGACCCGCTGTCCCGCCCGATGTGGCGACCGGATTCGCTCGATCGCCCGTGGCGCGATCTGGACGAGAAGCCGGCGAGGGAAGAGATCCACATCTAGCCCGGCGCGTGACGCACGCCGGCCCGGCTCGCCGGCGCCCGTGCATGGCAGGGAGGCCAGGATGAGCGGGGTCGCCACGCTCGCCGCGGTCCTCTTCGCGCTCACCTATCTCGTCCTCGGCTTCGGCTCGCTGCCGCCGCTGCGGCTGGACCGCGCGGGGGCGACGCTCGTCGGCGCCACGCTGATGGTGGCGATCGGCGCCGTGCACCCCGTCGACGCGGCCCGCGCCATCGACGTCGGCACGCTCGCGCTCCTGTTCGGCATGATGGTCGTGGCCGCCCACCTCCGCCTGGCGGGCTTCTTCGGCTGGACCGCCGCCCGGGTGCTGGGCGCCACACGCTCGCCGGCGGCGCTGCTCGTGCTCACGACCTGGCTCTCGGGCGTGCTCTCGGCCCTGTTCGTGAACGACACCGTGTGCGTGCTGCTCACGCCGCTGGTCCTGCACCTCGCCGCGGCGGCCGGATGCCCGCCCCTGCCGTTCCTGCTCGCCGTGGCCATGGGCTCGAACGCCGGGAGCGTCGCCACGATCGTGGGCAACCCGCAGAACATGATGATCGCGAGCTCCGGCGCCATCCCCTACGCCCGGTTCGCCGCCGCGCTCACGCCCGTCGCGCTGGGTGCGCTCGCGCTCACGTCCGCGGCGCTCGTGGCGGTCTACCGGCGCGCGCTGCCCGGCCGGCTCCCGGCCCCGGACCCGGCGCGGCGAGCGCGGCTCCACCGCCCGCTCCTCGCGAAGACGCTGGTCGTGTCGGGGCTCCTCCTCGGCGCGATGCTGGCGGGAATACCGGCGCCGCTTGCGGCCATGGGCGCCGCCTCGGCGCTGCTCGTCACCCGCCGCGTCCGCCCCGGGCGCGTGCACGCGCTCGTGGACTGGTCGCTGCTCGCCATGTTCGCCGGCCTGTTCGTGGTGGTGGAGGGCTTCGAGCGCTCCGGCGTGAGCGCCTGGATGCTGCGCACGCTCGAGGGGGCGCTCCGCGGCCCGTACGGGTTCGTGGCGCTCGTCACGGTGCTCGGCAATCTGGTGAGCAACGTGCCCGCGGTCATGCTGCTCGATCGCGTGGCGGACGCCGCGGCCGACCCGGAGCGCACGCGGCTCACGCTGGCCATGGCCAGCACGCTCGCCGGGAACCTCACCCTCGTGGGCTCGGTGGCCAACCTCATCGTGGTCTCTCAGGCCGGCGGGCGCGTGCGCGTGGGCTTCTGGGAGTACGCCCGCGTCGGCGCGCCGGTGACGCTCGTCACTCTCGCCTGGGGCGTGTGGTGGCTGCGCGGCTGAGCGCCCGCGTGGCGCGCGACGCGCGGGGCCCCGCCAGCCGGCGGCGCCGGGCTCCGGTCCCGCGCGTTCGTGCGATGATGCCGCGGCCATGACCCTCGCCGAACGCGCGCGCGGCCGCGACAACAACTTCAACCTGGTCCGGCTGTTCGCGGCCGGGCTCGTGCTGGTGAGCCACTCGTGGCCGCTCACCGGCACGCCCGGCGAGCCGCTCGAGCGCTTCGCCGGCTTCTCGCTCGGGCACCTCGGCGTGGACATCTTCTTCGTGGTGAGCGGCTTCCTCGTCACCGGCAGCCTGCTCGCCCGGCCGCTGCCCGCGTTCCTCCGCGCCCGCGCCCTGCGCATCTTCCCCGCGCTCGCCGCGAGCGCGTTCGGCACTGCACTGGTGGTGGGGCCGCTCGTCACCGCGCTCCCGCTCGACCGCTACATCGCGGCCTGGGACACTTGGCGCTTCGCGCTCCAGAACTCGGCCACCTGGCCGTTCGGCGTGCGCTGGTTCCTGCCGGGCGTGTTCCTCGGGAATCCCGGCGGCCCGGCCGTGAACGGCGCGCTGTGGTCGCTCCCCTGGGAGCTGACCATGTACACCCTGCTCGCCGCGCTCGGGGCGCTGACGCCCGCCGCCCGCGCGCGCGGGACCCTGGTGCTCGCGATCGCGGGCGCCGCCGTCGCCGCGCATGGACTCAACGAGGCGCTCGCGATCACGTCCCGGTTCGAGCTGGTGCAGGGCTTCCGGCTGGTGGCGCTGTTCTTCGGTGCGGCGTCGCTGCAGTGCCTCGCCGCGCGCGTGCCGCTCCGCGCCCCGCTCGCCCTCGCGGCGCTCGCGGCGCTGGTCGCGGCGATGGGGCTCGGCGGCGCGTGGCACCTGCTCTACGCGCCCGCGCTGTCCTACCTTGTGCTGTGGACCGCCCTGGTTCCGGGCGGCGTGCTGCGCCTCTACAACCGGCTCGGGGACTACTCGTACGGGTTCTACCTGTGGCAGTTCCCGCTCCAGCAGTGGATCGTGCTCCGCCGGCCCGAGACCACCCCGCCCGAGCTGGTCCTCTACTCGGCGCCCGCGGCGCTCGCGGTGGCGGCGCTGTCGTGGCATCTCGTCGAGGCGCCGGCACTCTCCCGCAAGGAGCGCGCGCGGGCATGACGCGGCCCGTCCGCCCCTCGCGCCCCGCCGGCGCTCTCGCCCTGCTCGCGACGCTCGCGCTCGCGCCGTGGCTCGGCGCGTGCGGCGGCAGCGCGACGGCCCCCGCCCCCGCGAACCCGCGCGGCTACCGCATGGGCTTCGCCGCGAGCGCCCCGCGCCAGGACTTCGCGCTGCTCCTGCAGGCGCTCGAGCTGTTCACGCGGCGCTCGGACGTCGCGATCATGAGCAACGAGGCGCCGTGGGACTCCCTGCTCGCGGGCGTCCCGCCCGACGGGTTCGTCCGGCGCCAGCAGCTCCCGCTCGCCGACTACTACCGTGCCCGGGCCCTGCGCGTGTGGGTCTACCTGGATCCCGCGAACGGCCTGAACCGCGCCGGCGAGGCGAACGCGCTGGTCGCGGCGGGCCGGAGCATCACCGAACCCGCGATCCAGAAGCTCTACCGGGACTACGCCGTGGCGCTCGACACGCTCGTCCGGCCCGACGTGTTCGGCGTCGTGCTCGAGACGAACCTCATCCGGGCCGCCTCGCCGGCCCCGCTCCACGCCGCGATCCGGCAGGTGGCGAACGACGCCGCGGCCGCGATCCGCGCGCACGACTCCGTCGTGAAGCTGTCCGCGAGCGTGCAGGTGGAGACGGCGTGGGGGAAGTTCACGGGCGGCGGCTACCAGGGCGTGGACGCGGACTTCGCCGAGTTCCCGTTCATCGAGGTACTCGGGCTCTCGAGCTATCCCTACTTCGCCTGGCCCACGCCGGAGGACCTCCCCGCGGACTACTATTCCCGGCTGCTCGCGGGGCGCACGGTCCCGGCGGCCGTCACCGAGAGCGGCTGGACGTCGGAGAGCTTCGGCAGCGTGGTCTCTTCGGCCGCTCTGCAGCAGCGCTACGTCGAGCGCCACGCCCGCCTGCTGGACTCGGTGGACGCGATCGCCTGGTTCCAGCTCACGTTCACCGACATCGAGCTCCACTCGTTGCCCGCGGCGCTCGCCGCCGGGCTGCTGCCGTTCTCGCGCCTCGGCGTCGTGGACACCGTGCTCGCCGCCAAGCCCGCCCTGGCCACCTGGGACGCGAACTTCGCGCGGCCGCTCCGCTGACGCGGACGGCCGCCGTGCGGCGCGGTCAGCCCACCCGTTCCAGCACCAGGTCGTCCGGCGGAGGCTCCGGCGGCGCGTCCGCGAACGTGAAGCACGCGAGCGCCCGGCCGGCGAGCCCGGCGTCCGCTGCCGCCAGGTGCAGTTCTGCGAACGCCTCGCCGCGCGACACGCGAGCGCCATGCCCGGCGCGCAGGACGAGCCCCACGCGCGGGTCCACGTCGTCCTCCTTGGCGCGCCGGCCGCCGCCCATGGCCACCACCAGCCCGCCGAGCGCGAAGCAGTCGCAGCCCGCGAGCACGCCGTCCCGCGGCGCGCGCAGCTCCACGACCGCGGGCGCCGGGTGGAACGGCTCCCCGTGCTCCAGCGCGCGCGTGTCGCCGCCCTGGGCACTCGCCAGTCGCAGGAAGCGCTCGGCCGCCGTCCCGTCGTCCAGCGCGCGCGTCACGCGCGCCAGCGCGGCGGAGCCGTCGGGTACTGCGCCGGCCAGCCGCAGCATCTCGGCCGCGAGCGCCAGCGTGAGCGCGCGCGTGCCGGGCACGCGATCGCCGCGCAGCACCCGCCAGGCCTCGCGCACCTCGAGCGCGTTCCCCACGGCGTGGCCGATCGGCCAGCCCATGTCGGTGACGAGCGCCGAGGCGCCGGCGCCCAGCGCGCGCGACGTGGCGACCAGCCGCGCGGCCAGCGACCGGGCCGCCTCGCGTGTCTTCATGAACGCGCCGTTCCCGCACTTCACGTCGTACACGATCGCCTTCGCGCCCTCGGCGATCTTCTTGGACACAATGCTCGCGACGATGAACGGCTCGAACTCGACCGTCGCGGTGACGTCGCGCAGCGCGTAGAAGTGGCCGTCCGCGGGCGCGAGGTCCGGGCCCTGGCCCACCATGATCACGCCCAGCTCGCGCATCTGCGACTCCAGCCGGGCCGGCTCGAGCCGGGTCCGGAAGCCGGGGATGCTCTCCAGCTTGTCGAGCGTGCCGCCGGTGTGGCCTAGGCCGCGGCCGCTCACCATGGGCACCGGCACGCCGCAGGCGGCCACGAGCGGCGCCAGCACGAGCGAGATCTTGTCGCCGACGCCGCCGGTCGAGTGCTTGTCGGCGGCCACGCCGAGCGACGCCCAATCGAACGTGCGGCCCGAGTCCATGTACGCCCGAGTCAGGGCGTCGGTCTCGGCCGCGTCGAGCCCGCGCAGGAACGCGGCCATGAGCCAGGCGCTGGCCTGGTAGTCGGGCACCTCGCCCCGCGCGCACGCCAGCACGAACGCCCGCAGTCGCTCCGGGTCGTGACTCCGACCGTCCCGCTTCGCGCGGATGAACTCCCGCGGCTCGGGCGACAACTCAGTACTTCCCCTCGCCCGCGGCCTCGCCCCGCACGATCTTCACGCCGGCGGACGCGCCGATGCGCGTGGCGCCGGCCGCCACCATCCTCTCGGCGTCCTCCTTCGTGCGGACGCCGCCCGAGGCCTTCACCCCCATCTCCGGGCCCACCGTCTCGCGCATGAGCTGGATGTCCTCGACCGTGGCGCCGCCCCCTCCGAAGCCCGTGGACGTCTTGACGAAGTCGGCACCCGCGGCCTTGGCGAGCGTGCAGCCCATGACCTTCTCGTCGCGCGAGAGCAGCGCCGTCTCGAGGATGACCTTGACGATGGCGCGCCCCGCGGCCGCCGTCACGACGCCGTGGATGTCCTGCTCCACGAGCGCGTAGTCGCGCGACTTCAGGGCCCCGATGTTGATGACCATGTCCACTTCCTCGGCGCCCTGCTCGAGCGCCCGGCGCGTCTCGTACGCCTTGGTGTCGGGCAGGTGGGCGCCGAGCGGGAAGCCGATGACCGTGCACACCCTGACGCCGCTTCCGCGCAGGAGCTCGCGGCAGAGCGCGACCCAGTTGGGGTTCACGCACACGCTCGCGAAACAGAACTGCGCCGCCTCGCGGCAGAGCTGCTCCACCTCCTCGCGCGTCGCGTCGGGCTTGAGGAGCGTGTGGTCGATGAGGCCCGCCAGGCCGTCCGAGGCCGGGCAATAGCCCATCGTGGCCACGACGCGCGAGGCGCCGGCGGCGGCCAGCACGCGCGTCTCCTCGGGCCCGCGCACGCCCGCCACGCCCCAGTTGCGGCAGCGCTCGCAGGTGGCGGGGTCGTGCACCACGGCCCCGGCCGGCAGGCCGAGCGCGGCGTGGACGCCCGGGTCGCCCGTGGCGGGCGCGGCGGGCGTGGGCGCCGGCGCGCCGCGGCCGGCGAGCGCCGCCATCACCTGGCGCGTGATCAGCTCGACCAGCTGCTCTCGGTCGGCCTTCACCGGGGCTTGCTCCCGGGACGGAGCACGAACTGCTCGGGGAGCAGCGCGCTCAGCCGCTTGCGCAGGATCCGGCCGCGCGTGTCGCGCCAGCAGACCCACAGGTCGGGCGAGAACTCGGCCAGCACCTGCCGGCATGCGCCGCACGGCGGCGCGCCCGCGCCGGAGCGCGCGGTCACGGCGATCGCGGTGAACACGCGCTCGCCGGCCGCCACGGCGGCGAACACGGCGTTCCGCTCGGCGCAGCAGGTGAGCCCGAACGAGGCGTTCTCCACGTTGCAGCCGTGGAAGACCCGGCCCGAGGCCGCCAGCAGCGCCGCCCCGACCGGGAAGCGCGAGTAGGGCGAGTGGCTCGTGGCCCGCGCCGCGACGGCCTCGCGCATGAGCGCGTGCTCGTCCACGCGGCCGTTCCCGGCGCGCGCGCGGGCGCCGTCCGACGCGCCCCTCCGCGGGCGTCGCGCGCCCGCCGCCCGCGGGGGCCGCCTCGCCGCGGTCACGCGCGCAGCTCCGCGAGGAAGCTCGTGCCCGCGTGCGGCGGCGCCAGCGAGAAGAGCTCGGCGAGCGTCGCGCCGACGTCGGCGAACGACTTCCGCGTGCCGAGGTCGGCACCGTCGCGCACGCGCGGGCCGGCCACGAGCAGCGGCGTCGCCTCGCGGGTGTGGTCCGTGCCGGGCGTCGTGGGGTCGTTGCCGTGGTCGGCGGTCACCCACGCCATCTCGTCGCCGCGGAGCCTGCCCGCGAGCTCGCCGAACGTGGCGTCGAACCGCTCGAGCGCGAGCGCGAAGCCCGCCGGGTCGTTCCGGTGGCCGTACTGGGTGTCGAAGTCCACGAGGTTCGCGAGCACGAGCCCCTCTCCGGGGCGCTTCGCCAGGTCGAGCAGCACCGCCTCCCCCTCCTCGTTGCCCGTGGTGTGGATCGCGTCCGCGATGCCGCGGCCCGCGAACAGGTCGTCCACCTTCCCCACCGTGACCACCCGCCGTCCCGCCGCGTGCAGCCGGTCGAGGACCGTGGGCTCGGGCGGCGGGAGCGAGAAGTCGCGGCGGCGGCTCGTGCGCCGGTAGGCCCCCGGCTCGCCCTCGAACGGCCGCGCGATCACCCGGCCCACCGCGTGCTCGCCGGCCAGCAGCTCGCGCGCGACCCGGCACGCGTCGTAGAGCTGCTCGACGGGCACCGTCCGCTCGTGCGCCGCCACCTGGAACACGGAATCCGCGGAAGTGTACACGATGAGCCTGCCCGTCCGTTGGTGCTCCTCTCCGAGCCGCGCGATGATCTCGGTGCCCGAGGCGGCGACGTTCCCGATCCAGCCGCGACCCACGCGCTCGCCCCAGCGCTCCAGCAGCGGCTCCGGGAAGCCGTCCGGGTAGGTCGGGAACGCGCGCGCGAGCTCGACGCCCATGAGCTCCCAGTGGCCGGTGGTGCTGTCCGTGCCGGGGCTCTTCTCCAGCAGCCTCGCCCGCGCCCCGCGCGGCGTGAGCAGCGGCCGCACGCCCGGGAGCGGCAGCAGGGTGCCGAGCCCGAACGACCCGAGCACCGGGAGCCTGAGGCCGCCCGCGCGCTCGGCCACGTGCAGGAGCGTGTTCGCGCCGGCATCGCCGTAGCGGTCGGCGTCGGGGAGCGCGCCGATCCCGACGCCGTCCAGCACGATGACGAACACGCGCATGCGTCAGCCCCGGACGTCCGTGCCGTGGCGCACGCCCGGCTACGCCCCGCCGTCCGGCGCGCCGGCGGCCACGACGTCGCGCCGCCGCAGGTAGTCCGTCACCGGCGCGGACCAGTCGGCGCGCTCGCCGATCAGCGTCGAGACGCGCACCGGGTGGTCGCGGCGCACGTAGAGCCGCGTGACGCGCTTGCCGATCGTGCACAGGATCTCGTAGGCGAGCGTCTCGCTCCCGGCCGCGACCTCCTCCACCGGGAGCGAGGCGCCGCCCTGCTCGCCGAACAGCACCACCTCGTCGCCCACGCGCGCGTCGGGCACGTCCGAGAGGTCCACCATGGTGAGGTCCATGGTGACGCGGCCCAGGATCGGCACGCGCCTCCCGCCCACGAGCATGTGGCCCCGGCCCGAGAGGAGCCACGAGTAACCGTGCCCGTAGCCCACCGGCACGACGCCCATGCGGAAAGCGCGCGGCGCCCGGAACTTGCGCGCGTAGCTCACCGTGCTTCCGGCGGGCATGTCGCGCACCTGGACGAGGCGGCTGCGGAACGACATCACGGGAGCGAGCGGCAGCCGCCCCGCACCCGGCCCCGCGGGGCCGGGACCCGGCTGGAGCCCGTAGGCGATCAGGCCC
Source organism: uncultured bacterium (assembly GCA_964609125.1). Classification (GTDB taxonomy): domain Bacteria; phylum Eisenbacteria; class RBG-16-71-46; order RBG-16-71-46; family RBG-16-71-46; genus JAIOPA01. The sequence continues at coordinate 12,289 of CAZSQX010000019.1, forward strand.
ACGCGCACCCAGTCGAACAGCGCCTCGGGCAGGTTCACGGTGCCGGCGCTGTTGGCCGCGTGCGCGCGCGGCGGTCGCAGGCCGCGCGCCTCGAGCCGGTCGAGCAGCTCGCGGAAGCGGCGCACCTGCTCGCGCGCGAACGACAGGTCGGCGGCGTCCGCGTCGGGGAAATGCGTGTAGACGCTCGCGAGCCGGAGCCCGGGCAGCGCGCAGGCCTCGGCGAGGAACGCCTCGGCCTCGTCCAGGTGGACGCCCGTGCGGCCCATGCCCGTGTCCACCTCGACGTGGAAGCGCACGGCGCGCTCCGCCTGCACCGCCTCGTCCGAGAGAGCGCGCGCGAACGACAGGTCGCACACGCTCGGGTCGATCCCGTGCCGCACCGCCTCCGGGATCTCGCCCGACAGGAGCGGCGACATGGCCATGATCGGGAGCCGGCTCCCCGAGCGGCGGAGCTGCATGCCCTCGTGGAGCGTGGCGACGCCGAGCTGGGTCACTCCCTCGCGCTCGGCCGCGGCCGCCATGTCGGCCGCGCCGTGGCCGTAGGCGTCCGCCTTCGCCACCAGCAGGATCTCGCGCCCGGGGCCGATGTGGGCGCGGATCGCGCGCAGGTTGGCGGCGAAGCGGTCGAGGTCCACCTCGACCCAGGTGGAGACCGGCATGGGCACGGCGGGGCGTCTCCCGGTGGCGTACACTTCGTCCATCGCGCGGCGCATCCTAGCCTGCTGCGTTCACGGCTCGCCAGCGCACGAGGAGGAGGTGGGGCATGCGGGAACGGGAGCGGGCGTGCCGGCCGGGGCGCTGACCCCGCTCGACCTTGCGCTCACGGCCGCCGCGGGCGTGGCCATCGCGGCGGCGTGCGGGCTGCGCGCGTTCCTGCCGCTGCTCGCGCTCTCGCTCGGCGTGCGGTTCGAGCTGGTGCACGTGCACGCCGGCGTGGAGTGGATCGGCAGCACGCCCGCCACGGTCACGCTCGTGTGGGCCACGATCCTCGAGCTCGCAGCCGACAAGGTCCCGGCGCTCGACCACCTGCTCGACGTGGCGGCGATCGGAGTGCGGCCCGCGGCAGCCGCGCTCGCGGCGTGGTGCACGTTCGCGGGCGCGCACCCGGCCATCGCGGTCGCGGCGGCGGTGATCCTCGGCGCCGGCGCCATGGGGATCCAGGTGGCGAAGGCCAAGGTTCGGCTCGGGAGCAGCATGCTCACGCTCGGCACGGCGAATCCGTTCGTGTCGTTCGTCGAGGACGGGGTCGCCACGGGGATCTCGGCCATGGCCGTGGTGGCGCCGATCGCCGCGCTCGCCGGCGTCGTGCTCGTGGCGTGGGCGGTCCGGCGGGCGTCCCGCAGGCCCGCGCCGTCGCCCCTCCCCCGCTGACCGGGGTGCCGGCGCCGCGGTCCCGCACCCCGGGCCGGGGATCCAGGCGGCCAGTGACACGCCGGAAGCCGTGTGCGAAGGTGGCGCGCGTTTCCGCGCACACACCCCGCGCGGGTCCCCCGCCGCGCCTGCCGAGGCCGACATGTCCGAGACCCTCGACACCCGTATCGAACGCGCCGCCCCCAGCGGGCTGGACGCCATCTTCCGCCCCCGCTCCGTCGCCGTGATCGGGGCCTCGCGCCGGCCGGGCTCGATCGGCGCCGCGATCTTCCGCAACCTGCTGGAGCACGGCTTCGAGGGGCCGGTCTACCCGGTGAACCCCTCGGCCCGCGTCGTGCAGTCAGTGCTGGCATGGCCGAGCGTGACCGCCATCCCGGGGGACGTGGACCTGGCGGTCATCGTCGTCCCCGCTCCCCTCGTGCTGGACGCCGTCGAGGAGTGCGGCCGCAAGGGCGTGAAGGGCGTGGTGGTGATCACCGCGGGCTTCAAGGAGACGGGGGCCGAGGGCGCAGAGCGCGAGCGGAAGCTGCGCGATGCCGCGCGCCGCCACGGCATGCGCCTCGTGGGGCCCAACTGCCTCGGCGTGCTCAACACGAACCCGGCGATCCGGCTGGACGCGACGTTCTCGCCGTCGTGGCCTCCGCAGGGGCAGGTGGCGTTCTCGTCGCAGAGCGGCGCGCTCGGCCTCGCGATCCTCGAGACCGCCGGCGCGCTCGGGCTCGGCATGTCGCAGTTCGTGAGCGTCGGCAACAAGGCGGAGGTCTCGGGCAACGACCTGCTCGAGTACTGGGAGAAGGACCCCGGGACCGGACTGATCCTGCTCTACCTGGAGTCGTTCGGGAACCCGCAGCGCTTCACGCAGATCGCCCGCCGCGTCGCCCGCCGCAAGCCCATCGTCGCGGTGAAGAGCGGCCGCACGCGCGCCGGGGCGCGCGCCGCCTCCAGCCACACCGGCTCGCTGGCCGGCGCGGACAACGCCGTGGACGCTCTCTGCCGGCAGTCGGGCGTGATCCGCACCGACACCATCGAGGAGATGTTCGACGTCGCGATGCTGCTCGCGAACCAGCCGCTCCCGGCCGGGGGGCGCGTCGGCATCGTCACGAACGCGGGCGGCCCGGGCATCATGGCGAGCGACGCGTGCGAGAGTCACGGGCTGGAGCTCCCCGCGCTCGCCGACGCGACCGTGAACGCGCTGCGGGCGTTCCTCCCGCCCGAGGCCAGCGTGCGGAACCCGGTGGACATGATCGCCTCGGCGACGCCCGAGTCGTTCGAGAAGAGCGTCCGCCTGGTGGTGAACGATCCGAACGTGGACGCGGTGCTGGTGATCTACGTGCCGCCCATCGTCACGACGCCCGTCCAGGTGGCGAGCGCGATCCTGCGCGGCGCCCAGGAGGGTTCGCTGGAGCTGGCCGGCAGGGGCCAGCCCGCGAAGCCCGTGCTGTCGTGTTTCATGGGCACGCACGGCGTGCCGGAGGGCATGCGCTCGCTCCAGCAGGGGCACATCCCCTCGTACCCGTTCCCCGAGTCGGCCGCGATCGCGCTCGCGCGGGCGGTCGGCTACGCCCGCTGGCGCACGACGCCCGAGGGGGAGGAGATCGCGTTCGCCGACCTCGACGTGGACGCCGTGCGCGCGGTGGTGCAGCGCGGCGCCAAGCGGGCCTCGCTCGGCGACACCGCCTGGCTCGCCGCCGACGAGGTGCGGGAACTGCTCGAGGCCGCGGGCCTCCCGCGCGTACCCGAGCAGATGTGCATCACGCCCGGCGAGGCGGCACAGGCGGCCAGGCGGATGGGTTTCCCGGTGGCCGTGAAGCTCGCGTCGCGCACGCTCACGCACAAGACCGACGTGGGCGGCGTGCGGCTCGGGGTCGCGAGCGAGGAGGACGTCCGCAGGGCGTTCGCCGACATCGGCCGGCGGCTCGACCAGCAGGGCCTGCGCGCGCAGATGGACGGCGTCACCGTCCAGCCCATGGTCGAGGAGGGCGTCGAGGTGATCGTGGGCGTGACGCAGGACCCGTCGTTCGGACCGGTGCTCATGTTCGGGCTCGGCGGCGTCCTGGTGGAGGTCCTGCGCGACGTGGCGTTCCGCGTCTGCCCGATCACCGACCGCGACGCCCACCAGCTGATCCGCGACGTGCGCGGGTTCCGGCTGCTCGAGGGCTGGCGCGGCGCGCCGCCGGCGGACACGGTGGCGCTCGAAAGGGTGATCCTCCGAGTCGCGCAGATGGTGCGGGCCGTGCCGGAGATTGCCGAGCTCGACCTGAACCCGATCCGTGTCCTCCCCGGCGGCCGCGGCTGCATGATCGTGGACGCGCGCGTCGCTGTCCGCGGCTGAGCCCGTGACCCGTGACCCGTCCGCTCCGGCCGAGCTCGTGTCGAGTCCGGATAGTCGCCTGCCATCGGCCGCCGCCGCGTTCCGGCTGGCGGCGTCGCGCCTCCTCGTCGCATCTCGGGGATACGGACCTCGCCGGAGCGTCCGGCCATCCGGGAGCATCGACGGCCCCGGAGACAAGCCACTCCCTGGACCCGGCCCGGGTCTCGCCCGCCATGACCGACGCCGAACGTGATGCCTTCGCGCGGCTGCTCGCCGTGTGCCGCCGCCTCCGCGGTCCCGGCGGCTGCCCGTGGGACCGCGAGCAGACGCTGGAGAGCATGACGCCCTACCTCACGGAGGAGGCGGCCGAGGCCGTGGACGCGATCGCGCGGAACGACCGCGAGCACACGGTGGAGGAGCTGGGTGACCTCGCGTTCCTGGTGATGTTCTGCCTCGAACTCGCCGGGGAACGGTGGGATACGGGGCTCGCGGCCGCGTTCGACGCGGCTTCCGAGAAGCTCATCCGCCGGCATCCGCACGTTTACGGCGAGGCGCGCGTCGCGGACGGCGAGGCGGCCTACCGGCAGTGGCAGGAGCTGAAGAAGGCCGAGAAGGGCGACCCCGCGACGTCGCTGCTCGGCGAGCAGCCGAAGGGGATGCCGTCGCTGGTCGCGGCGTACCGGCTCCAGGAGAAGGCCGCCGCCGTCGGCTTCGACTGGCCGACACCGGCCGGCCCGCTCGCCAAGGTGCGCGAGGAGACCGACGAGGTGGCGGGCGCGATGCCCGGCGGCGAGAGCTCGACGGCCCGCCCCGCGCCCGGACCCGAGCTCGCGCGCGAGGTGGGCGACCTCCTGTTCGCCGTGGTCAACCTGGCGCGCAAGCTGGGCGTGGACCCGGAGCGCGAGCTGCGCGCCACGATGCACCGCTTCCGCGAGCGCTTCCTGCACGTGGAGCGCCGGCTCGCGGAGCAGGGCCGCACGCCGGTCCAGTCGAGCCTCGAGGAGATGGACCGGCTCTGGGAGGAGGCGAAAGCCCTCGCGCGCGACGCGAGCCCCACCGGAGGGAGCACATGACCGAGATGACGACCGACAAGGGCCGTGAGGCCGCGCTCTTCCTGCAGCTCGTGCTGGGGCTCCAGCAGGCGGCCATGGTGGCGCTGGGCAAGCTCATGAACCCCGTGAGCGGGAAGCTCGAGCGGAACCTCGAGGCCGCCCGCAACACCATCGACACGCTCGCCGCGATCGAGTCGCGCACGAGCGGCAACCTCGAGAGCGACGAGTCCCGGGTGCTGACGCAGGTGCTGACCGACCTCCGGCTCAACTACCTGGACGAGGTGAAGAAGGGCTGAACCGGGCCCGTCCCGGGCGCATCCCGAGGGACGAGGCCGCGCCGGGGAGCCGTCCGGCGGCGGTTCGCTTTCGATCCCGGCGTTGCGCGAGCCCTCGCGCCGCGCCCGCCCGGCTTGGTATCCTCGTTCCGCGAACCGACATCCCGCCGCACCCGCACCGGAAGGAGCCCTCCCCGATGGGCCTGCCGCACCCCTGCCGCCGCGTCCCTGGCTTCCCCCGTCACGCCCTTCTCGCCGGCGCCGTGGCGCTGGCCTGCTGCGCCGCCGGCCCGGCCCGGGCGGCCATCGTCATCAACGAGATCTACCCCAATCCCGTCGGCGCCGAGACCGGGCTCCAGGAGAAGGTCGAGATCTACAACACCGGGCCCAACGCCGTGGACATGACCGGCTGGGCGATCGACGACGCGGCCACCATCGGCACTTCATCCATCCGGGGCGGGATCCCCGAGCACCTGGACGTGGCGTGCTCCACGAACCCCGTGATCCAGCCGGGCGAGTTCCGGGTGGTGTACATGGGGGCAAGCCCCGGCAGCGGAGCCCTCAACAACACCGGCGACACCGTCTACCTCACGTCCGACCGACTCGCGATGGCCACCGTGGTCCACACGGTCATCTACGGCCAGACGCCGGGCGAGGATCAGTCCTGGGCGTGCGTCCCGAACGGCAGCGCGAACTTCGCCTGGGCGGCCGCGACGCTGTGTGTCTCGAACGGCGGCGCGACCGGCGACGTCACGCCTCCGGGCACGGTCTCGAACCTGCTCGCGGCTCCCGGCGCGTTCCCGGGCGAGGTGCGGCTCACGTGGACGGCGCCCGGCGACGACGGCGCGGCGGGCACCGCGAGCGCCTACATCGTGAAGGTCTCGCACGCCCCGATCACCGCCGGGAACTTCGACGCCGCGGCCGACCTCGACCGCTGGATCGTCGAGCCGCCGCCGCTCGCGGGCGCCGCGCCCGAGACGCTGTACGTGTTCGGACTCGACCCGGACTCGACATGGCACTTCGCACTCAAGGCCCAGGACGAGGTGCCCAACACGAGCGCCGTCTCGAACAGCTCGGGCACCGCGCCGCAGCCGGGCACGCGGCTCAACCCCAACCTCGGCTACCAGCACTACTACGGGAACCTGCACGCGCACACGAGCTACTCGGACGGCGTGCAGACGCCGGCGCAGGCGTACGCGTACGCGCGCACCTCGGCGCCCACGCCGCTCGACTTCCTGGCGGTCACCGAGCACAACCACTCCGGTGCGGGCATGTCGCTCGCGAGCTACGCGCCGCTGCTGGCCGAGGCGGCCGCGGCCAACGAGGACGGCGCGTTCGTCGCCCTCGGCGGACAGGAGTGGGGCATCATCGCCACGGGCGGGCACGCGAACCTGTTCGAGGCGCCGGTGCTGTTCGGCTGGGAGGCGGGCAACCACGACGTGTTCGTGGCCGAAGGAAGCTACACCGGCCTCTACTCGGCGTTCGTCGCCAACCCGCCCCCGGCGGGGCTGCCGCCGGTGGTCGAGTGGTGCCATCCGGCGTCGGGCGACTTCAACGGCTATGCGCTCACGAACGACAGCAAGGCCACCGTGAGCCTGATGGCGATGGGCTCGGGGCCGGCGTTCTCGGTTTCGGTGACCGAGTCGGACGCGCCGAGCACGACGGGCAACGAGGCGCTGTTCCAGGACGCGCTCCGCATCGGCCACCGCGTCTCGCCGACCATGGACCAGGACAACCACAACGCCACTTGGGGCGCCTCCACCGAGGCGCGCACGGTGGTTCTCGCCTCGGGCCTCACGAAGGCGCAGGTGCTGGGCGCGCTCGCCGCGCGGCGGGCGTACGCCAGCATGGACCACAACGCCCAGGTGCTGTTCTCGGCCGAGGGGCGCGCCATGGGCGAGGCCTGGACGGCGGGCGAGGGCGTGCGCATCGTGCTCAAGGTCCTGGACCCGGACGTGGGCGAGGGCGTGGCGCAGGTGGACCTGCTGCGCGGCATCACCGGCAGCTCGAACGCCGTGGTCGTGGCGTCGAGCCACGGGAACGCCGAGTTCGCCTGGCGCGAGCGGCAGTCCTTCCCCGCCGGAACGGAGGCGCATTACTACGCGCGCATCCGCATGACCGACAACGCCCAGATCTGGACCGGCCCGGTGTACGTGAAGTACGACCCCAGCGCGGTGACCGCGGTGGGCGACCGGCCGGGCGCGGACCTCCGCCTCGCGGTCGGCCCGAACCCGACGCACGGCCGGGTCCTCGCTGCGTTCTCGCTCGCGGCCGCGAGCGACGACGCGGAGCTCTCGCTCTACGACGCCGGCGGGCGGCGGGTGAAGACGCTCCTCGGCGGTCCGCTCGCCGCGGGCGAGCACCGCGTGGAGTGGACCGGCCTGGACGACGCGGGCCGGCGTGCCCCGTCGGGCATCTTCTTCATGCGCCTCCGGGTCGGAGCCCACCTCGCGGTGCGGAAGGTCCTGCTGGTGCGATAGGAGGACTCGTCCCCCCCACTTCTCCCGATCGGACTCGCGGGTCGAGCCGGCCGTCCGGTGCGCGGCTCGCGATTCCGATCCGGAGGCGCGAGGAGGTCACGATGGCAGGGAGCCGGGCCGTGGCGCCCGCCGGCTCGGGTCGTGCCCGGGCGCTCCACGCGTGCGTGCTCGGCGCTCTGGTCGCCGCGGGGGCGCACGCGCACGAGGAGCCGCGCGTCCCGATCGCCGAGCTCACCCGCCGGCTCGCGGCCGGCCCGGTGGACGCTCCACTCCTCCTCCTCCGCGCCGACTACCGCCGGCTGGAGGGCGACTTCGCGGGAGCGCGCGCGGACCTCGCCCAGGCGGAACGGCTCGCGCCCGCGCTCCCCGCGCTGCCGCTCGCGCGGGCGGCGCTCGCGCTGGACTCGGGCGAATCGGCGGCGGCCCGAGCGCTCCTCGACGCGCGGCTCGCCGGCGAGCCGTGCGACTTGCGGGCGCTCCGTCTCCGCGCCCGCGCGCACGCGGCGCTCGGCGAGCGAAGGGCCGCGATCGAGGACCTGGACGCCCTCCTCGCCCGCGCCGGAAGCCCGCACCCCGACCTCTGGCTCGAACGGGCGCGGCTCCAGCTGGAGCTGGGCGACCCGGCCGGCGCGCTCGCGGGCCTGGACGAGGCGCGCTCCCGGCTCGGCGCGACGGCGAGCCTCGAGCCGTTCGCCGCGGAGCTGGAGCGGCGCGCGGGGCGCCCCGGGGCGGCACGCGCACGGCTCGAGGCGATGCGCTCGGGGCGCGTCGGTCCCGTGGCGCCGGAGCGCCGTCCCGTCGCGCCTGCCGGCGTCGGCGCTCCGCGCGCCGCCCAGGCCGTCTTGACGCGCGGCCCCTATCTCCAGGTCGGCACTCCCACCGGGGTCACCGTGCGCTGGCGGACGGACGTCGCGAGCGACAGCCGCGTGCGCTTCGGCACCTCGGCCGGGGCCCTGTCCGGGACCGCGTCGGACCCGCTGGTGACGACGGAGCACGTGGTCCGGCTCACCGACCTCGCCGCCTCGACCCGGTACTTCTACGACGTCGGCTCCTCGGCCGGACCCCTCGCCGGCGACGCCTCGTTCACGTTCGTCACCGCGCCCGCGGCGGGGACGCCGTCGAACGCGCGCGTGTGGGTGATCGGGGACTCCGGCTTCCCCTCCGCGGAGGCGTTCGCGGTGCGCGACGCCTACGCCGCGTGGACGGGCGGGCGCGGCACCGACCTGTGGCTCATGCTCGGCGACAACGCCTACTGGACCGGCACCGACGCCGAGCACCAGACGGCCGTGTTCAACCAGTACCCCGCGATGCTCCGCCAGAGCGTCCTGTGGCCCACGCGCGGCAACCACGACGGCATCCATGCCGGCGCGAACAACGACTACTACGAGCTGTTCACGCTGCCGGCGGCCGGCGAGGCCGGCGGCCTCGCCTCCGGCACCGAGGCGTACTACTCGTTCGACTGGGGCGACGTCCACTTCGTCTGCCTCGACTCCGAGGGCAGCAGCCGCGCGCCCGGGAGCGCGATGCTGACCTGGCTCGCGAACGACCTCGCGGGCAACACGCGCAGGTGGGTCGTCGCCTACTGGCACCATCCGCCCTACTCGAAGGGGTCGCACGACTCGGACGACGAGCTGGACAGCGGCGGGCGCATGCGGGACATGCGCCAGAACGCGCTGCCGGTGCTGGAGGCGGGCGGCGCCGACCTGATGCTCACGGGGCACAGCCACTCCTACGAGCGCTCGTTCCTGCTGGACGGGCACCACGGGCCCTCCTCGACGCTCGCGCCCTCCATGATCCTGGACGGCGGCGACGGCCGTCCCGGCGGCGACGGGGCCTACGTCAAGTACGGCACCTCCCCGGTGCCGCACGGCGGCGGCGTCCACGCCGTGGCGGGCAGCTCGGCGCAGGCCAATGGAGGCGCGCTGGACCATCCGGTGATGGTGTCGTCGCTCAACCTCCCCGGCTCGCTGGTCCTCGACGTCCGCGGCGACACGCTCGACGCCCGCTTCCTCGGCACGACGGGCGCCGTGCTCGACAGCTTCCGGATCTTGAAGCCGGGCCCGCTCGACGCGCCCGCCGGCCCCGCGGCCGCGCGCGGCGTGCGGCTCGGTCCGGGACTGCCCAACCCGTTCGCGTCCGACCTGAAGCTCGGCTACTCGCTGGAGCGCGCCGGCCGCGTCCGGCTCGAGGTGCACGACCTGGCGGGCCGTCGGGTCACCGGGCTGGAAGCGGGCTGGCGGCCCGCCGGCGCCCACGAGGCGCGTTGGGATGGGCGCGACGCGGCCGGCCGCCCGGTGCCCGCCGGCGTGTACCTCGCGGTGCTCGAGGCGGACGGCCGGCGGGCGAGCCGGAAGATCTTCCGCCTGCGCTGAGCGGGCGGACCGCGGCCGGCCCGCCGCGGAGGACGTCGGGACGGCGGCATCCGCGGTGCGGCGGGCCTCCGGGCTACAGCGCCTGGAGCACGGCGCACTTCAGGTAGTGGGTCTCCGGCACGGCCAGGAGCTGCGGGTGGTCCGGCGCCTCGCCCGCCCAGTCGAGCACGCGCATGGGCCGACGCGCGAGCCGGGCGGCCTCCAGCAGCACCTGGCGGAACAGGTCGTCGTCCAGGTGGTGGCTGCACGTGCAGGTGACGAGCACGCCCTCCTCCTCGAGCAGGCTCATGGCGAGCCGGTTGTGCTCGCGGTAGGCGCGCGCGCCGGCGGCGATCGAGCGCCGGGACTTGACGAGCGCGGGAGGGTCCAGCGTCACGAGCCCGAATCGGCGCCCCTCGCGCTCGAGCCGGCGGAGCGCGTCGAACGCGTCCATGCGCACGAACTCGATGCGCTCGGCGCACCCGTTCCGCGCCGCGTTGGCGCGCGCGAGCGCGAGCGCCGGCTCCGAGGAGTCCACGGCCAGCACGCTCGCGGCCCCGCCGCGCGCCAGGTGGAGCGCCCACTCGCCCTGGTAGCAGAACAGGTCGAGCGCGGTGCGGCCGGCGGCCCGGGCCTCGGCGCGCTTCCGGTTCTCCCTCTGGTCCAGGAACAGCCCGGTCTTCTGGCCGTGCAGCAGGTCCGCCTCGAGCGCGAAGCCGCCCACCCGCACCGACACGCGCTCGGGCACCTCGCCCCACCAGAGCTCGCGGCGCTGGTCCAGCCCCTCGAGGGTGCGCAGCGGCGAGTCGGCCACCAGCACCGCGCCCTTCGGCTGGAACACGCGCCGGAGCGCGGCCTCGAGCTCGGAGAGCCGCTTCTCCATCCCGAGCGTGAGCACCTGCACCGCGAGGTGCTCTCCGTAGCGGTCCACGACCAGCCCCGGCAGCTGATCGGATTCGCCGTAGACGAGCCGCACCGCGGGCTCGTCCGGGTAGACCTCGTCGCGCAGGCGCTGCGCGCGCTCGAGGCGCTTCACGAAGAACGCGGTGTCCACGTCGTCGCGCCCTCGGGTCAGGATGCGCGCACAGATCAGGCTGTGACGGTTGACGTAGGCGCGTCCCAGGAACGCGCCGCGGTGGTCGTTCACGTCCACGAGGCCCCCGTCCTCGACGGTGCCCTGCCAGGCCTCGACCTCGTTCGAGAAGATCCACGGGTGGCCGCCGCGGAGCCGGCGGTCCTGCCCGCGCCGCAGCACCAGGCGCGCGGCGCCCGTGGCCGTGGTCATCGTTGGCTCGCGAGCATGTGGCCGATCATGCGGTAGGTCATGCGCGCGGCGAGGAAGTCGGAGGCCGCGCTCCCCGGGATCGGAGCCAGCTCGACCACGTCGCAGCCCACGATGCGCTTCTTCGCCGCCACGGCGCCGATCAGGTCGCTGGCCTCGAACCAGTCGAGCCCGCCCGGCTCGGGCGTGCCCGTGCCGGGCAGGTACGCCGGGTCCAGCCCGTCCAGGTCGAACGTCACGTAGACTTCGTCGGTGAGCGCGGCGAGGATCGCGCTCCAGTCGCCGCGGAGCTGCCGGAACCGCCGCGTGCTCCAGAGCGGCACCGGGTGCGCCCGGAGCTCCTCGGCCTCCTCCTCCGACATGGAGCGGATCCCGACCGAGGCGGCCGGGCAGAGCTCGCGCACGCGCCGCATGACGCAGGCGTGCGAGTCCGGCGAGTCGAGGTAGCTGTCTCGCATGTCGGCATGCGCGTCGATCTGGAGCACCGACAGATTCGGGTGACGCCTGAGCATCGCCCGCACGGCGCCCGCGGTGAGGCTGTGCTCGCCCCCGAGCATCACGGGGAGCTTCCCGGCGGCGAGGATCCAGTCGAACGCCTGCTCGACCCGCTTCGCCATCTCGCCCGGCCCGAGCGCGGTCGGTTCCAGCTCGGGCAGCGTGTGGATGCCGGCGCGGTAGGTGGCCCCCAGCTCGTCGTCCAGCACCTCCATGTTGCGCGAGGCGGTCAGGATCGCGTGCGGGCCCCAGCGCGTGCCGCCCTGGTACGACGTGCTGAAGTCGTAGGGCACGGGCAGGACCGCGACGCGGCTCGACTCGAGCGAGGAGTGCTCGGGGGCGAGGCCGGCGAAGTTCAGGGGCAGGCCCCACACGGGGGACGGCGGGTTCATGGGTGGCGGCTCCGGGGCGAGGGACGGTCCGCGCGGGAGGTCGCGCGGAGCGGGGGCGCAGGATGCGGCCCGCGGGGCGGTAAGCACAAGGCCCCGGCCGGATGGCCGGGGCCCAGATGCGTCGCTCGGGTTCGACTCAGGCGGTCCGGGCGGCCGGACGCGCGACGCGCCGGCGCTGGCCCCGCACCTCCGCCGCGGCCCCGTTCACGTCCTTCGGGAACTCCGTGCCGCGGTCGAGCACGTTGCACTCGACCTTGGTCATCCCGAACGTCCGCTTCAGGTAGTCGGCGGCGAACTCCGTGTCGAACGCCTTGCAGGAGAAGATGTCCACGGACACGTAGCTCTTGTCCGGAAACGTGTGGATGCTGATGTGGCTCTCGGCGATCAGGACGAAGCCCGACAGGCCCCAGTCCTCCGGTTTCAGGCCGCTGTACTTGAACACGTAGGGCGGCATGATCTTGGTCATGCCGATGCGTGCGGGAAGTTCTTCCAGGATCCGGTAGATGAGGTTCAGATCCGTCAGCTTCTCACGGTCGCACCCGTACCCATCGAGCATGAGGTGAGGCCCGAATCCGGTCATCTCGTCAGCCACCTCCTGAGTTCCCGCGCCAGGCGCGGAGTCGTGGATGGAGCTCGATCGCCATACGTCACCTCTCGGAGTCGTCTCCGAGCTCATCGAAGTCGTCGTCACCGACCTGGAGATCGTCGTCCTCGACGAAGTCCTCGTCGTCGAAGTCCTCGTCCTCGTCGAACTCGTCTTCGTCGAGGTCGTCCTCGTCGAACTCCTCGTCGTCCTCGATCTCGTCGTCCTCGGTCGCGTCCACCGGATCCTCGCCGAAGACGTCGAACTCCTCGTCCCCGTCGCCCTTCTTCCGCTTCATGAGCACCCTCTCGAGCTGGAGCGCCGCCGTGCGAGGCCTGCGCGCGACATCCTTGGATGCACGGAGCGCGGCAGCGCTTCGCGCTGCTTCACCCGTGCACTTCCTTCCGAAAGCACGCGCAGTATACGAAGCACCCCCCGGGGGTCAATGGAAAACCCCACCCCGCGCAGGCGGTGCCGGGAGCGCCAGGAGAGCGGCGCGAGGCGCGGCAGGGGAGCGGCTTGAACCGCGGTCGGCGGTCGGCGGGCGCTTGCCGGCCGGCATCCCGGCTCGCGGCGCTCGGGTGGCGCGCGACGAGCCCGGAGCGCGGCGAAGCGGCCCGAGAGCACGACGCCGCCTCGCGGGCGGCGTGAGCGAGAAAGTCTGGCGGGGTTGACGGGACTCGAACCCGCGACCTCCTGCGTGACAGGCAGGCGTTCTAACCAGCTGAACTACAACCCCGCACCCGGCGAGCGGCGGGCTGCGAGAGCCGGAACGCCAAGGGACGCGGCACAATAGCGGGGTACTCACGGGGGTGTCAACGGCGCCCGCCGCGCCGCGCTCGCCGCTCCGTGCGCGCGCGGCGGCAGGCCTTCAGTAGAGTCGCTCGAGCCGCGCGCCAGGGTAATAGTGCGCGAGGATCACCTCGCCGCGCGAGCCGCTTCGGGCCATGCCGAGCGCGCCCGTCTGGCACAGCCCGACGCCATGCCCGGAGCCCGCGCCGCTCGCCACCACCGAGCTCACGCGGCCGCTGGCGGCGTCGCGGCGGACGTCGATTTTGAACAGGTTGGAGCGCAGGATCGCGCCGGGATTGCCGGCCCGCCGGAGCATCTGGCGGAGCGAGTGGGCGTGGATGCGGACGAGGCCCGTGCTCGTCTCCACCTCGAGCCACCAGACGCGGCCCGAACGGGAGCGCGACTCCACGCGCACGTCCCGGATCTCGCCCACGCCGCCCTCCGGCAGCGGCACGCCGAAAGTGCGGGCGTTCTTCGCCAGGTTGGCGGCGAACTCCCGCGCCGGCCACTCCTCGCGCCAGCGGTACTGCGGAGAGCGGCCGCAGTGGTCGCCGTCCGCTCCCGCGTCCACGTGGCTCGTGAGGTAGTCGTAGGGCTCCGTGGGCCACGCCTCCCACGCCTCGGCGGTGATGCCGCCGCAGGTGGAGTGGTAGTTGGCGCGCACCGGCGTGCCGCGCCACAGCCCCACCAGCCCGCGCGTGCTCTCCACGCAGCGCGTGGCGAGCGGGCGCTCGACCTCGATGGCGCCGTAGACCTGATCCTCGACGGTGGCGAACAGGTCGAAGCCCTCCGCTCCCCGCCGGCCCTTGTAGAACAGCGTGTAGCTCCGGGCCGCGATGGCCTGCGCCCGGCCGGCCTCGACCAGCGAGTCGGAGAGCGCGCCGATCTCGCCCGGGACGACTCCCTTCAGGTACGGCTCGAGCGCGAGCCGCGTCGCCACGGTCAACTTCCGGCGCGAGTTGAGGAATAGCTTGAAGCGGCCGCGCCAGCTCTGGCGGTTCCAGCGGATCTCGGCGCTCTCGCCGCGCTCGAGGTCGCGCGATCCCACCCACAGCGTGTCGCCCTCGTGGAGGACGAGGAGCGGCACGGCCCGCCGGCGGTCGCGGGGCGTCACCAGCAGCTGGCTGCCCGAGACACGCAGTTCGACCGGACCCGCCGCGGCGTGCAGGCCGGGCCGTGCCGGGCTCTGCACCTCCAGCTCCTGAGTTCCGGCGAACGAGACGCGCGAGGTGTCGAGGTCCCATGCGAGCCCGATGTCGAGCACCGGCTCGCCGATCGTGGCCGGCGGCGTGGGCGCGGGCGGCACGGGCGGCGCCTCGCGCGCGCGCTCGGGCGCCGGGGCCGGCACCTGCGTCGCGGGCGGCGTCGCGGGCGGCCCGCCGCGGGGGGGAATCGGCGCGCAGCCCGCGCCGAGGAGCAGCGCCGCCAGCATCCATGCCCGCCTCATCCCCTGCCTCCCCCCGGCAGAGCGCCGGGCGTGATGCTCCCCAGCACCACCGGGTGCCGCGCGCCGGTGGCGCCCGGCACGTTGCCGGCCTCGCCGCAGAGCGTGAGATGCGCGAGGAATGCGAACGCGAGCGCCTCCTTGGTCCCGGGCGAGACGCCGAGCTCGTCCAGACGGCCGACGCGCACGCCCTCCAGCCGGCGGCGGATCGCGGTCATGAGCGTCACGTTCCGCACCCCGCCGCCGCTCGCGTACAGGGCGTCCACCCGCCCGTGCGGCGCGACGTGCTCGCGGATCGCGCGCTCGACCGAACCCGCGGTCAGCTCCACCGCGGTCGCGAGCGTGTCCTCGAGCGTGAGCCCGAGCCCCTCGCCCAGCCCGAGCAACCGCTCGGCGTAGGCGTCGCCGAAGCGCTCGCGGCCGGTCGAGCGCGGCGGCGGGAGCGAGAAGAACGGGTCGGCGAGCAGCTCCTCGAGCAGCCCCTCGTGCGCGCGCCCCGAGGCCGCGAGGCCGCCCGACTCGTCATGGTTCGCCAGCCCCTGCGTCCCCAGCCGCACGAGCCCGTCGAGCACCGCGTTCCCCGGGCCGGTGTCGAACGCCAGCACGTCGCCGAGCGCGCCGCCCTTCCGGAGCCAGGTCAGGTTCGCCATGCCGCCCAGGTTGAGGAGCACGCGCGACTCGCGGTCGGAGCGGAACAGCCAGAAGTCGGCGATCGGCACGAGCGGCGCTCCCTCCCCGCCCGCGGCGGTGTCCCGGCGGCGGAAGTCGTTCACCACCGTGACGCCTGTGCGCTCGGCGAGCGTGGCGGCGGAGCCCAGCTGGAGCGTGAGCGCGCGGCCGCCGTCGGCCGTGCGCGGCAGGTGGCGCACGGTCTGGCCGTGCGAGCCGATCGCCGCGAGCTCGGCGGTGCGCACGCCGGCCTGGATCGCCACGTCGCGCACGGCCTCCGCATAGGCCTCCGCGAGGCGCACGTCGAGGCGCATGAGCCGCTCCGGCTCCAGGGTGCGCGCGCCCGCGAGCGCCAGCACTTCGGCGCGAAGGTCCTCGGGGAGCGGCGTCTCGCTCTCGGCCAGCACCTCGTGGCGCGCCGAGAGGCCCTCGCCCGAGAGCCGCACGAGCACGGCGTCCACGGCGTCGGCGGACGTGCCGGTCATGAGTCCGACCACCAGCCGTTCGGCGCGTGCGCGGTAGTCGCGCACCGGCGAGAGCGCGTCACGCGTCATGCGGACCTCGGCGGGGCCGGGGGGCGGTTCCATTCCATGGCGCGCCCATGGTGACTCACCGGGCCGTCCGACGCGAGGCGGCGAACGAGTCCGCTGCCGCGAGCGCCGCCGCCGCGCCCGCGCGGCCCTCGATCACGTCGCCCACCGCCTCGCCGAGCCTCGCCTCGAGCGCGGGCCAGCCGCGGAGGCGCGGCGTGTAGCGCGCGGTGGCGAGCTGCCGGAGCGCGATCGCGGCGAACGGGCGCGCGGCGAAGGCGCCCACGCTGTCGGCGTCCACGCGCGAGGGCAGGGCTTCCGGCACCGCCGCCGAGAGCGCGAGCGCGCTCGCGGGCTCCACGAGGAAGCGCGCGAGCCGGAGCGCGTCCTCCTTGCGGCGCGAGTGGGTGAAGCTCGCGAGCACGGCGCCCGAGGCGGGCGAGGCCGAGAGCCCGGACGCCTCCGCGGGCCGCGGGACGAGGCCCGCGCCCGGCCGGCGACCGGCGCGGGCGGCGGCCTCGGCGAGCGTTGCGTCCGCGAGCAGCATGCCCAGCCGACCCGCCACGAACGCGCGCTCGAGCGAGTCGCGCGGCGCGAGCAGCAGGGCCGGGCGCAGCAAGGCGAGGAACGCGAGCGCCTCCTCGTTCCCGGGGCAGGCGATGCGGCTCGAGTCCCCGCCGGCCCCGGGAATCGCGCCGTCGGCGACGAACGCCCACGGCAGCCAGCCCGCGGTCCGCTCCGCCGGCGAGCCCCACGCGAGCCCCAGGCCGTGCGCGACGCCCGGGAGCCGCCGCACGCGCAGGGCCGCCGCGCGCACCTCGGCCCACGTGGCCGGCGCCCGCGCGCTGTCGAGCCCGGCGCGCGCGAACAGATCGCGGTCGTAGACGAGCACGGGCGCGGAGAGCGTCCACGGCAGCCCGTAGATGGCGTCGCCCACCATGCACTGCTCCCAGCCCCGGAGCTGCGAGCGGAGGTCGGCGACGCCGGCGCTCCAGTCCGAGAGCGAGCCGTCCGCGAGCCACTCGCCGAGATCTTCGCCGGGGAGCTGGCAGAGGTCGGGCGGGTGCCCGGCGACGACCGCCGCGCGCGCGCTGTCGGCGAGCGCGCCCGCCGGAAGCTCGCGCATCTCCACGCGCACGCCGGGGTTCGCGGCCTGGAAGCGGTCGAGGAGCGGCGCGACGGCGGCTCGTGGCCAGCTGGTCCAGAACGTCACCGCGGGCCGCTCCGCCGTGCGGCGCGGGGCGCAGCCTCCCGCGGGCAGCAGCAGCAGCGCGACGAGCAGCAGCGCGCCGGGCGGGCGGCTCACTCGTGCCGGCTCCGCGCCCCCGCCTCCCCGAGCGCTCCGCGCACGAAGCCGTCCGCGGCGGCCAGCCGGCGCTCCGCCTCTTCGCGCGAGCAGGCGAGCTTCAGCATGACGATGGCGGTCTTCACGCTCTTCCCGGCCGCGTCGATGGCGTGCGCGGCCGCGTGGTAGTCGCAGCCCGTCACGGTCATCACCGTGCGGCGCCCGCGCTCGACCAGCTTCTGGCTGTTGGCCATCAGGTCCACCATCATGTTCTCGTACAGCTTGCCCATGCGCACGAAGGCGGCGGTCGAGAGCATGTTGCAGACGAGCTTCTGGGCGGTGCCGGCCTTCATCCGGGTGCTGCCCATGATGGCCTCCGGCCCCACGACCGGGCAGATGGCCACGTCCACCTCGATCGCGAACTCCTCGCGCGGCGTGCAGGTGACGTAGACCGTGCTCGCGCCCAGCGACCGTGCGCGCGAGATGGCGCTCACCACGTAGGGCGTGCGGCGGCTGGCGGCGAGGCCGACCACCGTGTCCTCCGGACCCACCTCGAGGTCGTCCATCGCCTGGGCGCCGTGGTCGGCGCGGTCCTCGGCGCCTTCGACCGCACGCACGACCGCCGTGTACCCGCCCGCGATGATGCCCACGACCATGTCCGGGTCGGAGCCGAACGTGGGCGGGCACTCCGATGCGTCCAGCACGCCCAGCCGTCCGCTCGTGCCGGCGCCCACGTAGATGAGCCGGCCGCCCGCCTTGAACGAGGCCACGATGCGCTCGACCGCCTGCGCCACCCAGGGCAGCTCGCGGCCGACGGCCTCGGCCACCGTGCGGTCCTCGGCGTTGATCCGGTCGAGAAGCTCCGGGATCGGGAGCGTGTCGAGGTCCATCGTGCGCGGGTTCCGCTGCTCGGTGGCGAGCCGCGCGAACTCCTCGAAGCGGGCGCGATCGTCCATGACGCTCCTGCGTGAGAGGTGGCCGGCGTGTCGCGGCAGGATGCCACGCCCCCGAAACGGGCGGCAAGGGCCGGTCCGTCGCCTCGCGGGGCGCCCTGCGGAGGGCGGCGCGCGTGCGCGCGGCACGACCGGCCGCTATTCTCGGGCGCGACCGTCCCGCACGTGGAGGCCCCGCCTGCCGCTTCCGTCCCCCGTCGCCGTGTCCGTTCCCGATCCCGCCTCGTTCGCGCTCGCGGGCGGGTTCCGCTCGGCCGCCACCGCGTGCGGCCTGAAGCCCAGCGGCAACCTGGACCTGGGCCTCGTGTGGAGCGACGTCCCGTGCGCCGCGGCCGGCGTGTTCACCACGAACCGCGTGCAGGCCGCGCCCGTGCGCGTCTGCCGCGAGGCGCTCGCTTCCGACGCCGGCCGCGTGCGCGGCGTGGTCTACAACTCGGGCTGCGCGAATGCGGTCACTGGCGAGCGCGGGCTCGCCGATGCGCGGCGCATGCAGGCCCTCGGGGCGGCGGCCGCGGGCGCGAGGCCGGAGGAGATGCTCGTGCTCTCGACCGGCGTCATCGGGCGTTTCCTCGACATGGAGAAGCTGGCGGCCGGCGTGGCCGCGCTCTCCTCCCCCGCCGCGCTCCGCGGCCCGGGCGACGCCGCGCGCGCCATCCTCACGACCGACACCGTCGCGAAGCTCGCGACCGCCGAGGCGACGCTCGGCGGCCGGACCGCCCGCATCGCGGGATTCGCGAAGGGCGCCGGGATGATCCACCCGGACATGGCCACCATGCTGGCGGTGATCACCACCGACGCGCGGATCGAGCCCGCGCGCCTCGACCGCTGCCTCCGCGGAGCGGTGGCGCGGAGCTTCAACCGGATCAGCGTGGACGGCGACATGAGCACGAACGACACCGTGCTGGTGCTCGCGTCGGGGGCCTCGGGCGCGACGGCCGGGGACGGCGGCGAGGCGACGTTCCGCGACGCCCTCACCGAGGTGTGCGCCTCGCTCGCGCGCCAGATCGCGCGCGACGGCGAGGGCGCCACGCGCCTCGTGGAGCTGCGCGTGACCGGCGCCGCGAGCGAAGCGCAGGCGCACCGGGTCGGCGACGCGATCGCCTGCTCGCCGCTCGTCAAGACCGCGGTCCACGGAAACGACCCCAACTGGGGTCGCATCCTCGCCGCCGCGGGCTACAGCGGCGCGGCGATCGAGCCCGAGCGCGTGCGGCTCTGGTTCGGCCCGGCGGACGAGGTCCAGCTCCTGGACCGCGGGCTTCCGCTCGCGTTCGACGCGGCGCGCGCCTCGGAGCTGCTCCGCCGCGACCCGGCGGTCGTGCGCCTCGATCTCGGGCTCGGCCCGGAGTCGGCGGTGGTCTGGACGTGCGACCTCTCGGCTGAGTACGTGCGCGTGAACGCCGACTACACCACCTAGGGATGGAGTGGCCCGGGCCGGCCGGACCGCGGCCGCGCTAACGCGCCGGGGTCCTCCGGTCGATGGCGTCGCGCAGCCGATCGAAGTCGGCGGGCTCGTTGTAGACCTGAGCCGCCAGCCGCAGCCAGGCGCGGCCGCGAAACGACAGGAGCTGCGCCTCGATCCGGTCCTCGTAGAGGAGCGCCGTGCGCAGCGTCTCCACCGCGAACGGGTCCGGGTCCACGCGCCCGGGGAGCGGGATGGTCACCAGGCTCCCGTACATCGTCTCGGGCGCGGGAATCGCCGTGCCCCAGTGCCGCGTGAGAGCGCGCGCCGCCTCCCAAGCCACGCGGTGGTTCCAGTCGCGCATCGCCTCGAGCCCCAGCTCGCGCATGAACCCGAGGGCGGCCGGGGCGGAGAGCGCCGCCGAGGGGTCGCGCGTCCCGAGCAGGTCGAACTCGGCCGCGAGCCCCTTCCCGTAGCCCCACGAGATGACGGTCGGGTGGAGGCCGGCGCGCCGCTCCGGCGCGGCCCACAGGAGCCCGAGCGGGCGCGCGGTCATCGCCCACTTGTGCAGGTTGCCGGTGTAGAAGTCCGCCCCGAGCGACGGGATGTCGAGCGGCAGCATGCCCGGCACGTGCGCGCCGTCCACGAGCGTCGCCACGCCGCGCGCGCGGCACGCGGCGGTGATCTCGCGCACGGGCAGGACGAGCGCGCTCACCGAGCAGAGGTGGTCCACCACCAGCAGGCGCGTCCGGTCCGTGAGCGCGGCCTCGACGGCGGCGGTCACGGCCTGCGGCGTGGTGCCCGGGAACGGCAGCTCCATCGTGCGCACCACGGCCCCCGTGCGCGAGGCGGCGTGGCGCGCGGCGTTCCCGATGGCGCCGTAGCCGTGGTCGGTGAGCAGGATCTCGTCGCCGGCCGCGAACGGGAACGAGCCCAGCACGGCGTTGCAGCCGGTGGTGGTGTTCTCGACGAACAGCAGGTCGTCCGGTCCCACGCCCACGAACGCCGCCACCTCCGCCGCCGCGACGCGCATCCGCGGATGCCTGCTCATCGGCCACGGACCCACGTCGGCCAGCTCGCGGAGCAGGAAGCGCGCGGGCTGGCGCTCCAGCTCGTCGGCGATCGCGCGCTGCGCGAGCGTCACGCGCTTCGGCACGACGCCGACGGTGCCGTGGTTGAGATACGTGATCGCGGGGTCGAGCGGCCAGTGCGCGAGCATGGCGCGGCCGAACGTGTGCCTTGAAGCGGCGAGGGGCGGGGTCATGGGAGCGGAGCCTAGCCGAACCCGCGCCCCCGGCGCACGGGCCGACCGGCGGGCGACGTTCGCACGGAACGTCCTTCGCCCGCGCGGCTCCGGGCTTGACGCGCGGAGCGGCCGAGCGGAGCTTCGCGTCCCACCATGCCCGAGCTGCCCGAGGTCGAGACCGTCCGCCGGATGCTGGCCGCGGCCATTCCGGGCCGCCGCGTCGAGCGCGCGAGCGTGTCGCGGCACCGCCTGCGCACCGCGTCGCTCGCCTCGCTTCCGCGCGCGCTCGCCGGGCGCACGTTCGCCACGCCGCGGCGCACGGGGAAGTTCCTGCTCCTCGACCTGGAGGGCGGCGACACGCTCCTCTCCCATCTCGGCATGAGCGGGCGCTGGCTCTACTGGCCGCAGGGGCGCCGGCCCGAAGACTCGCTCGGACACGTGCACCTGCGCGTCGAGTTCGCGGACGGCGCCACGCTCTGGTACCAGGACATCCGCCGCTTCGGCATGCTGCGCGTGCTTCCCACCGCGCGGCTTTCCGGGGACGCCTCGCTCCGGATCCTCGGCCCCGACCCGCTCGCCGAGCCCCGCGACGGCGTCGCGCTGAGCGCGGCCGCCCGCGGCGCGCGCACGTCCATCAAGGTCTGGCTCCTGGACCAGCGCCGCATCGCCGGGCTCGGGAACATCTACGCGAGCGAGGTGCTGTTCCGCGCGCGCGTGGACCCGCGCCGGAGGGCGGGCTCGCTCGCCGCCGACGAGTGGCGCCGGGTGGCGGCCGAGATCCCGGCCGTGCTGGAGGAGAGCATCGCGCGCATGGGCACGACGTTCTCGACCTACCGGACGATCTGGAACGAGCCGGGGCGGTACGGCGAGGAGCTGCTCGTCTACGACCGCGAGGGCGAGCCCTGCCGGGTGTGCGGGACGCCGGTGCGGCGCATCGTCCAGGTCGGGCGCGCGACGTACCTGTGCCCGGCCTGCCAGCGTCGGGGCCCGGCCCGCCCCCGCCGCGGGACCGTGCGCAGGGGGACCGGGCGCGGGGCCGGGAGTTCCGGGGCCCCGCGCCGCCCGGACGCGCGGCGCCGCCCCGCCGCCCGGGACCGCAGGGCCTCCCAGTTGTCGAAACGCTGACGCCGGACTTGCCGGAGGCTGTCATCCGCGGGACCCCCCGGCGGCATCATGAGGGGTCAGATGAGCAGCCTTCCGCCTACCGGCCTGGGCGCGGACCAAGCGCCGTTCACGGGCGCAGGCGGGATCGACGAAACCTGTGGACCCGCCGGCGCCGGGGCCGTACCATGCCCCGCTCCCAACCGCCCCGCGTCGCCCGCCGCCGGCCCGCCGCCGGCCCGCCGCGGCCCCGATCGCACGGAGTCCATCACCATGATGTTCAGCACGTTGGGCCTGCCCGCGCCGCTCACCCAGGCGACGCGCTCGGCCAACCTGAGCGAGCCCACGCCCATCCAGGCCAAGGCCATCCCGGTCATCCTTCAGGGCAACGACCTGATCGGGAACGCTCCGAGCGGTTCCGGCAAGACGGGCGCGTTCCTGCTGCCCACGTTCGCCCGGCTGCTGGACGGCCCTCAGAAGCTGCGCGCGATCGTGCTCACCCCGACGCGCGAGCACGCCGCCCAGGTCGAGGCGCACGCCCGCGACTTCGCGCGCTTCACCGAACTGCGCGTCGCGGTCGCGCACAACGCCGCGCCGATCGCGGTGCAGGAGCGCATGCTGCGCGACCCCGGCGTGGACGTGCTCGTGGCCACCGTGGACCGCCTGCTCGAGCTGCACGCGCGCAAGGCGCTCACGTTCGAGGACGTCGAGATCCTCGTGCTCGACGAGGCCGATCGCATGGTGGACATGGGGCAGGCGGGCGAGATCCGCAAGCTCCTGAAGCTCCTTCCCGAGACGCGCCAGACGCTGCTGTTCTCGGCCACGATGCCGGCGGAGCTCAACCGCCTCGCCAAGGAGGCACTGATCGAGCCCGTGCGCGTGGACCTGGTGACGCCGCAGCCCTCGCCGGGCATCACGCACGCCATCTACCCGGTGCCCAACTACCTCAAGATCGAGCTGCTGGACCGGCTGCTCGCCCGCTGGGGCGAGACGCGCAGCACGATCGTGTTCACGCGCCAGCGCGAGGGCGCCGACCGGCTGGCCCGCCAGCTCGAGCGCCGCGGCCACGCCGTGGCCACGCTGCACGAGCGGAAGAGCCAGACCGAGCGCGAGCGCACGATGGAGGACCTGAAGCGCGGCCGCCTGCAGATCGTGGTCACCACCGACCAGGCCGCGCGCGGGCTCGAGCTGGCCGGCGTCGCGCACATCGTGAACTTCGACGTGCCGCCCTCGCCCGAGGACTACGTGCACCGCATCGGCCGCGCCGGGCGCCCCGACGCGACCGGCGACGCGTTCACGCTCATGGCCCCCGAGGAGCAGCGCCACCTCGCCGGCATCGAGCGGTTCGTGGGTCGCGCCGTTCCACGCGTGCTGCTGCCCGACTTCAACTACGGGCTCAAGCCGCACCAGCTCCAGCAGCAGGCCATCTACGACGACGAGCAGGCCCGCGCGCGCCGCGCCGCGATGGCGAAGATGGGCTTCGCCGTGGTGCGCCAGATGCCGACCACCGCGCACGGCGGCTTCCGCCCCGTGACGCCGCCCGGCCGGCCGGCCACCAAGCCCGCCTCCAAGACGCCGGCCAAGATCGCCGCGCGCTCGATCGTGATCACGTCCAGGCCCAAGGCGAAGCCCCACGCCCCCGCGTCGGGCACGCGACGGGTGCGGGTGGCGGCCACGTCGCGCCTGGTCACGGCGTCGCGCTCGGCCGCGAAGCCGCGGCCGAAGCCGGCGATCCGTGTCGCGGCGAAGCCCGTGCGGAAGAAGGCGGGCAACAAGAAGTAGCGCGACGCTCGAAGCCGGCCGGCGTCGGGCGTGCCTCCGCTAGCCCCCGCTGCCCGCGTGCGACGCCTCCAGCCGCGCGCACGCGAGCGCGAGCGCGGCCTCGGCTCCGGCGGCGTCAGCGGCCGCGAGCGTCACCATCTCGGGGCTTCCGCCGCCCTTGCCGCGCGCCGCGGCCAGCAGGTCCGGGACCCACGCCCGCAGGTCGGGCCCCGCCGCGCCCCTGGCCCGCGCCACCACGAGCGACGGCTCCGGCGCGCGGGTCGCCGAGACCACCCACGGCGCGCCCGCCCCCAGGCATTCCAGAGCGAACGTGCGCGCGTCCTCGCGCGAACGCGAGTCGGCGAGCGCCGCCACGCCGCGCGGCGGCGAGCCCACCGCGGCGCGCGCCTCGTCCGCGAGCAGGCGCCGGCCGAGGGCCGCGACCTGCTTCCGCAGCTCCTCGCGTTCCTCGAGGGCCCGCTCCAGGTGCGCGATCAGCTCGCGCTCGCCCCGGCTCCGCCGGCGCGCGGCCTCGAGCAGCTGCTCGGCGCGCCAGGCGTGGTCGCGCAGCGCGCGCGCGCCGCACAGGAACGAAAACCGCACGTTGCCCCGGATCCTCTCCCAGCCCACGACCTTGATGACGCCCACCTCGCCGGTGCGGCGCGTGTGAGTGCCGCCGCACGCGGACCAGTCCCAGTCGGGCACCTCCACGACGCGGATGCGGCCCGCGACCTTCGGCGGCTTGCGGAGCGGGAACCGCTTCACGCCCTCGGCGTCGGTCCAGTGGAGCGCGATGGCGCGGTCGTCCCAAAGCACCTGGTTCGCGGCCTGCTCGACCGCCTGCACGAGCCGCCAGTCCACGTCGTCCAGCCCCACCTCGATGACGCTCCGCTCCTCGCCGAGCGTGCTCGACAGCGTGGGCGCCGCGTGCAGCCGATCGAAAGCCGCCGACAGCACGTGCTGGCCCGTGTGCTGCTGCATGTGGTCGAAGCGCCGCGCCCAGTCGATCTCGCACGCGAGCGCGCCGCTGACGCCGGCGGGCGGCGCGTCCACCACGTGCCAGACCCGCTCGTCGTCGTCCGCCTGGACGTCCAGCACGCGGGCGCCCGCGATGCTCCCCCGGTCGGCGAGCTGCCCGCCGCTCTCCGGATAGAACCAGGTCTCGACCAGCTCGAGCGCCGGCCGGCCGCCGTGCTCGCCCACGCCGGCCACCTGCGCGGCGAAGCTCCGCGTGTAGCTGTCGTCGTACCAGCGCCGCTCCGAGCCCACGTGCGCGCTCACTTCCGCCGCGCGGGCCCGCGCGGGATGCCCCAGCGCTTGAGCATGCGCCAGAGCGTCGTGCGCGAGACGCCGAGCACGCGCGCGGCCGCGGTGGCGTTGTCGCCGTGGTGCGCGAGCACGTGCAGCACGTGCTCGCGCGTCACGTCGTCCAGCGAGCGCGCCGCCGCGGGGCGCGGGACGCGGCGGCCGCCGGCCCGCTCGGCCGTCGCGGCGAACGCTCCCACGTCCAGGCCGGCGTGGCCGCCCTCCAGGCCCGCCGCCGCCGGCCCCTGCGCGAGGAGCCGCGGCGTCCGCACCGAGACCGGCAGGTCGGTCGCGACCAGCAGCTCGCCCTCGCTCACCGCGACGGCGTGATCGACCGCGTTCTCCAGCTCGCGCACGTTGCCAGGCCAGGCGTGGCGCGCGAGCAGCGCCATGGCCTCGGGCGAGAAGCGGAGGTTCCGCCGCCCCGTGCGCCGCGCCGCCCGCTCGAGGAAGAAGGAGGCGAGCAGGCCGATGTCCTCGGGCCGTTCGCGCAGCGGCGGCACCTCGAGCTGCACCACGTTCAGCCGGTAGTAGAGGTCGGCGCGGAAGCGACCCTCGGCGACCAGCGACTGGAGGTCCCGGTGCGTGGCGGCCACGACGCGCACGTCCACGTGCCGCGCCGTGTTCTCGCCGAGCCGCCGCACCTCGTTGTTCTCGAGCGTGCGCAGCAGCCGCACCTGGGTGGCGAGCGGCATGTCGCCGATCTCGTCCAGGAACAGCGTGCCGCCGTGCGCCTCCTCGACGAGTCCGGGCCGGTCGGCTCCCGCTCCGGTGAACGCGCCCTTCGCGAAGCCGAACAGCTCGCTCTCGATGAGCGTCTCGGGGAGCGCCGCGACGTTCACGGCGACGAACGGCCCCTGCGAGCGCCGCGACAGCACGTGGAGCGAGCGCGCGATCAGCTCCTTCCCCGTCCCGCTCTCGCCCAGGACCAGCACGGTGCTCTCGGTGGGCGCCACGCGGGCGACGAGGCGGATGAGCCGCTGCATGCGCGGGCTCGCTCCGACGATCGGCGGGAGCGCGACCTCGGGGTGCGATGGCCGGGGGTCGGCGCCCGCGCGTCCGGGCGAGCGACCGCCGCGGGGGGCGGATGTCGCCGAGGGGTGGCCTCGCTCGGCGGGCGGCGTGTGGCTCACCGTTTCAAGATGACACGCCTGCCCGCGCGGCTCAAACTCGCCGGAAGACGTGGTCTAGGAGGGCTTGGACCCGGTTCCCCGGCGGCCTTCCACGACCTTCAGCTGCGGCATCGCCGCCTGCCCCGGCGCTTCGCCCCGCCAGGCGCCCCCGCCGCCGCCGGATCCCGTGGTGATCACGGGGGTGTCCACCTGCTCGAGACGGAGATAGAAGAACGTCCAGGCGTACTGGATGAGCGCCATCACCAGCGGCAGCAGGAACAGCGCGACCGTGGCCCAGGTGGACCACGAGGTCCCCGGCAGCAGGAAGAAGCAGAGCGCGCAGGAGAACAGCACGGCGAGCACCACCACCACCGACATGGCGATCATCTCGAGCCAGCGCTCGAGCCGGGCGGCGGTCAGCTCGAACGACCGGCCGAACGCCCCGAACGCGGTGGTGTCCCGCAGGACCACGGCCTCTGTGGCCATGGAGAGGCGGAAGCCGACCCAGACGCCCGGGAGGACGAGGAACAGCCCGGCGCCGAACATGGCCAGGTTGCGCAGGATCTCGGTGACGACCAGCCACGGCAGTCGGGCGAGCGACCTCCCGTAGCAGGCGAGCGCCGAAGCGGGCTCGACGTTGGGTGCGGCCTCGAACACGGAGCGCGCGCGGAAGCGCAGCATCCCGGCCACGAGGAGCGAGACGAAGAAGTCCGCGACCAGCACGACGCTGTTGAGGAGCAGGTTGCGGGCGGTGAGGCCGCCGGGCTCGTCGGGCGCGGGCAGCACCGCCTGCATCGCCAGCCACGGGGCGTGGAGCAGGAGCGGCACCACGAGCGACTGGATCGGGTCGCGGCGGACCGCGAGGTCGAACGCCAGGGCGAACGCGTGCCGCGCGGAGATGGGAGGCCGACGGTGGGGTGACATGGGGTGGACCCCGTCGAATTTACGGTCGCCTCCGGGGCGGGTCAACGACGAACCGCCCGAGGTCGTGCGCCTCGTCGCGGATCGCACGCCCGGCCCGGCGGCGCGCACGACGAGGGCGCGCGGCGAGCGTTCGAGCGCGCGCCCGCCGCCGGAGCAGGGCGTTTGCCCGGCCGGACCCCGGTTCCTATTCTCGCCCGCTCATGGCCCGTCTCTCCCATCTCGACCGGCGCGGGCGCGTGCGCATGGTGGACGTGAGCGCCAAGGCGGAGACCGCGCGCGAAGCGGTGGCGCGCGGGCGCGTGCGCATGGCGCCGGCGACGCTGCGGCTCCTGCGCTCGGGCCGCACCCCCAAGGGGGACGTGCTCGCCACCGCGCATCTGGCGGGGGTCATGGCGGCCAAGCGCGCCGACGAGTGGATCCCGCTCGCGCACCCGCTGCGCGTCGAGGGCGTGGACGTCTCGTTCACGTTCTCGGCGAAGCCCCCGGCGGTGGAGATCGAGTGCCGCGTGCGCACGACGGGCCGGACCGGGGTCGAGATGGAGGCGCTCACGGCCGTGGCGGCGGCGGGCCTCACGCTCGTGGACATGCTCAAGGCCGTGGACCGGACGCTCGTGATCGGCGACATCGCGCTGTGGGAGAAGCGCGGCGGGCACTCGGGCGCGTGGACGCGGGAGGACGCCGGCCCGGCCGGGGCGCGCGTGCCGGTACGGGGCGCGGGGCGAGGTGCCGCGGCGGGCGCCGGGGCGAACCGGTCGGGGCCCGCGCGACCGGCCCGGCCGCTCTCCCGGCGCGGGTCCCGGAGCGGCGCCCGTTGAGCGAGCCCCGCGCGGTCACCTTCGGGGAGTGCCGTGCGCTCGTCCTCGACGCGGTCTCGCCCCGGCCGGCCGTGCGCGTCCCGCTCGCCCGGGCCGTGGGCCGCGCGCTCCGCCAGCCGGTGGTGGCGCCGCACGCCCTGCCGCCGTTCCGCAACAGCGCCATGGACGGCTTCGCGGTGCGTTCCCCCGACGTCGCGAGCGCCTCGCAGGCCGCCCCCGTCACGCTGCGCGTCACCGGCTACCTCCCTGCGGGGCGAGCGAGCGAGCGGCCGATCGGGCCCGGCGAGGCGGCGCGCATCATGACCGGCGCGATGCTCCCTGCCGGAGCCGACGCCGTCGTGCCGTTCGAGGAGGCCGAGAGCGCGGGCGCCGGCCCGCACGAGCGCTGCACCGTGCGCCGGCCGTCGCGCGCCGGAGACCACGTGCGCGAGGCGGGCGACGACCTGGTCGCGGGGGCGGTGGCGTTCGAGCCGGGACGCGAGCTCTCCGCGCACGACCTGGCGCTGCTCGCCGCGCTCGGGCTCCCGACCGTAGAAGTCTCCCCGACGCCGCGCGTGGCCGTGTTCTCGACGGGCGACGAGCTGCTGGACGTGGACCAGCCGCTCCGCCCTGGCGCCATCCGCGACAGCAACCTGCCCATGCTCCGCCAGCTCGTGGAGGCGGTCGGCGGCAACGTCGAGCGGGCCGAGCGGCTCCCGGACGACACCGGCCGGGTCGCCACGGCGATCCGCGAGGCGATGGACGCATGCGACGTGGTCCTCACGATCGGCGGCGTGTCCGCCGGGGACCGGGACCCGGTGAAGAGCGCGATCGCGACGATCCCGGGAGTCGCGCTGCTGCGCGTCGCCATGCGCCCCGGCCGCCCCCAGGCGTTCGGGACTCCGGACGGCCGGCTGTTCTTCGGCCTCCCCGGGAACCCGGCCTCGGTCGCGTGCGTGTTCGAGGTGCTGGTGCGGCCCGCGCTGCGCGCGCTCCAGGGCTTCACCGAGCTCGACCGCCCGCGCGTCCCCGTGCAGGCGGCCGAACGGATCGAGTCGCGAGCCGGCCGCACCGACTTCGTGCGTGCGGCGTTCTCCTGGCGCGCGGGCTCGCTGTGGGCGGCGGCGGCCGGTCCGCAGCTCTCGGGCCACCTGACCCCGCAGTCGAGGGCGCACGGGCTGCTCGTGGTGCCGGAGGCCGCGGAGCGGCTCGAGCCGGGTGACCGCGCGGAGGGGCTCGTCTGGCGGCTCCCGGCGGGACCGCTGCCGCCGGACGCCGTCCTCGCCCCCTGATCGGGCGCCGCTCACGCGCCCGCGCCCGCGGTCAGGCCGGCTCGTCCCCCCGCCAGAACACGGGCACGAGCGTGGTCCACACCAGCACGGCGAGGCCCGCGACGTCGGCGGCGAGGGTCCAGCCGGGGAATCTCCCGCCGGTCGCGTGCACCCACAGCACGAACGACGCCGCGGCGATCGCCACCGAGATCCACTGCGGCCCGCGGCGGTCGGAGCTGCCCCACGCGCGCACGATCACGACGAGCGCGAGGCAGACGACGGGCCACAGTTCCGCGAAACGATCCGCTGCGAGCGGCCGGCCGGCGAGGTAGACGGCGACGATCTCGGCCGGCACGAGCTTCACGAGCCGCGCGAGCCACGGGTCCACCGGGCCGGCGGCCCGGCCGGCCAGCGCGCCGCGGGCGCCGCGGCGGATGCGGAGCGCTCCCTGCATGTGAGGCCTCCCCGGGATCGCGGCGGGCGCGGCCGTGCCCGCCCGAAGGGTCCGCCGCGGGCCGGAGCGCCCGCGGCGGGCCGCGGCTCAGTGCGGCATCGCCCTCGCCAGCTCGGCGACCGTGTCCACGAGCTCCAGCAGCGGCGGCTCCCCGCACGCGTCATCGAACACGACCTCGTGCGCGCGCCCGCTGTCCTCGATGCGGACGCGGTACTGGATCATGTCCGGGAGCCGGGACGAGCGGTCCTGAGCGAGCGCGAAGAACGCCACCGCGTGGACCAGGTTCGCGAGCCGTTCGCGATCCGCGCCCGGAAGCTGGTCGGTGTCGAGGTCGTGCTCGCTACGAAGCCCGGCGATCCCCCCGCTCCGCACCACGTGGATCCGCAAGCTTGCGCACCCTCCCCGAAGCGGTGCGGGTGCGCTTCGCGCGCGTCCCGCGGCCGGATGTGGTCCTCGCCTCGACGCCCACCTGCTTCCAGGCGTCGCTCACGATGCGGGCGCCGGCGATCCCGAACTCGCGCCCGGCCGCGTCCGTCGTGGCCTGCGCCGCGGCGCGGAAGTTCGAAGTGCTGCGCAGCACCTTCGTCAGCGCATGGTACCAGACCTTCCCGGCCTTGACCCAAGCGCGTCCGCCGAACGCCACGGCGGCGCGGTAGAACGCATGGTTCGGGATGCCGGAGTTGATGTGGACGCCGCCGTTGTCGTCGAGCGTGTCCACGTAGCCGTCCATGTGCGCGGGCTGCGGATCCTTCCCGATGCGCGGATCGTCGTAGGCCGTGCCCGGCGCCTTCATGCTGCGGAGCGCCACGCCGTGGATGCCCTCCGCCCACAGGCCCGCGCCGATGAGCCAGTCCGCCTTCCGGGCGGCCTGCTTCCGCGCGTGCTGCTTGACGAGCGAGCCGAACACGTCGCTCATGTGCTCGTTGAGCGCGCCGCTCTGGCCCATGTAGACGAGCCCGGCCTCGTACTGGGTGACGCCGTGCGCGAGCTCGTGGCCGATCACGTCGAGCGAGCGCGTGAAGCGGCCGAAGATCTCGCCGTCGCCGTCGCCGAACACCATCTGGTGGCCGTTCCAGAACGCGTTGTTGAACGACCGCCGGTAGTGAACCGTGGCCACGAGCGGCAGGCCGCGGCCGTCGATCGAGTCGCGCCCGTGCACGGCGAGGAAGTACCGGTAGGTGGCGCCGAGCGCGTCGTAGGCCTCGTCCGCCGAGGGATCGCCCGTGGGCGGGTCGCCTTCGCCGCGCACGGGGCGTCCCGGGAGCGCGAAGCCGTGCTCGGCGTCGTGCACGGTGCGCTTGGGCACGCGGCTGCCGGTGGCGCGGAGCGGCGTCACCCCGAGTAGCGCGCAGCGCCCGGCGCGCACCTCCTCGGAGAGCGCGAGACTCTCGCGAGCGCGCGACGCGAGTCCGGGCCAGCGCGCGTCGGAGAGGTTCGCCATGTGCGCGAACACGTGCGGCGGGACGATCGCCGCGACCTCGGTGAGCGACGAAGGATCCGCGTTCCGGCGCATGGCCTCTCCTCGTGGTGGACGCCGCGCGTGCGCGTGGCGGTTGCATTCCGCGTGGGTTCGCCGGCCGCCTCTCGCGGCGGGCTCGCCCCGAGGCGCGGGTGCCCGGGCTACGCCCGGGGTCCGGCGCGGGTTTCGTCCTGCGAGGTCCGTGCCGCCCCGGCCGGGAGGGGCGCGGGCTTCACGCGGCTCTGGCAAGCGTCAGCGAACCGTCGCGGGCGGAGTCGTTTGGCGGCTCCGGGGGCCTGGTGACCGGCCCGGGCGGCGCCATTCGCCACGCCCACGCCCCAGACACCCGGCACGGGACTGGCCGTGCTGGCCGGCGCCGCACGGTTTCGCACCGCCGGCGCGTGCGCGGTGCGGTCGCCCGACCGGCCGCGCGCCGGGCGCGCAGCGGCCGGAACGCCCGGTCAGCCGCCGACCGGACCGAACAGCACCACGGGACCCGAGGGCTTGCGCGGATCGGGCGAGCCGCCCGAGGGTTCGAGCGAGACGGCGAAGCCCGCGAGCGTGGCCGGGTCGCCCACGTCCTCGAGCCGCAGCACGGCGCGCCCCGCCGGGTC
Organism: uncultured bacterium; assembly: GCA_964609125.1. GTDB lineage: Bacteria > Eisenbacteria > RBG-16-71-46 > RBG-16-71-46 > RBG-16-71-46 > JAIOPA01. The sequence goes on from CAZSQX010000019.1 coordinate 43,994, forward strand.
GGCGCGCACCACGCCGAGACTCGCGGGCCCGGCGGCGGTGATGGCCCAGAGCTCGTAGTCGCGCTCCGCTCCGGGTGTGAACGCCTCGGCCACCACGATGGCCCGCCGCGACTCCGGGTCGTAGAGGACGCGCGCGGCGAGCGCCGGGTCCGCCTCGGGCGTCGGGGCCAGGCGCACGACGCGCGTGGCCGACGACTCGAGGAGCGCCGTCCATCGGCGTTCGCGCTCGACCGACTCGCGCAGCGCGTCGTTGCGCGCGCGCGCCTCCTCGAGATGTCGCGAAAGCTCGCCCGCGCGCCGCCAGGCCATCACGCTCGAGACGGCGAGGAGCGCCGCGGCCGCGGCCCACGCCCACGCCGCGCCCCGCCCGCGCGGGCGCTCGGGCAGCGGGACCACGCGCGGCTCGGGCGCGACCGCCGGCGGCTCCGCGGGCGGGGCCGCGGCCGGCGGCTCCGGCGGCACGCTCCACACGCCGCCCCACGGGCCGGTCTGCCCGGCCTCCCTCTGCAATGCGGCCAGCGTGCGCTCGAGCGCGCCCCTCGGCGCCGGGTGGTGCGGGAGTGAGAGCGCCAGCACGGTGATGCCGCCCGAGAGCGAGCGCAGCTCGGCGAGGCAGGTCTCGCAGCCGCTCGCCAGGTGCGACTCGAGCTCGGTGCGGCCGGCCTCGTCCAGCGCTCCCACCACGTGGGCGGCGCAGAGGTCCAGATGCTCGTCGCGGTGGCGGCTCATGGCAGCTCCTCCAACGGGACGCGCTCGCGGAGCCTGAGGAGCGCCTGCCGCGTCCACGACTTGACCGTGCCGAGCGGCGCCCGCAGGCGGGTCGCGATCTCCGACTGCGAGAGCCCGTCCAGGTACGCCAGCTCGATCACCTGCCGCTGGGGCGGCGCGAGCGCGTTGACCGCGGCAGCCACGCTCCTCCGCAGCATGCGCCTCGCGTAGCCGGCGGCGGGATCGGGCCCGGCCGTCGGTACGGCCTCGGCCTCGCGCGCGGCGGCCGATTCGGCGCGGCGCCGCGACGCCATGGTCCGCAAGCGGTCGAGCGCCCGGCTGCGCGCGATGGTCACGAGCCAGGCGACCACGGCACCGCGGGCCGGGTCGTAGCTCGCCGCCGAGCGCCACGCCTGGACCCACGTGTCCTGCAAGACTTCCTCCGCTTCCACGCCGGCCCCGACGATGCGCACGGCCAGCGAGTGGAGCAGGTCGGCGTACCGTCCGTGCAGCTCGGCGAGCGCCTCCTGGTCCTGCGCGGCCAGGCGTTCGAGCAGGGCCCGGTCGCGGTCGTTCTCGCTCATGCGCCGCCTCCCGCGAGGTCTGCCCGCGCAGGTTCTACGGTGCCTAAGGCGGATCGGACCAACGCTCCCTCGCGACTCGGGTGGTGGTGCGGGCGGGCGGCTCGCGCCGCACGTTAGCCCGGCTCGTGCGTGAACCGCCAGCCGGCCAACTCGGGCCCCGCGCCGGAGGTGGGCCCCGGCCCTTACTCCCTTCCCCACTTGGAGTTGGACCGCGGGAGCGGGTTGCCCGTCTCCCGCCGCATCGTGTATAACCGCACGTCAGGCTGCATCCAGCGCGCGTCCAGTCATCTCACGAGGGGCGCCGCCGTGCGCGGCCCCTTGCGGTCGGCGCGTCTCCACCCCGTGCCCGGGAGGCGGAACTTGTCTCGGAACGTGATGCTCGTCGCGTTCGCGGCGGCCTACTCGGCCGCGTTGCTCGCGGGCTGCGCCACGACGCCCGGCCCCGGGCTCGAGCGCGGCGAACAGGTCTTCGGCACCTGCGTGCCCTGCCACGGCCGCGAGGGCAGGGGCAGCGCCGAGCTCGGCGCCCCCTCCATCGCCGGGCTGCCGCAGTGGTACCTGGAGCGCCAGCTCCGGAACTTCCAGAGCGCGATGCGCGGCGCGCATCCGCACGACCTCGAGGGCTCGCGCATGCGGCCCATGGCGCGCTCGCTGTACCGGGAGGGCGACGTGTCCTCGGTGGCGCAGTACGTGGCGACGCTGCCCGCCCGCGTGCCCGCGCCGACGCTCGGGCTGGGCGACACGGGGAGCGGGCGCCTGCGCTACCAGGGCCTCTGCGTCACCTGTCACCTCGACGACGGCAAGGGCAACGAGCCGCTCGGCGCACCGCCGCTCACGCACCAGTACGACTGGTACATGCTGTCGCAGCTCGCCAAGTTCAAGAACGGCATGCGCGGCGCGCACCCGGAGGACGCCATGGGCGGCCAGATGGCGGCGATGGCCGGCACGCTCGAGGACAGCACCGCGATGCACGACGTGATCGCGTTCATCCGGACGCTGCAGAAGTGACGGGGGGGCTGGATGGCCGGTGACGGCTTCGAGGACGACTGGGCGGACCAGACCGCCAGGCTGACGTTCATCTACACCGTGATCGGCGTGGCGCTGTTCGTCGCCGCCGTGTTCCTGTTCATCTTCTGAGCCGGGGGACCGCACGATGCACCTGAACCTTCCGCGCGCCTCGACGTTCGCCGGCGAGATCGACGGGCTCGTGGTGCTGATCACGATCCTGGTCGGCGTGTGGTTCTTCGCGACCCAGATCATGTTCTTCTGGCTGATGTGGCGCTTCCGCGCCGGCGCGAACCCGAAGTCCCAGTACATCACGGGCAAGGAGCCGCACCTCAAGCGCTGGGTGAACATCCCGCACATGCTGATCCTGCTCTGCGACATCGTCATCATCATCGCGGCGGTGCGGGTCTGGGTGCGGGTCAAGCAGACACTGCCGCCCCCGGACGACACGGTGCGGATCGTGGGCCAGCAATGGGCCTGGGCGTTCCAGCACTCCGGCGGCGACGGCACGCTGGACACCGCGGACGACGTGTGGACCAGCGACACGCTGCACGTCGCCCAGGGGAAGACCTACCACTTCCTGCTCGAGTCGAGGGACGTGCTGCACAGCTTCTTCGTGCCCGTGTTCCGGCTCAAGCAGGACGCGATTCCCGGCCGCACGGTCACCGGCTGGTTCAAGCCGACGCGGACGGGCACCTTCGACATCCTGTGCGCCGAGATCTGCGGCATCGGCCACGGCATCATGGGGGGCCGGGTGGTGATCTCGAGCCCCGAACAGCACGCCGCGTGGGTGCAGCGGCACTCCGCCGCGGCCTCCGTTGCACCCACCGACGCCACGGCGATGGCCGCCGCCGGCGCTTCGAACTGACGGGGAGCCCATGAGCCACACGACCACGGTCGAAGCCCACGCCCCGGGCCATCACGCCCATGCCGAGCCGAACTGGTTCGTGAAGTACCTGTGGTCCACCGACCACAAGGTCATCGCGTTCCAGTACATGTTCACCGGCATGGCGATGGCCATCATCGCCGGATTCATGGCGTACGTCTTCCGCATGCAGATCGCCTACCCCGGGCTCAGCGTGCCGCTCTTCGGGCACGTCTCGCCGGACGTCTACAACGCGCTCATCACGCAGCACGGCAGCATCATGGTGTTCTGGGTGGCCATGCCCGTGCTGCTCGCCGGGTTCGGCAACTACCTGATCCCGCTCATGTGCGGCTGCGACGACATGGTGTTCCCCCGGATCAACCGCCTGAGCTACCAGTTGTTCCTGCTGAGCGCCGTGGTCCTGATCGCGTCCTGGTTCATGCCTGGCGGCGGGTTCGGCGGCGCCTGGACGGCGTACCCGCCGCTCTCGGCGATGGGCAAGTACAGCCTCACCCCCATGGGCTCGACGATGTGGGTGGTCGCGGTGGCGCTGGAATTCGTGGCGTTCCTGCTGGGCGGCATCAATTTCATCGTCACCGCCATGAACGCGCGTGCGCCCGGCATGCGGGCGTTCGACGTGCCGCTCGTCGTGTGGATGATCGTGGTCGCGAGCCTGCTGTTCATGGCCTCGGTCGGGCCGCTCATCGCCGGCGCGGTGATGCTGCTGTTCGACCAGAACCTCGGCACCGCGTTCTACAACCCCACGCGCGGCGGCGACCCGGTGCTGTGGCAGCACCTGTTCTGGTTCTTCGGGCACCCCGAGGTGTACGTCGTGCTGCTGCCCGCCATGGGCATCGTGGCGGAGATCATCACGGTCTTCGCCCGCAAGAAGATGTTCGCGTACAAGACCGTCATCTACACGGTCATCGCCACCGGCGCGCTGTCGTTCTTCGTGTGGGCGCACCACCAGTTCGTGGCCGGCATCGACCCGCGCATGGCGAACGTGTTCACGGTCACGACCGTGCTGATCTCGATCCCGATCGCGGAGATGTGCTTCCTGTACATCGCCACGCTGTACGGCGGCTCGATCCGGTTCACGACGCCCATGTTGTGGGCGCTCGCCTTCATGTTCGAGTTCCTGATCGGCGGCGTGACCGGCATCTACCTGGGAGCGAGCGGCGCCGACATCTTCTTCCACGACACCTATTTCGTGGTCGCCCACTTCCACTACACCTTCTACCCCATCGCGATCATCGGCACGATCGCGGGATTGACGCACTGGTTCCCGAAGATGTTCGGGCGGATGATGGACGAGCGCCTGGGCAAGATCCACTTCTGGGGCACGATCATCCCGTTCAACTTCATCTTCATCCCCATGTTCTTCCTGGGGCTCTCGGGCGAGCACCGCCGCATCTACGACTACACGCACTTCCCCGACCTGGCGACGCCCGAGATGCAGGCGCTGCGCGTCATGTCCACCGTGGCGCTCGTGGTGATGCTGCTGTTCCAGTTCGTGTTCCTGTGGAACTTCATCGTCAGCGCGTTCCGCGGCCGCAAGGCCGAGAAGAACCCGTGGAAGGCGACGACGCTGGAGTGGACGACCGAGTCCCCGCCGCCGCACGGCAACTGGGCGGAGATGCCCACGGTCCACCGCGGACCGTACGAGTACGCCGCGCCGGGCCGCGACACCGACTACTGGCCCCAGAACGAGAGGGCCTGACGCCATGAGCGTGAAGACCATCGCGACGCAGCGGGCGAGCATGAACATCCCCACCGGCCGCCTTGCGGTCTGGTGGGTGCTCGTGTCCGAGATCGTCATCTTCGGCGGCGTGCTGACGAGCTACATCCTGCACCGGCTCGCCCACCCCGAGTGGGCCGAGCAGGCGGCGCACACGAACGTCTGGGCCGGCGCGTTCAACACGCTCGTGCTGCTGACCTCGAGCCTGTCGGCGGTGCTGGCGCACCAGGCCGCCGAGAAGGGCGACGGGCCCAAGGCCGCGCGGCTGCTCCAGTTCACCGTTCTCGGCGGCCTCGTGTTCCTCATCGTCAAGACGTTCGAGTGGCGGGAGGAGATCCTCCACGGCTACACGCTGCAGGCGGGCGGGTTCTGGTCCTACTACTACACCGCCGCCGGCCTGCACGCGTTCCACGTCATCGCCGGCATGGCCATCATGCTGTGGGTGGCGAGCACGGCCCGGAAGAACCAGGAGCTGCACCGTGTCGAGAACATCGGCATCTACTGGCACTTCGTGGACATCGTGTGGATCTTCCTGTTCCCGCTGCTGTACATCGCCAAGTGAGCCCGAAGGGGAGCCGCTGACATGAGCGCGCACGCGAAGGCACACAACCCGCACGCCGCGGGAGCCCCGCCGCACGGGCACCACCGCAACTACGTGAAGATCTGGGGCATCTTGGTGATCCTGCTCGTGCTCAGCGTGGTAGGCCCCATGACCGGGATCCGCGTCGTCATGCTCATCACCGCGTTCGGGATCGCGCTGGTGAAGGCCTACATGGTGGCGAAGAACTTCATGCACCTGGACGTCGAGAAGCCGATCGTCCACTTCATGCTGATCGTGGGGCTCGCGCTCATGGTGCTGCTCTACGGCGCGCTCGCGCCGGACGTGCAGAAGGCGGATGGCCAGCACTGGAGGAAGGACGCGAACTTCCACAGGAGCTTCACGCCCGAGAAACCGCATTCGGACGGCCGCCACGCCGAGCCGGCGGGCGGCGCGCCCGCACCGGGCGCGGATCCGGGCCCGGGAGCCGCGGGGCATGGCCACCCCTGAGGTCCTGACCGCGCGGGAACTCTCGCGCCGCAATTTCACCGACCACGCGCTGTTCGGCATGGCGGTGTTCGTGTTCACCGAGATCATGCTGTTCGCCGCCTTCATCTCCGCCTACGTGATCGTGCGGAACGCGGCGCCCCCGGGCAGTTGGCCGCCCGCGGACCAGCCCCGGCTGCCGTTCGAGCGCACCGCGCTGAACACGCTCGCGTTGCTCGCGAGCGGCGTCGCCGTGGCGCTCGCGCACCGCGCCGAGCGCCGGCGCGGGCAGCGCGCCGCGCGCGCCCCGCTCACCGTGGGGGTGGCGCTCGGCACGCTGTTCCTGCTCCTCCAGGGCGCAGAGTGGGCCGGCCTGCTGTCGCAGGGGCTCACGCTGTCGTCCAGCCAGGTGGGCGGGTTCTTCTACCTGATCATCGGTACCCACGCCGCGCACGCGGTCATCGCGCTCGGGCTCCTGCTCTGGTGCTGGCGGTCGCTTCTCGCCGGCCGCATGCCCGCCTCCCGCTTCGGCGCCGCCCAGCTGTTCTGGTACTTCGTCGTGCTCGTCTGGCCGGTGCTGTGGCTGGTGGTGTACCGGTGACCGCGCGCACCCGCCGGGTCCCTCCGCCGCTCGCCGCGCTGTGCCCGCTCCTCGCGCCGGCCGTGGCCCAGGCGTGCGCGGTGTGCGGCGGCGGCGATCCCGCGAACCGCTTCGCGTTCTTCGCCAGCACGATCGCGCTCTCGCTCCTGCCGCTGGGCCTGTTCGTGGGCGCGTTCCTGTGGCTCCGCTCCCGGCTCGCGGAACGCCGCCATGTCGAGTTCCGCGAGCGCGAGCACGCCGCGGCCGGGACGGTGCCCCCGGCCGTGGAGCCGGGCGCGCGGCCGAGCTGATCCGCGCCGGCGACGCCGGCCCCGTCCCACCCCTCGCCCCGCGGCGCGCTCCCGCCGGAGGAGGTCGCATGCCGGAGCCGACCGGGTCGCCGCCACCCCTCGAGGGCGTGGTCGAGGCGGCGCTCTATTTCGACGACCTGCCCGCGGCGACCGCCTTCTACCGGGACGTGCTGGGGTTGCGGGTGATGAGCGCCGGCGAGCGCCTGGTCGCGCTGGACGCGGGCTCGGGCACGGTGCTGCTCCTGTTCCGCCGCGGGGCCACGCTCCAGGGCGTGCGCTGGCCAGGCGGCGTGATCCCGCCCCATGACGGCACGGGCCCCGCCCACGTGGCGCTCGGCGTGCAGCTCGGGCAGCTGCCCGCGTGGGAGCGATGGCTGGCGGCCCGCGGCGTGGCGCTCGACGGACGCGCCGAGTGGGACCGCGGAGGCCGGAGCGTCTACTTCCGCGACCCCGGCGGGCACTCGGTCGAGCTGGTGTCGCCCGGGACCTGGGAGAACCATTGAGCGGCGGGCCCGGCGACGCGGACGCCGCCGGCGATCGCCACCGGCGCGTGAAGCAGGTGTTCCTCGAGGCGCTCGAGCTGGCTCCCGGGCGGCGCGCGGCGTTCCTCGCCCGGATCTGCGCCGGTGACGACGGGCTCCACCGCGAGGTGCTCGAGCTGTTCCTGCTCCACGGCGAGCAGGACTCCGTGCTGGACGCGCCGCTCGACGGGCGCGACGCGCTCGCCGACCTGGCGGCCTTCGGCGACGTCGCGATCGGCCCCTACCGGCTGGTGCGCGAGCTGGGCCGCGGAGGGATGGGCGTCGTGCACCTCGCGGAGCGCGACGGCCGGATCGTCGCGCTCAAGCTGCTGGCCGCCGGGGCGTTCTCGTCCGAGCTCCGCGAACGGTTCCGGCTCGAGGCCGAGATCCTCCGCCGGCTCGAGCATCCGGGCATCGCCAGGCAGCTCGAGGTCGGCGAGGCTCCCGGCCCGGGCGGAGTGACGCGGCCGTGGATCGCGATGGAGCACGTCGAGGGCCTGCCGCTCCTGCGCCACGCCGCCGCGTCGGGCCTCTCGCTCGAGGGCCGGCTGCGACTCCTGCTCGCCGTGTGCGACGCGGTCCAGCACGCCCACGAACGCGGCGTCGTCCACCGCGACCTCAAGCCCTCCAACATCCTCGTGCGCGCGGATGGCCGGCCGGTCGTGCTGGACTTCGGCGTGGCGCGGCTCGTCGCCGGCGACGAACGGCCCACCGAGCTCGCCACGCGCACCGGCCAGCTCGTGGGCACGCCCCAGTACATGAGCCCCGAGCAGGTCCAGGCGGTCCCCGCCGGGATCGGGCCCGCCTCCGACGTCTATTCGCTCGGCGTCATCCTCTACGAGCTCGTCTCCGGCCAGGTGCCGTACGAGGCGTCCTCGGTCTCTCTGCACCGAGCGGTGGTCTCCATCCTCACCGCCGAGCCGCGCCCGCTCGGACAGGCGGCCCCGGAGGCGCGCGGCCCGCTCGAGCGGATCGTGGGCATGGCGCTCGAGAAGGACCCGCGCCACCGCTATCCGGATGCCGGCTCGCTCGGCGATGACCTGCGGCGGAGGCTCGAGGGCCGCTCGGTGCGCGCGAAGGGCCCGAACCTCGCGCGCCGCGTGGTTCGCTGGTCGGCCCGCCGGCAGCGTCTGGCCGCGAGCGTGGCACTGCTGCTCGTGGCGGGTGCGGTCACGCTCGCCTGGTGGCTGGGCCGCGAGCGTACGGTGCCGGACGCGTTCGTCCGGGCCACCTACCTCGAGGCCGAGTCGCTGATCGCCCAGGCCGAGCCCATCCTGTACGACGGTGAGCGCTCCCCGGAGCGGCTGCGCGAGGTCGTCGAGCTGCTGGGCCGGGCGCGAATCCTGCTCGGCCAGGTGCCGCCGCTCCGGCACCACGGCGTGCTCCTGCGCCGGCTCGAGAAGGACCTCGGTACGGCCGAGATGCTGCTCGGCGAGCTCACCTGGGACATCCGCCCCGCCAGTCAGGCGGTCGTGACGCTCGAGCACGCGCGAAGCCTGCCCGCGGTGCCGGAGCCGGGGGCGTTGGACGACCAGCAGGTGAAGGATCTGGGGTTCCAGGAGGTGTCGAACGCCGAGCTGCTGTCGCTGGTGGCGGGTGCCCAGTCGTCGCTCTACCGGCTGTGGGGACGCGGCGGGCACCTGGAGCAGGCGCGGCAGAACGCGATCGCGTCGCTCGAGGAGCACCGGACCCGCGCGGAGGCGCTCGGGGGACGGGGACTCCCGGGACCCTACGCCCCCGTGGGCGACCGGTTCGCCTACGCGTTCAACCAGCTGGCGGAGGTGCACACGGACCTGGCCCGCTTCCGCCGGTCGGCCGAGGTGGCCCGGCAGGCGCTGGCCTGGTCCGACTCCGCCTGGAACCTGCGCCTCGCGTTCTCCCTGGACTGGCCCGCGCTCGGCTCGATGCTCTACGAGCGGTCGCGGGCGTTCCGGACACTCGGCGAGATCTCACGCGACCGGGCGCTCCTCGACAGCGCGGGCCGCTACCTGGAGGCCTGCTCCGCGTACCGCGGCCCCGACCGGCCGCGCATCTTCGCCGAAACGCACGAGGAGTCCGCCCGCCTGGAGCTGGCCCGCGCCGGGACGGCGCCGGGAATGAGCGCGAGGGTGCGTCACCTGCTGATGGCGATCCACGACCTCGACACGGCCGGCGTCGCGCTCGTCGCGGCGGGGGCGAGCGCGCCGCAGCGGGCATGGCTCCGGGCGCTCCAGGCGAGCCCGTTCACCGAGCTCGCGCGCGCCACGGGCGCCGAGGCCTGGCTCGACTCGGCGGCGGCCCGGCTGCTCGAGACCTCGGGCGCCTTCTCCGCCACCAGCCTGCCGCGGCAGGCCAGCTCGCACTGGCTCCGCCGCGGCATGGTGGATCGCGCCCGCTTCGAGCTGTCCGGCGCCACCGAAGCGCTGGCCTCGGCGCGTTCGAGCCTCGACCATGCGCGGTCGCTCGCCACCTCCCGCCGCGATTCCCTGGTACTCGAACGCGCCGTGCGCGAGCGCGAGCTGCTGGAGGCCGAGGCGCGCCGGCGGGGCCTGGGGGAGCGCTGAGGAGATCGCCTCCGGAGCGCACGGACGAGGCGGAGGCGTGGGCGCCCTCCCGTCGGCCTCGATCGAGCACGCCGCGCGACCGCGTGCCGTCCCCGGGCGGGGCCTAACCGCCCTCGAGATCGCGCCGGAGCCAGGCCCGTGCGAACGCCCACTGCTTGCGCACCCAGCGGTCGCTCACGCCCAGGACCTGGCCGATCTCGACCTCGGTCATCCCGGCGAAGAACCGCATCTCGACGATGCGCTCGGCCTGCGGGTCCACGGCGGCCAGCCGGGCCAGCGCCGCGTCCACCCGCAGCACGTCCTGGGTGCGGTCCTCGGTGATCGCGTTCGACTCGCGCACGGAGACGCGCGTGGCGCCTCCTCCGCGCTTGACCGCGGCACGGGCGCGCGCGTGGTCCACGAGCACGCGCCGCATGGCGATCGAGGCGACCGCCTTGAAGTGCGTGGGGCCCGCGAACACCAGCTTCGGCCGGCCGCTCATCCGCAGGTAGGCTTCGTGGACGAGCGCCGTGGGCTGCAGGGTATGGTCCGCCCGTTCTCCCCTCAGATAATCACCGGCGATCGCCCGAAGCTCGTCGTAGAGCTCCTGGACCATGCCATCGGGAGCGGGAGGACCCATGGGTTCGTTGCTCATGGGCCTCGGTAGGCTGCGGGGGACCGGTCTCATTCTCCTCCATGGCCCAAGCCGTGTCGAGGCCGCGTCGGCCGTGCCGCGCATGAGAGTGCACGCTCATCGCCCGGTCCGGTCACTTCCCTGTTCCGCTGGCGCCCCGATCCTGCGCTTATCCATCTGCATGGGCTCCGTCACCGCTGCCTTCGGTGCGGGGCCCCGGCCGGGATTCGCAGACTGGTCCGGGTTCCTCGAACTGGCCCATCGGGGGATGGCTGGGGAGGGGGACCCGGATTCGGTCGCGGGGCCAGGGGCGGTGGACGTCCGGGGCCCGCCGAGCGGGCTCGCTAGAGAAGCCCCAGCACGCTCCGCCGCGCGGCGAGCCAGAGGTCCTGCGACTGGAGTCCCCACCACAGCGTGGCCGCCAGGGTGATCGCGAGCGCCACCGCCGCCGGCGCGTTCCAGGACACCGGCACCGGCTCGCCCTCGGGTGAGCGCATGAACAGCGCCACCGTCACGCGCAGGTAGTAGTAGACGGAGATCACGCTGTTCAGCACGCCCACCACGACCAGCGGCCAGATGAAGCCGGCCTTCACCGCCGCCCCGAACACGAGCACCTTGCCGATGAAGCCGGCCGTGGGTGGGATGCCGCCGAGCGAGATCATGAACAGCGTGAACCCCAGCCCCAGCGCCGGCTGGCGGAACCCGAGCCCGGCGAGGTCCGAGATCAGCACCGGCTCGTCGCTCCCCCGCCCCAGCAGCGTGAGCAGCGCGAACGCCCCCAGGTTCATGGCCGAGTAGGCCGCCAGGTAGAACACCGCCGCCGCCGAGCCCTCCGGGCCGCCCGCGACCAGCGCCACGAGCAGATAGCCGGCGTGCGCGATGCTCGAGTAGGCGAGCATGCGCTTGAGGTTGTTCTGCAGCAGCGCCGTGACGTTGCCCACGGTCATCGTCACCATCGCGATCACGGCGAGCAGCGGCTGCCAGTCGTCCGCGAGCGAAGGCAGGGCGCGCAGCAGGATGCGGAGCAGCGCGGCGAAGCCGGCCGCCTTGGCTCCGGCCGACATGAAGCCGGTCACGCTCGTCGGGGCGCCCTGGTAGGCGTCCGGGGTCCACATGTGGAACGGGACCGCCGCCACCTTGAACAGGAAGCCCGAGAGCACGAGCAGGCCGCCCACGAGCACGAGCGGGTTGCGCGCGATCGGGGAGTCGCCGAGGAACTCCCCGATCCGCTGCAGGTTCGTGGATCCGGTGGCGCCGTAGAGGAGCGCGATGCCGTAGAGCAGGAACCCCGAGGCGAACGCGCCGAGCAGGAAGTACTTGAGCGCGGCCTCGTTGGACTCCAACTGGTGGCGGCGGAAGCCCACCATGACGTAGAGCGAGAGCGACATCAGCTCGAGCCCGAGGAAGATGGTGATGAGGTCATTCGAGGCCGCCATGACGACCATTCCGAGCACGGCCGTCAGGAGCAGCGCGTAGTACTCGGGCTGGCCGATCCGCGTGCGCTTGGCGTAGTCCCACGACATGAGCACGGACACGGCCCCGACCGCGCAGAACAGCAGCGTGAAGAACACGGTGAGCCCGTCGTGGACGAACATGCCCTCGAACAGCGCCCGCTTCGAGTCGCGCACGTGCCACACGGCGTAGCCGGCCGCGGCGAGCGCGAGCAGCCCGACGATCGCGCCCCGGTTGCCGTTCGGGCGCGGCGGGACGAACTCGAGCAGGAGCAGGACGACGGCCCCGGCGGTCAGCGCGATCACGGCGCCGAGCGCCCACCAGTCCACGGGCAGGAAGTGCGGCTGCGGGACGACGTTCACCGGGCCACCCCCGTCGTGTCCGCCGTGGACGTGGCGTGCAGCGGGCCCGACTCGGCCGCCCACAGCGCGGCCTGGCGCGCGCGGCTCTGGGTCAGCTCCAGCGCGCGGTCGAGCGCCGGCTGCATGCGGTCGAGGAACGGCTGCGGGGCCACGCCCATCCAGAAGATGAGCAGCAGGAGCGGCGCGAACACGAACCGCTCGCGCGGCCCGAGGTCGGCGAGGCCGCGGTTCTCCTCGTGCGTGACCGGTCCGAACACCACGCGCTGGAACATCCACAGCATGTAGCAGGCCGACAGGATGACGCCCGTCGCCCCCACCACCGCCCACGGGACGTGGGTCCGGAACGCGCCCAGCAGCACGAGGAACTCGCCCACGAAGCCGTTCGTGCCGGGCAGGCCGATCGAGGACAGCGTCACCACGAGGAACACGGACGAGAACACGGGCACGAGCGACCACAGCCCGCCCAAGTCGGCGATCGCGCGCGTGTGCCGGCGCTCGTAGATGACGCCCACCAGGAGGAACAGCGCCCCGGTGGAGACTCCGTGGCTCAGCATGGTCATCATCGAGCCCGCGAAGCCCTGCGGGTTCATCGCCATGAGCCCGAGCATGCAGAACCCCATGTGGCTCACCGACGAGTACGCCACGAGCTTCTTGAGGTCGGGCTGCACCATGGCGACCACAGCGCCGTAGACGATCCCGACGACCGCGATCCACGCGAGCCACGGGCCGCAGGCCAGGAGCGCGTTCGGGAACAGCGGCATCGCGAACCGCACGAACCCGTAGGCGCCCATCTTGAGCAGCACCGCCGCGAGGATGACCGAGCCGGCGGTCGGCGCCTCCACGTGCGCGTCGGGCAGCCACGTGTGCACCGGCCACATCGGCACCTTGATCGCGAACGCGAACGCGAACGCCAGGAAGTACCAGAGCTGCTCCTGGGGCTTGAGCGGGAGCGCGTAGAACGCGGCCAGGTCGAAGCTGGCGACGCCGCTGTACTGCCTCTGCACGTGGTGAAGCGACAGGATCGCCACCAGCATGAGCACGCTGCCGGCCATGGTGTAGAGGAAGAACTTGACGGCCGCGTAGACGCGGCGCTTCCCGCCCCACACCCCGATCAGCAGGTACATGGGGATGAGCATGGCCTCCCAGAACACGTAGAACAGCAGCAGGTCGAGGCAGAAGAACGTGCCCAGCATGCCGGCTTCGAGCGCCAGCACGAGCGCGAAGAACTCGCGCGAGCGTTGCTCGACCTGGTTCCACGCCCCGAGCATCGCGAGGAACGTGACGACGGTCGTGAGCAGCGCGAGCAGCGCGCTCACGCCGTCCACGCCCAGGTGGTAGGTGGCGCCGAGCGCGGGAAGCCAGGCGACCTGCTCCTCCAACTGGAACCCGGGCACGCCCGGGATCACCCGCCACCACAGCGGCAGCGAGATCACCAGCTCGAACGCGGCCGCGACCGTGGCCCACAGCCGGGCGGAGCGCTCGGCGCTGCGCGGCAGGAGCGCGACCAGCACGCCTGCGGCGAGCGGGAAGAACACCAGGATCGACAGGTAGGGCAGTCCGCTCACGGCCGCCTCAGGAAGTGGAGGAACAGCGCCAGCACGCCGAGCGTGATCCACAGCGCGTACGTGCCCACGAACCCGGTCTGGAACACGCGCAGGAACGCCGAGCCGCCTTCGAGCGTCGTGCCGACGCCGTTCACGAGGCCGTCCACGACCCGCGCGTCCCACACGCGCCACAGCCACTCGGAGACCCTCACGAACGGGCGCACGAAGACGGCGTCGTAGGCCTCGTCCACCCAGTACTTGTGCTCGAGCAGCCGGTGCACGCCGGAGAACCGCTCGCGCAGCGCGGTGGCGAGCGCGGGCGTCCACAGGTACGAGCGCAGGGCGAGGAAGATGCCGGCGCCCGCCACGCCCACGGACAGGAGCAGCAGCAGCCATTCGACGCCGCGCGTCACCGCGTGGTGTCCGCCGCCGTGGCCGCCGCCGTGCCCCCCGGCCTCGAGCACCGGGGCGAGCCAGCGCGCGAACGCGTGCCCGCCCTCCTGGAACGGCAGACCCACCCAGCCGCCGACCACGGACAGGGACGCCAGCACCACGAGCGGCGCGATCATCGAGGGCGGCGACTCGTGCAGGTGGTGCTCGGCCTCGTGGGTGAGGCGCGAGGGGCCGCGGAACGCCAGCACGTAGAGCCGCGTCATGTAGAACGCGGTCATGGCGGCGCCCACGAGGCCCGCCAGCCAGATGCCGTAGTGCCCGCTCGCGAACGCCGAGTGCAGGATCTCGTCCTTGCTGAAGAAGCCGGACAGCAGCGGCACGCCGCAGATGGCGAGCGTGGCGGTGGCCATGGTCGCGTGTGTCCACGGCAGCTTCGGCGCCAGCCCGCCCATGCGCCGCAGGTCCTGCTCGTCCGAGAGCGCGTGGATGACCGAGCCTGCGCCCAGGAACAGGAGCGCCTTGAAGAACGCGTGCGTCATGACGTGGAAGATGCCCGCGCCGAACGCGCCCACGCCGCAGGCCATGAACATGTACCCGAGCTGGCTCACGGTCGAGTACGCGAGCACGCGCTTGATGTCGTTCTGGGCGAGGCCGATGGTGGCGGCCATCAGCGCCGTGGCCGCGCCGATCACCGCCACGACCTGCATCGCGACCGGGGCCAGCTCGAACAGCACGTGGCTCCTGGCCACCATGTAGACGCCGGCGGTGACCATGGTCGCGGCGTGGATGAGCGCCGAGACGGGGGTCGGGCCCTCCATGGCGTCGGGCAGCCAGGTGAACAGCGGAATCTGCGCGCTCTTGCCGGTGGCGCCCACGAACAGCAGCAGCGCCGCGATGGTGACCGCCGTGCCGCCGGCCGCGAACGCGTGCGGGGCCGCCGCGAACACGCGCTCGTAGTCGAGCGAGCCCGTGGCCGCGACCAGCATGAACGCTCCGAGCATGAAGCCGAAGTCGCCGATCCGGTTGACGATGAACGCCTTCTTCCCCGCCTGCGCCGCCGCCGGGCGCTCGACCCAGAACCCGATGAGCAGGTAGGAGCACAGGCCCACGCCCTCCCAGCCCACGAACATCAGCAGGTAGTTGTCCGCGAGCACGAGCGTGAGCATCGCGAACATGAACAGGTTGAGGTAGAGGAAGAAGCGCCGGAAGGAGCGGTCGTGGCTCATGTACCCGGTGGCGTAGACGTGGATGAGCGAGCCCACGCCCGTGACGACCAGCACCATCACCGCCGAGAGCGGATCGAGCAGGAACGAGACGTTCGCCGTGAAGTCGCCGACGCGCATCCACGTCCACGCCATCTCGGTGAGCCGGCGCTCGTGCTCGGGCAGACCCGCCAGGGCGAGCACCGCGCGCACGGACAACGCGAACGCCGCGATCACCGCGCCGCACGACAGCCAGGCGGTGCCGCGCTTGCCCAGCCGGTCGCCGAGCAGCAGGTTGAGCGCGACCGCGGCGAGCGGCAGCCCGGGGATGAGCGACAGGATCGGCAGGGTCACGGGTCAGCCCTTGAGCAGGTGGATCTCGTCCACGAACACGGTTTCCCGCAGGCGGAACAGGTGGACGATGATGGCGAGCCCGATGGCGACCTCGGCGGCGGCCACGGTCATGACGAAGAACACGAAGATCTGCCCGTCCAGCGACTTCATGTGGCTCGCGAACGCCACGAACGCCAGGTTCGCGGCGTTCAGCATGAGCTCCACGGACATGAAGATGACGAGCGCGTTGCGGCGGACGAGGACGCCCACAACGCCGATCGTGAACACCACGGCCGACAGCGCGATCAGCCACGACAGCGGGATCATCGTTCCTCCGCGCGGGCGGTGGGCGGCACGGAGCCGCCCGGCGCGGGCGTGGCGTGCGGGGCGCGCACGGCCGTCGCCGGCCCGGCCTTCGCGCGGGCCCGCCCGCGCGCGATCACGATGACGCCCACCATGGCCACGAGCAGCAGCACCGACGTGATCTCGAACGGGAACAGGTAGCGCGAGTAGAGCTCGCGGCCGATCGCGCCGACGTTGCCGAGCCCGGCGCTGGGTTCGACCTCGTTCGCGGGCCCGAGCGCCCAGCCGCGGCGCAGCAGCGTCGCGCCGACCAGCAGCACCGCCGCCCCCGCGAGCCAGCCGATGCCGCGGCGCACGGCGATCTGCACGCCGGTCTCGACGTCGTGCTGCAGGTTCAGGTACATGATCACGAACAGGAACAGGACCATGATCGCGCCGGCGTAGACCACGATCTGCACCATGCCGAGGAACTCGGCGTGGAGCAGCAGGTAGATGCCCGCGAGCGAGCAGAACGACAGCACCAGGAACAGCGCGCTCGTGATCGGGTTCCGGTGCAGCACCACGAGCAACGAAGTCACCACGAGCAGCGCGGCGAAGCCCAGGAACAGCGGGATCACGGGCGCGTCCCCCGCAGGTAGATCCACACGCCCGCGATCAGCACGTTCACGATCGAGGCCGGAAGCAGCACCTTCCAGCCGAACGCCATGAGCTGGTCGTAGCGGAGCCGCGGGAACGTCCAGCGCACCCAGATGAAGAAGAACATGAACGCGGCGAGCTTCACGAGGAACCACACCAGCCCCATCCACGGCGGGCCCGGGCTCAGCCAGCCGTCCGTGCCCAGGAACAGGCCGGGGCCGTGCCAGCCGCCGAAGAACAGCGTGATCGCGATGGCGCTGATCACCAGCATGTTCATGTACTCGCCGAGGAAGAACAGCGCCCACTTCATGGACGAGTACTCGGTGTGGAAGCCGGCCACGAGCTCGCCCTCGGCCTCGGGCAGGTCGAACGGCGCGCGGTTGGTCTCGGCGAACGCGGTGATGAGGAAGATCACGAACGGCAGCACCAGGAACCAGTGGAAGATGCCCCAGTTGGGCAGCCACAGGCCGCTGTTCCCGACCGCGTACCAGCCGCCCTGACGCTCGACGATCCCGACCAGCGACATGGTGCCCGCCTGCAGCAGGACGGGGATCGTGGACAGCCCCATGGCCAGCTCGTACGAGATCATCTGCGCCGACGAGCGCAGGCCGCCGAGCAGCGCGTACTTGTTGTTGGACGCCCAGCCGCCCAGCGTGATCGCGTACACGCCGAGGCTCGACATGGCGAGGAACAGCAGCAGGCCCACGTTGATGTCGGTGACCACGAACGTGGGCGGCGGGCCCATCGGGATGACGGAGAACGTGACGATGGCGGGGAACACCGCGAGGATGGGCGCGATGTGGAACACGACCTTGTTCGCCCTCGCCGGGATGAACTCCTCCTTGAACAGGAGCTTGACCACGTCGGCGATGGGCTGGAGGAGCCCGAACGGCCCGACCCGGTTGGGGCCGGTGCGCGCCTGGATGTGGCCGCAGATCTTGCGCTCGGCGTAGATGAGATAGCTCAC
Source organism: uncultured bacterium (assembly GCA_964609125.1). Classification (GTDB taxonomy): domain Bacteria; phylum Eisenbacteria; class RBG-16-71-46; order RBG-16-71-46; family RBG-16-71-46; genus JAIOPA01. The sequence continues at coordinate 61,678 of CAZSQX010000019.1, forward strand.
CACGCCGAGCATGACGTGAAGGATGACGAGCACCTTCACGAGCGCCCAGGTCAGCGTCTGGACGGCGGGGATGCTCCAGAGCTCGGCCAACCCCGGCCCACCCGCCCTACGCCACGACCCCGGCGGCACCCGCCCCGGGCGCCGGAACCCCCGCGGCACGAACGGTCACGCGGAGCCCCGCG
>CAZSQX010000020.1:0-60902 GCA_964609125.1 uncultured bacterium
TCCACTTCGGCGCGGACGATTTCGGCGGCACGCTGTTCGAGGAGAACGTGCACCTGGCCACGGGCCACGTGAACAGGACGACGGTCGCCGAGATCGAGACGCTGATCCGCGAGGCGGGCTTCACGCCGGCGCAGCGCACGACGCTGTACGAGATCCTGCGCACGGGTGAGGGGCCCGAGGCGCTCGCGGAGCTGTCGGCGGACGTGCCGCTGTTCATCGAGAGCCTGCGCGAGCTGCCGGCCGAGTACCCGCCGGCGCTGGCGGGCGAGGAGCCGGGCGACACCCTGGTGATGCCGCGGTAGCCCGGCGCCCGCCGGGCGGAGGGCTCCCGCTGCGGACGCCCGCGGCTCACGCGGGGCGAGGGGGCACTCGCCTTCGGCTCGTACCCGCCCCCGCCCCGCCGGCATGCCGACGGGTGCGCGGCATCGAAACCCCGGGCGCGCGGCGACTCGCGCGGGGCGGATGCCCCCGCAGCGGGGTGAGCGGACCCGCCCAGGAGAGCCGGAGGCGGAGCAGCCTGATGGGGCGCAATGAGTTGGGAGGCCGACGCCGTGGTCCGGCGCGTGCATCGCACGCGCGTAGCCGGAGGGGCTCCTGCGTTTCCACCTCTTCCATCTGCGACCGCCGGGCGCGGCGCTGTTCGTCGCGGCGTGCCTGGCTTCCGTCTGCCCGGCGACCGCTGCGGCGAAGCGGGCGGACGGCGAGTGCGCGCCGCCGCGCACGCGGGTCGCGCTGTGCGCGCTCGCGGACGCCACCGACCGCTCGTGGGCCGCGTGGACCGGCGAGCAACCGACGGCGCTCGTCGGCAGGCGCCTCGCCGATTCGCTCTCCCGGGCTCACGGGCGCGACGTCGTGCACGTGGGCCGGTCGCCCGACGGCGCGACGCGCCCGATCGAGGACGAGCGGGCGCTCGAGCTGGGCCGCTCGGCCGGGGCCGAGGTCGTGGTCACGGGCGTCGTGGCCGAGTTCGTGCACGACGATCACCGCGAGCCGGGGAAGTTCTCGCGCTGGGGAGTGGGCGCTCCGGACGCGCGGTCGTTCGCCGGCGTGCGGGTGACGTTGCGCGCGCTCGACACGGCGGACGGGAGCGTGATCCTCGAGACCACGGTCGCGCGCGAGCGACGCGGCCGCAGCACGGCGAGCGCCGGCCGGCCGCGGACGCCGGCCGCGGCGGTCTCCCCCAGCGGTCCGCTCGCGGAAGCCCTGGACGAGGTCGTGTCGGACCTGGCCCGCGCGGTCGACCGGCGCCTCACGGACCGCTGGCGTGCGAACGTGGTGCTCGCCACCGCCGAGCGGTGCATGCTCGACGCCGGTGCCGGCCACGGGCTCTACGCCGGGGAGCGTCTCGAGGTCTGGCGCGCCGGGATCGAGACCTGGGACGAGGACTTCACGCGGCTCGGCGAGGAGGTGCGCGTCGGGGTCGTGCTCGTGACCGGCCTCGAGGGTCGCGACCGGGCGCATGCGCGCGTCGTCGAGGGCGAGGCGCGCCCCGGTGACCGCGTCCGGCCGTGCACGTCCACCGCTCCGGCGCCCGTCTCGCTCCGCCGCTGAGCGCCGGGCGCCCGACCGCGCGTCCCCGCCCGAAACCTCCTCCGCCCGCGAGCTCCTGAGCGCAACGCTCCCGGTGGGGCCCGCTCAGCGCACCCGCAGCCGGAAGAACCAGACCAGCGGACGTCCGTCCGGGCCGGCCGGAGCGAGCGCGAAGCGCAGGTCGTAGTCGCCGGCCTCGAGCCGCGCGGCGGGCCGCAGTCGCACCGCGTCGCCGAGCGCGTAGAAGCGGCACTGGCGCGTGCCCAGCTCGCGGCCCTCGCGCAGCAGCGTCACGGTGAGCACGCGTGCGCCGTCCTCGGGACTCGGCGGGCGCAGGGCGGGCGGGGTCACGAGCACGAGACCCGAGACGGGCGTGACCGCGCCCACGTCGAGCGACTCGCGCTCGCGCCCCCGGAAGCCCGGCTGCGGGAGCCGGATCGCACCGCGGGCGAGCGAGTCCGTCGCCAGCTCGAACGTGACCGGCGCGCCGGCCACGGCCGGTGCGGACCGGGGCGGGCCCACCGGGTGCCGGAGCGCGAGCCAGGCGGCCGCCCCGGAGACCGCGCCGACCAGGCCCAGGCCCCAGATCCACGCGGCGAGTCGCCGGATCATCCGCCCGGTCCGACGGCCCCGGCCACGGCGGAGGGCACCGGGCCCAGCTCGAGCCAGACGACCTGGAACCCGTCCGCCGTCTGGAAGCGGCGTTCGCGCGACACGCCCAGCTCGCCCTCGAGCGCGCCGCCGCCGGGGCGCTCGACGATCTCCCGCCACGCCGGCCATGCGCGGTCGGCGCGGCGGAACACCAGCACGATGTGGCGGAACGCGTGCCGGCGGCGGCAGGCGGCCACGTCCGCGGGGGAGTCCGCGAGGGCGAGCACGGGGTGGTTCGTCTGCCACGCGAGCGCCGGGCCGAGGTTGCTCATCACCGTCTCGCCGGGCCGGAGCACCTCGTTGAGCGAAACGGACAGCGCCGTGAGCGAACGGCTCGCCGGCACGCCGCGCTCGCGCGACATCGAGCCGGCGTCGGCGCGCGCCGACTGCGAGAGCCACAGGCCCCAGCCGAGCGCGAGGATCGCCACACCGGCCTGCAGCCCCGCGCGCCCGCGCCCGCCCGCGCCGCTCCCGCGCCCGAGCAGCGCCCACAGCGCGAGCACGCCCGCCGCCTCGGCGAGGACCCGGGTCGGGAACAGGTCGCGCGGCCACGGCAGGCCGGCGCACGCGGCGAGCAGGTCGAGCGCGAGCCCGGCGAGTGCGGCGAGTCCCGCCGCGGCGAGCGGGCGCGACGGACGCATCAGGAGCCAGGCGGCGAGCGCGCCGAACCAGAGCCCGCGCGGGCCCTCGAGGAGCAGGGGTCCCAGCCGGCCGAGGTGATGCCACATCTTCGCGCCGAGGAGCTTCCACGCGGCGAGGCCGGCGGGCACGTCGGGGGACACCGGGCGACTGACCATCTCGAGCCACGTACGGCCCTCGACCTGGTCCCAGAGCGCGAGCCGGGACACGTCCCAGCCGGGCGAGCCGAACATGCGCCACTGGTAGGCCCACCAGGGCAGGAGCGGCAGCGCGAAGCCCGCGAGTACGAAGAGCGTCACGCGCACGCGCCCCCCGGCGGGTGCGCTCCACCCGGACAGCAGCGCGAACACCGGCGCGAGCCACGCCATCTGCGCCCGGAACAGCCCGGCCGCGCCGAGCAGCAGCCCGAACACCCACGGGTGGCTCGCACCCGCGCCGCGGGCCACTCCGAGGAGCGCGGCCAGGAGCAGCGCGGTCGCCGGCATCTCGGGCGTGCCCGAGATGGCGAGGTGCTGCGCCTCGGGGTCCAGGACCAGCATGAGCCCGATCGTGGCCGGCGCCCCGGACCGGACCCAGGCCGGAGCGTCCGGCAGTTGCCACGCCAGCAGGTGCCGGGTGCCGAGCATGCCGGCCGCGCCGAGCATCAGGTAGCTCGTGAACGGTACGAGCAGCGTGAGCCAGGCACGCGGGTCGGAGCCGATCGGGACCCCGTGCGCCGGCGCGAGCTTGAAGACGAGCGCCTCGACCAGGACCAGGCCCGGCTGGACCGCCGAGAGCGGCCACGGCGGGTCGGCGTGCCGGACGAGATCGAGCGGCAGCGCGAACGGCGTCGCCAGGTGGCCGCGCCAGGTGAGCTCGCGCGCCGCGAGCGCGACCTGCGCGCTCGCGTGCGACAGGATCGGCGAGCGCCGGCCCAGGTCCCACGCCTGGGCGTGCGCGTACCAGCTCGCCGCCGCGGTGAGCATCACCAGCACGAGCGGCACCAGCTGCTCCGTCGACCTCCGTGTCGGCGCCATGTCGCGGCACACTACCCGAACCGACATCCGTGCGCGGGCCGCGCCGCCGCGGATGCGGTGGGGCTTGCGCACGCGCGCGACTCCGCGCACTGTTCCCCGGCCGTCCTGCCCTCATCCACCTCCGGAGGCCCCATGCCGTCGCCCGCCCCTCGCCGCGCCCGCGCGATCCTGATCGCCGCCTGCCTGCTCGGCCTCACGTCGCCCGCCCGCGCCGAGGAGGCGCCCGACGTGCGCCTCGGGCGGGACGTGGCGCCGCGCTTTCAGGCCGTGCACCTGAGGCTCGACCCGGACAAGCGCAGCTACTCGGGCCGCGTCCGCGTGGAGCTCCAGGTCGCGCGCGCCACCGACACGCTCCGGTTCCACGCCGAGGGCCAGCGGCTGACGCGCATCGCGCTCCGGCAGCGCGGCGACTCGGTGGGCGTCACCCGGGCGAGCGGCGACCACGGGCTCCAGACGCTCGTCGCCGCCCGGCCGCTCGCGCCCGGCGCGGCCGAGCTGGAGATCGAGTTCACCCACCTCTACGGCACGCGGGCGGTGGGCCTCTACCGGATGGTGCGGGAGCAGCGCGGCCACCTGTTCACGCAGTTCGAGTCGGACGACGCGCGCGAGGCGTTCCCGTGCTGGGACGAGCCCGGCTTCAAGTTCCCGTGGCAATTGACACTCGAGGTGCCGACGACGCAGGAGGCGCTCACGAACACGCCGCCGGAGCGGACGCGCGAGCAGGACGGCTGGAAGACCGTCACGTTCAAGCGCACGCCCCCGCTCCCGAGCTACCTGATCGCGATCGCGGTGGGGCCGTTCGAGTACGTGCCCGTCGCGGGCACCAGCGCGCCGACCCGGATCGTCGCGTGCCAGGGACAATCCTCGCTCGCCGGCGTGACGGCCGCGGCCACGCCCCCGATCCTGGCCGCGCTCGAGCGCTGGTTCGGCTCGAAGTACCCGTTCGAGAAGCTGGACCTGATCGCGGTGCCCGAGTTCGCCTACGGCGCCATGGAGAACCCGGGGCTCATCACGTTCCGGGACGACGTCCTGCTGCTCGACCCGGTGCGGGCGACGCTGTCCCAGCGCCGGTCCAACGCCAACGTGGTGGCGCACGAGCTGGCGCACATGTGGTTCGGCGACCTCGTCACCATGGAATGGTGGGACGACCTGTGGCTCAACGAGTCGTTCGCCGACTGGATGGCCAGCAAGATCACCGACGAGGTGTTCCCCGCCTACCGGGCCGGCCTGCACGACCTGCAGAGCGTGCAGCGCGTGCGCGGGGGCGACATCCAGCCCTCGACGCGCGCCATTCGCGACCGCACGACCAGTTCCGCCGCCGGCCTCCAGAACGTGGGGCTCGTATACAGCAAGGGGAACGCGGTGCTGTCCATGTTCGAGCGCTTCCTGGGGGCGGAGGCGTTCCGGAAGGGCGTGCAGTCCTACCTCAGGCGCCACGAGTGGGGGAACGCGACCGCCGCCGACCTGTGGCGCGCGCTCGACCAGTCGAGCCGCACCGACGTGTCGCGCGCCATGACCACGTTCCTCGACCAGCCGGGCGTGCCGCTCCTGCGCGTGGTCCCCGCCGAGGGCGGCGTGCGCGTGACGCAATCGCGCGCCACCCCTCACGGCGTCTCGCAGCCGCCCGTGCGCTGGCGCGTGCCGGTGACGCTCAAGTGGTCGGACGGCCGCGCCGTCCGCACGCATCGGCTGCTGCTCGCGGAGGAGAGCGCCGTGGTGCGCCTGCCCGCGAAGCCGGCGTGGGTGCTGCCGAACGGCGGCGGTCACGGCTACTACGCGTGGAGCATCCCGGAGGAATGGATGGGCGCGATCGCCGGGCGCGCGAGCGAGTGGCTCACGCCGGACGAGCGCGTGGAGTTCCTCGGCAACCTGGGCCTGCTCATGGCCACGGGCGAGGTGCACGGCGACACCTACCTCGAGGCGCTGTCCCACTTCGGGCGCGACCCGGAGCCGGAAGTGGTCTCGAGCACGCTCGCCGGCCTCGGGACGGTGCGCGCCCCGTTCGTCCCGGACAGCCTCGCGGACCTGTTCGCGGTCTACGTCCGGCGCACGCTCTCGCCGGCGCTCGAGCGGGTCGGCATCGAGCGGAAGCCGGGCGAGGACGAGACGGTGTCCACGATCCGCGGCGACCTGCTGCGCTGGCTGGCGCTCCGCGGCCGCGACGAGAAGGTGATGGCGTTCGCCACCGACGCGGCGGCGCGGTACCTGGCGGACTCGAGCAGCGTGGACCCCGGGATCGCGGGCTCGGTGCTGTCGCTCGCGGCGCGGCGCGGGGGCGCCGAGCTGTTCGCCGAATACCAGCGCCGGTTCGAGACGAGCGAGGTGCCGGCGATCCGCCGCCAGTTCCTGGCCGCGCTGGGGGCGTTCGAGGATCAGGCCCTGGAGGCGCGGGCGCTCGAGTACATGCTCTCGGACAAGGTGCGTCCGACCGAGATGTTCGTGCTCATGCAGGGCGGCGGCGAGCGCGACGAGGCGTTCGCGGGGCGCATGTTCGAGTGGGTGCAGCGGAACTGGGCGCGGCTGGCGGAGCGGCTGCCACCGCCGGCGCTGCGCTTCATGCCGATGATGGGGAGCGGCTGCTCGGCGGAGCGGCTCGCGGCGACGCGGGCGTTCTTCGCCGAGCCGGGGCGCGCGGTGCCGGGCGTGGACCAGACGCTCGAGCGGGTCGGCGACCTGGTGCACACCTGCCTCTCGCTGCGCGAGCGCGAGGGCGAGCGCGTGGTGCGCTACATGCGGGGCTTCACGACGAACTGAGCGCGGGCTGGTCGCGGGCTCGACGATCGCGTCGCGGTGGCCTGCGACTCACGCGGGGGGAGGGGGCATCCGCCTTCGGCGGATACCCCCTCCCCCCGCCGGCATACTGGCGGCTCCGGCCGGCGAAGCCCCGGGCGCCGGCTCGCTACTTCTCCATCTTGAGGACGACGCGGGCCTCGTCGGTCTTCGCGCGGGCGACCATGCGGACGTGGTCCACCTTGCGGCCGTCGCGGAAGTCGAGGAGCGAGTAGAGGCCGGGGCCGTGGGTGCGCTCGGCGAAGTCCACGACCTGCGTGTCGCCGTTCTCGAACACGACCTCGGCCCAGTCCGCCTGCACGCGGCCCGAGACCACCTCGAGCCACAGCTTCGTCCCGCGCGAATCGCAGTTGAGCGTGAACTCGGTCCAGTCCTCGTCCTTCACCAGCGTCTCGCCGTCCTCCCAGACGAGGATGTCGCGGGCCGGGGCCGACGTCGCGGCCACGAGCACGCCGACGAACACCACCGGCGCCAGGTAGACGGCCGGCCGCACGCGCACCACGACGCGGGCGGGCCGCACGACCACCACTCGCGCCGGACGTCGCAGCGGCCAGCCGCGGTGGACGACGACGGTGGTCCGCTTGTGCCTGTGGCGGACGACGACGCGGCGCGCGAACGCGGGCTCGGCGACCTGGAGGCCGAGCACGAGCAGCAGGGCGATCGAGACGAGGCGCATCATGGATCACCTCCGGGTCGGGGGAACCGCGCCATCCGGCGCGACGCGGGCGAGCGGAGCAGGAGGCGTGCCGCGGCGGGATGGAGGTGGAACTTGTTACGCCGGGCGGCCGGGCGTGACGCCACCCGGCCGCTGTATCCGGCCGATGGCCGCAAACGTACAGCAGACCGTACGCGGCTGGACAGCGCGCTCAGGGTGCCGGCGGCGTGAGCCGCATCGCGGCGACGCCGGGGAGCTCGAAGTAGCCGGAGAACAGGCGCGTGATGCTCAGGCTGTACTGCCCGCCGCGCGAGAAGGCGTTCCGGCGATGGTTCTGCACCTCGCTCCCCCGCAGGCCCAGCGTCCACGAGTCCTCGAGGAAGTAGTGGAGCTCGGCCGCGAGCCCGACGTCCCACGTGTCCACGCCGCGGGCGGAGCCGCGCCCCGTGGCCAGGACCGCGTGCCGGGCGCTCACGCCCCCGATCCAGCGGTCGGAGACCGCCCACGTCGCGCCCAGCGAGGTGGCGGCGCTCACGTAGCGCCCGCTATCCCCGGCCTGGGTCGAATGCGAGGCGTCCAGCTGCCAGCGCAGGCCCACCGGCCGGTGGGCCTCGGCCACGAACGCGGTGAGGATGTCGTCCCGGCGGTCGGTCTGCTCCGTGTCGGCGCGGAACCCCGTCGAGACCGTCGGCGTGCCGCCGACCACGAGCACGTAGGACGAGGCCTCCTCGAGACTCCGGTGCGTGCGGAGCGTGCCCACGGCCACCGCCGGACCGGCGAACCAGCCGGCCCGCCGGAACACCTTACCCGCCGGCACGACCGGCTCGAGCACGCGATGCGCGCTGTAGCCGTCGAGCGTGCCCCGCTCGAGCGCGCCGTCGTCGCGGAGCACCCTCTCGAGCGCCTCCCAGAAGTACTTGTCCGGGCGCTGGTGCGCGTAGCCGGGGCCGCCGCGGGTGGCGAGCAGCGAGGCGAGCCGGTACCGAGCCCCGGGCGTGAGCGCCCGGGAGAGCGCGCCCGTCCGCCGCAGCCGGTCCTCCATCACCTGCGCCTGATAGACGGGGGTCACGTCCCGGACGCGCCCGAGGCCGACACCCGCGCTCAGGGAGCCCTGGTAGCTCCATTCGCCCTGGCCGGACGAGTGGAGCGTGTGCTCGGTCTGGGTGGGGCGGATGCGCGTCGAGCCGCCGGAGCTGAAGCGCTGCGAGAGCGCGAGGTTGTGCCAGCTCCCCAGCGTGACCCCGACCGGCGACGCCCACGGGTAGCGGCGCCAGGAGCCCTGGGCGGAGAACGACTGGACCAGGCTCCGGTCGCCGTTCTCGCTGGAGGCTTCCTGGAACGGATCGAGGACCGCGCTCTCCTGGTGCCGCCGGTCGCCTCGCACGTCCGCCCCCAGGCTCCAGCTCAGCGCCGAGGGATCGGAGTCGAACCCCCAGTTCGCGCGCGCCGTGAGATTTCCCGCGAAGGACCCGAGGCGGGAGCGGGAGCCCGCCGGCCAGCCGACGTCGTTGTGGCTCGCCGTAAGCCCCAGGTCGGCGCTCGACTGCCACCAGCGGTGGTCGGGGATGCGGTAGCTCCCATACTCGGAGTCCGCCTCGGAGCCGGCGGCGGCGGAGCGGGACACCGCGAGGAGCGCGAGGAACGCGGAGAGACACGCGACGAGACTGCGGCGGGGGCTTCGCATGGGACCGACCTCGGCGAGGGCGATGAGGGGAGCCCGGAACCTAGCCGGGACGGGGGCGAGGTGTCACGGGTTCGATACGCGGGTCGCCGGACGCTATTCCCGGGGCGCGCGCGGGTGGCTCGCGGGCGCGGCCACGAGCGCGCCCGTTCCCGCGGCACGTCCGGGGGCCGCCCCGCCGGCGGTCACAGCAGCGAGCGGATCCAGCCGCCGTCCACCGGGATCGAGGTTCCGGTGATGTAGCTCGAGCGCTCCGAGGCGAGGAACGCGGCGAGCGCGGCCAGCTCGCGTGGGGTTCCGAGCCGGCCCATCGGGATCTGGCGTTCCCAGCGCGCCAGGGCCTCCGACGGCGGGATGCCCTCGCGTTCCGCCGTGGCGCGCGCCAGCTCGGAGACGCGCTCGGTGCGCGTGTAGCCGGGCACCAGGTTGTTCACCGTGACGCCGAACGGCGCCACCTCGTTCGCGAGCGTGCGCGCCCAGCCGGTGACCGCGGCTCGCAGGCTGTTCGAGAGCATGAGCCCGTCCACCGGCTGCTTCGCCGCGATCCCGGTGACGTTCAGGATCCGCCCCCAGCGGCGGTCCTTCATGCCGGGGAGCACGCGGCGCGTGAGCTCGATCGGGGCGAACAACGTGCCCTCCGCGGCGCGCTGCCACGCCGCGGCGTCGTGCGCCTCGAACGGCCCCGACGGCGGCCCGCCCCCGTTCGTGACCAGGATGTCCACGCGGCCGAAGCGCGCGAGCGCCGCGTTCACGAGCGCGGCGACGTCGGCCGGGCGCGTCACGTCCGCCGCCCGCGCCAGCACCTCGGCGCCGGTGGCCGCGGCGATGGCGCGTCCCGTGGCCCCGATGGCCGCCGCGTCCCGCGAGCAGATCGCGAGCATCGCTCCCTCGACCGCCAGCTCCTCGGCGATCGCGCGCCCGAGCCCCTTCGAGGCCGCCGCGACCAGCGCGACGCGGCCGGCGAGCCCCAGGTCCACGGCTACTTCCTCAGGTAGGCGTCGGTCCTGTTCACCCAGTCGTGGCGCGGCGGGCTGAACACGTCCACCACGAACACGTCGTCCAGCGCCTCCGCCCGGTGCGGCACGTTCGGCGGCAGGTGCAGCACCTCGCCGCCCTTCACGTCGAGCTGCTGATCGTCGTCGCCGATCCAGAACCGGAGCGTGCCGCGCATGACGTAGCTGAACTGCTCGTTCGCGTGGTGGTGCTTGGGCGCGCCGCCGCCCTTTTTCAAGTACACCTGCGCGATGGTGATGTGCTCGCCGGAGACGAGCTTCCGGTCGAACGTCGCGTTCACGTGGTCGAGCGGCACGTCGTCCCAGCGCGTGTGCGTGACGGGCTTGAGCGTCTCTATCGAGGGCCTCCCTGGGATTCCCGGTTCAGACGACGTCGAACGCCGGCGCTGCGGGGATGGCCCCGCAGGCGACGGCGCGCCGGTAGAGGAGCGCCAGGCCCGCGCGGCCGCGCTCGCCCATGTCCAGCGTCAGCTCGTTCACGTACATGTGCACGAACCGGCTGCCCTTCTCCGTGTCGAGACCACGCCCGAAGCGGAGCGCGTAGCGGAGCGCCTCGTCCTCGTGCGCGAACGCCGCCTCGATGCTGGCCCGGAACGCGGCGCTGCATGCCCGCATGAGCGAGGGGCCGAGGTCGCGGCGCACCACGTCCAGCCCGAGCGGCACCGGGAGCCCGTCGCGCTCCTTCCAGAGCTCGCCGAAGTCCAGCACCTTCACGAGCCCTTCGTCGCGGTAGGTGAGCTGGCTCTCGTGGATGATGACGCCCGCCTCCACCTCGCCCGCGAGCACCGCCTGCGGGATGCGGTCGAACGCCACCTCCACCGGCCGGACGTCCGGGCACTCGGTGCGCAGCAGCAGCGCCGCCGTCGTGAGGCGGCCGGGGATCGCGACCCGCTTTCCGGCGAGGCTCTCCGGCGTGCACACCTCGCGCGCCACCAGCACGGGCCCGTAGCCCCAGCCGAAGCTCGCGCCGCAGCTCATCACCGCGTAGCGGTCGGCGAGGAACGCGTAGGCGTGCGCGCTGCACGCGGTCAGCTCGAGGTCGGCGCGCTCGATGGCGCGCGCGTTCAGGCTCTGGATGTCCTCCAGCACGTGCTCGACCCGATGACCCTCGACCTGGGCCGCTCCGGTGTGGAATCCGTAGAACATGTACGCGTCGTCGGCGTCGGGACTGTGGCCGAAGCGGAGCGTGCGGAGCGCGGGGCTCGTGCCGGGCATGCGGGGTTCCTTCCGGGATGGGCGCGGACGCCGGCGGGCGTCCGGGGCGCGACGGCGGAGCCGGGAAGATAGCTCACGACGGGACAGGCCGCAGTTCCGCCCGCGCCGGCGGAGGCGGCGGCGGGCGCCGGATCGCGCGGGCGATCCCGAGCGCCATCCACGGCAGGAGGTGGCGCAGCGCCCACGCCGTCTCGCGGGCGACGAGATCGAGCGCGCCGGGCGGGCCCGCGGCCGGCAGCGGCTCGCGCCATGCGCCGCCCGCGCCCGGGAGCCCGAGCGACTCGGCCAGCGCCGCGGCGATGCGCGCGTGCCCGGCGGGGTTCGCGTGGATGCGGTCCTCGTCCCAGAGCCGCGCGTCCGTCGCCACCGGGTGCGCGGCGAAGTCCACGAGCCTCGCGCCCGTCTCGGCGGAGACCGCCCGCACGCGCTCGTTCATGGCGAGGATCCGCGGTGCGACGAACCGCGCGAGCGGCAGGAGCGGGGCCAGGTCCGGGAGCGTGAACGTGAGCACGGCGGCCCCCGCGGCGCGCAGCCCGCGCTGCATGGCGCGCGTGTCGGCGGTGAACGCGTCCAGGTCGAATCGCAGCGCGAGAACGTCGTTGGTGCCGGTGAACAGCGTGGCGAGGTCCGGCCGGAGCGCGAGCGCGCGCTCGAGCTGGCGCTCGCGGACCTCGCGCGTCGTGAGGCCGCGCTCGGCGAGGTTCGCGTACAGCAACCCGCCCTGCGCGGCGGCGATGCGCGCGGCGAGCCGCCGTGACCAGCCGCGGTAGCCGAGCTCCGGGTCGCCGTCCGACAGGCCCTCGGTGGAGCTGTCGCCCAGCGCGACGTAGCGCTCGAAGCGGATGGCGCTCAGGCCGGGGCGGCCCCGCGGCCGGTCGCGGCCGACAGGTAGCGCGCGAGCCGCTCCAGAGCGCGCGGCCAGGCGGCGCGCCACTCGGCGACGTGCGGAGCGAAGGCGGCATCGTCGGGGACGGCGTGGCGCACGTCCACGCGGCACCCGGCGTCGAGCGGCGCGAGCGCGAACCCCACCTCGCCCGCGTCGCCGCCCGGGTAACCTGCGTGCCCGCCGCGGAAGCGGGCGCGCACCGGCGGCGTCACCTCGAGCCAGCGCCCCTCGAACGCCAGCCCGGATGAACCCGGGCGCGTCCAGCGCAGCACCAGGGCGCCGCCCGCGCGCGGGTCGCTCTCGGCGGCGTCGCAGAACCAGCGCTCGAGGTGGCGCGCCTCGGTGAGCGCGGCGAAGGCCCGCGCCGCCGGGGCGGCCACATCGCGGCTGTAGGCGAGCACAGCGCCGCTCAAGGCCGCGGCGACTCGGTCCGCGTCGCCGCGGTGCCGCGGCCGGCGCCGTGCCGCCCGCGCGCGGCGGCTCGACGGAAGATCTCGGCGCGAAGCGGGCCCAGTCCGGCGCCCGTCGTCGCCGAGACCACGTGGCAGCCGGGGAACTCCACGCGCAGCCCCGCCTCGGCGTCCTCCTCCAGCCGGTCCGACTTGTTGAACACCATGAGCCGCGGCGGGCGCGGCTCGCGGAGGATCTCGTCCAGCACCTGGTCCACGGCGACGATGTGGCGGCGGAAGTCCGGGTCGGCGGCGTCGGTCACGTGCAGCAGCAGGTCGGCCTCGATGGCCTCGACCAGCGTGCTGTGGAACGAGGCCACCAGGTGGTGCGGCAGCTTGCGGATGAACCCGACCGTGTCGGTGACGAGCGCCACCTCCCGCTCCGGGCTCACGAGCTGCCGGGTGGTGGAGTCCAGCGTCGCGAACAGGCGGTCCTCCACGAACACGCCGGCGCGCGTGAGGGCGTTGAACAGCGTGCTCTTGCCGGCGTTCGTGTAGCCCACCAGCGCGGCGCGGAACTCGCGACGGCGCCGGGCGCGCTGCGTCTCGCGCTCGCGCTCGACGGCCTCCAGCTCGCGCTTGAGCCGCGCGATCCGCTCGCGCACGAGCCGGCGGTCCGTCTCGAGCTGGGTCTCGCCAGGACCGCGCGTGCCGATGCCGCCGGCCTGCCGCTCGAGGTGCCGCCACATGCCGGTGAGTCGCGGCAGGGTGTACTCGAGCTGCGCCAGCTCCACCTGCAGGCGGCTCTCGCGCGTGCGCGCGCGGCGCGCGAAGATGTCGAGGATCAGCTCGCTCCGGTCGATGACCTTCCGCTCCAGCGACTTCTCGAGGTTCTTCACCTGAGCCGGCGAGAGGTCGTCGTCGAAGATCACCAGCTCGGCGTCGCGCCTCGACACCAGCTCCTTCAGCTCCTGGACCTTGCCCTTTCCCAGGAACGTGCCGGGGTGGATCTCGCCGCGGCGCTGGACCAGCGTGTCGGCGACGATGGCGCCCGCGGTGTCGGCGAGCAGCCCCAGCTCGTCGAGCGAGCGTTCCAGGTGCGCGCGCTCGGCCCGGGACTCCGCGCGCGTGCCGCGCGCGTGGCCCACCAGCACCGCTCGCTCGTTCCGCGGCGGGCGCGGGACCTCGTAGGAGGCGGACTTCATGCGCGGATCGGCACCTCCAGCTCGTACGGCGCGGGCGTCAGGATCTCGATCCCGCCGTCGGCGCGCACCGCCACCAGGTCCTCGATGCGCACGCCGAGGCCGCGCGAGGGGTAGTAGAGTCCCGGCTCCACCGAGACGACGTGCCCTGGCGCCAGCTTCGCGGTGTTCGTGGGAGGTCCGCCGAGGCGCGGCCCCTCGTGCACCGCGAGCCCGACGCCGTGACCGAGGCCGTGCACGTAACCCTCCTGCGCGGTCTGGTTCTTCCGGATCGTGGCGTGCCCCTGGCGCTCGAACACGTCGCACACCAGCTCCTGGAGGTCGCGGCAGGGTTCGCCGCCCTTCACGCGCGCCATCGCGGCTTCGAACGCCTCGCGGCACTCGCCGTAGACCTTGCGCAGCGGCTCGGGCGCGGGCCCGAGGCAGAACGTGCGGGTCATGTCGGTGTGGTAGCCGCCGCCCGCCTCGCCCGGGAAGATGTCCACCAGGATGGGCTCGCCGGCCCGGATCGCCTCGGCGTCGTTGCCGCGGTTGTGCGGCACGCCCGCGTCCCGGCCCTGGGCGACGATGCTCTCGCCGTCCTCGGCGAGCCCGAACTCGGCGAACGTGCGGTGGAGGAGCCGGCGCAGATGGCCGAGCGTGGCGCGGTCGCCCGCGGGCGTGACGAAGCCGTCGCCGTTCCGCTTGAGCGAGGCGAGCTCCTCGCGTACGCGCCGCATCGCCTCGACCGCGCCGCGCGAGCAGTGGCGGATCTTGTCCAGCTCGTCCTCCGACTTGGTCATGCCCGCCTCCGCGAGCAGCTCGGGCTGGGTCGCGTCCACCTCCAGCTCCGGAGCCAGCCGCCGGACGTGGTCCAGCATCGCCCAGCCGTAGCCGAGCGCCGCGTCGCCCGTGAACGCGATCCGGCCGGAGAGGCCCAGCTCGCGCGCCACCTCGGTCACCAGCTCCGCGAGCGCCAGCACCTGCGAATCGGCGGTCTTCACGCGCTGAAGGAATCCCCGCTGCGCGTACGACGTGACCGGACAGCCGACGAGCGCGGCCTGGTCGCGCTCCATGGGGTCGTGCACGAGGTGCGCGCGCCCGTCCGCGGAGCGCACGTAGAAGCCGTGATGGATCTTCTGCCCGGTGGCGTAGTAGAACGCCGGGCTGTAGCGGTCGAGCGCGAGCACGACGAGGCCGGCGAGGCCGCGCTGGTGCATGAGGCGGTCGAGGTCGGAGCGCACGGGTATTCTCCGGGGGGCATGGGAGGCGACCGGGAGCCGCGGCGGCGCGGTGCCCGGGCCCGGCGCGCGGCGGGGGACGGGCAGTCTACCCGGGCCGGACGGTTGGCGCACTCGGCCGCGACATCGCGGCGTTCGGCGCGATGGGGTTGCGACCGCGCGCCGTGCGGCGGCTGCCTGCGCGCAGCCGCAGGGGCGAGACTCGCCCCGGAGCCCCGCTGCCGCCGGTCTCACGAACGGAGCGACTGTTCATGAACGGGCGGATCGCGTGGACGATGCTCGCGACTCTGGCCCTGGCGGTCGCCGCCCCGGCGCCGGCCGGCAGCAGGGCCAGACTCACCGAGACCACGCAGGCCTGCCTCAATTGCATGGCGAAGCCCGAGGATGGCCGTGAGTGGGGCTCCAGCACGACACGGTCGAGAACGGCGCCAGGATGTCCGACAAGGGGGCGCTCGAGCAGGCCAAGGGCGAGTGGAGGATCGGCCAGACCATCGGCTACGCCGTGTCGCGCGCCGGCGCGGAGAGGCAGGTCGCGGTGACGCTGGGCCCGATGCCGCCCGAGGTCTACGCCTCGATGGTCGGCTGCCATCTGGTCGAGAACCACGCCCCCGCCGCCATGGCGGACGCGGGCGACGCCGAGGCCACGAAGGCCGCGAAGGCGGAGAAGAAGTAGCATGTCCCCCGCCGCATCCGAAAGGGGCCTGCGCCACGAGGCGCCGGCTCCGTTGCTTCGCGGGCCGGGCCGGGTGCCATACTGGAGCATGCGCCGCACGCGTCTCGGCCTGACCGTTCTCGTGGCGATCGCCCTGCCCGTCCCGGGGCTCGCGAGGGCGCCGGACCGGCCGGCGGGTCCGCACCTCGACGCGCGCCGGGCGACGCTCCGCCGGCTGCAGGAGACCGCGCGCGAGCACCCGGGGGACGCCCGCGCGCTCCGAGAGCTGGCGGCCGCCTGCCTCGATGCCGGGTTCACGCATGCGGCCCGGGTCACGTTCGAGCGCGTCACCGGGCTCGACCCGTCCGACGCCGGGGCGTGGCGGGGACAGGGGCTCGCGTGGAAGCGCGACTGGCTCGCCACGCTGGCCGACGCCTCGCTCCAGCGCGCGGTGGAGTGCCTGTCGAACGCGGCCCGGCTCGAGCCCGAGAACGCCGGCGTGTGGACGCACCTCGCCGCGCTGCGGGTGGAGCAGGGCGACGCGGCGGGCGCCGCGAGATCGGCCGCGTTCGCGCTCGCCGCCGACCCGTCGCTCGGCGCCGCGTATCTCGCGGCGGCCGCCGCGGCCCACCGCGCGGGCCGGCTCGCCGAGGCCGAGAGCCTGTTCGCGGTCGCGCTCCCCCGGCTCCCGGATCCGGTCGCGCAGCGGTTCCGCGACCTCGCGCCGCTGCTCGACGACGGCGCGCGGGAGGACTTCGCGGCGCTGCCCGCCGCGGCGCGCGCCGAGGCGGTCCGGCGGTTCTGGGTCGACCTGGACCCCGACCCCACCTCGGCGGCGAACGAGGCGTGGCTCGAGTACCAGGCGCGTGTGGCGCACGCCGTGCTGCTGGTCAGCGACGCGTGGGAGCCCCGCTGGGACATGCGGGCCGAGCTCTACGTGCGTTACGGGGCCCCAGCGCTCGTGTCCTACCAGCCCCCCGGCGTGCCGCTCGCCCGGCGGCCCAACCAGTACGACCAGTGGTTCGTCGACTTCATCGGCGGGTTCGCGCGCGACCCGCGGCACGTGGGCGACTCGGAGCCCATGTGGTACCCGCTTCACGCGCAGGTCTGGGACTATCCCGACCTCGGCATGCGCGTGCTGCTCGAGGATCGCGCCGTCTCGCAGAACTACGAGCTGCCGCGGAACTCGCAGCGCGAGAGCGAGCCCTCGCCCGACCCGGAGGCGCTCGCCCGGAGCGGGTTCGTGGCCGCCCCCGGCGGGCGGGGCGCCTTCGCGCCGCTCCCCCCGGGCACCGAGCCGCTCCCGGTGCGCGGGCTCGTGAGCGTGTTCCAGGGCGCGGACGGGCCGCGGCTCGTCGCGCACGTCGTCGCGCCCGGCGTTCCCGGCGCGGAGCTGGTGGCGGAGTGCGTGGTGCTGGACTCGAGCCGGCGCGAGCGGCAGCGCGCCTCACGCCCGCTCGGCCCGTCCCGCTGCGATCCCGCGGCGGAGCGGGCGGGCGACTTCGCGTTCGACCTGCCACCGGGGAGCTACCGCGTGGCCGTGGCGGTGAGCGACGGGCGGAGCGTCCGCGGCGTGTTCCGCGCCGCGCCGGACGTGGCGCCGCCGCCGCGCTCGCTGGCGATGAGCGAGCTGGTCCCGGTGTGCGGACCGCTCGAGCCGGCCGCGGGCGCGGATGGCGTGCGGCTGGACCCCGCCCACGGCGCGAGCGTCGGTCCGGGCGCGCCGCTGCTCGCCTACTTCGAGGTGTACCAGCTCCGCCCCGACGCCTCGGGCGCGACGCTGTTCGAATACGAGTACACGGTGCGATCGCTGGATCCGGACCGGCGACCGTGGCACCGGCGGCTGTTCTCGCGGCACGGCCCGGACCCGATCACGGTGCGTACGCCGGAGCGGGGGCGCGGCCCGACCCGCCGGCAGTACCTTTCGGTGCCGGTCCAGTCCCTGCCGGCGGGCCGCTACCGGCTCGAGGTGCGGGTGCGCGACGAGCGCTCCGGCGCCGCGACGCGCCGCGCGCTCGAGTTCACGAAGCGGCCCCCGCAGGACCGCCGCTTCGACGGCCAGGCTCCGTCCGAGAACGCCCCGCGGCGTCGCGCGGCGTTCTCGGGCAGATCCTGAGTCGCTCTCATCGATTCGGCAGCACGTAGGCCGAGTCGGGCCGGCGGTGATGCGGAATCCGTGAGGGCCGGCTAGACCACCTCGGCGTGCGAGGGCCGGCGTCGGTTCATGACCGCCATCGTGACGAAGCCGAAGATGAACCCGGCGATGTGCGCCCACCACGCCACGCCGCCGCTCCCGCTCCCGAACGACAGCGTGCCGGAGATGAACTGGATGAGGAACCAGATGCCGAGCAGGATCAGCGCCGGGATCGCGACCACCTGGAAGAAGAAGAACACCGGGACGAGCGTGAGCACGCGGGCGCGCGGGTAGGCCTGCGCGTAGGCGCCGAGCACGCCGGCGATGGCGCCGCTCGCGCCCACGGTGGGCACGGGGGACCCCGGCAGGAGCGCGGAGTGGACCAGCGCGGCGACCGCGCCCGCGGCGAGGTAGAAGACCAGGTAGCGCACCGGGTTCATGCGGTCCTCGACGTTGTCCCCGAAGATCCACAGGTACCACATGTTTCCGATGAGATGGAGCCAGCCGCCGTGCAGGAACATCGAAGTGAGCACGGTCGCGAGCTCCACCGGCAGCGCGGTGTCGCCGGCGAACGAGGCGATGAGACGGCCGGGCACCACGCCCCACTCGCGCATGAACTCCGTCAGCGAATCGCCAAGCGAGAGCTCGAACGCGAACGCGAGCACGTTCGCGAGGATGATCGCCCGGGTGACGACCGGGACTCTTTGCGCCTTGTTGTCATCGCGAAGTGGGATCATCCGGTGCGTCCTGGCATTGGAGATCGGGGCGGCCGGAGGGCCGCGTCGTCGTTGACGTCCTGTCCGCCGCTGCCTATTCTGCCCGCCCCGCCGTGAATCCGCGAGCAACCGGCCGCGGCTCGCCGCATCGGAATGAGGTCGAACCCGTGCGCCGCGCCGGCGAGGTCACGGTGACCGACCTGTCCCGGGCATCGTCCCGAACGCCCCCGCGTCCACCTGAATCTTCCGGAGAGACCCATGTCCAGCGCCATCCCCGTTTCCGACGCCAACTTCGACAGCGAGGTGCTCAAGGCCACAACGCCCGTCCTCGTGGACTTCTGGGCCCCGTGGTGCGGACCGTGTCGCGCCGTCGCGCCCACGGTGGAAGCCCTCGCCAGCGAATTCGGCGGCAAGCTGAAGGTGGTGAAGCTGAACACGGACGAGGACCAGGAGGTCGCCATCCGCTACGGCGTGGGCTCGATCCCGACGCTGATGGTGTTCAAGAACGGCGAGATGGTCGAGCGCGTCATCGGCAACCGGCCCAAGGCCGAACTCGCCGCGATGGTGTCCCGCCACGTGTGACGCGCGGCGCGGGCGGGCGCCCGCCGGCCCGCACCGCGACATCCTCGGAGCACCCGACGCCCGCCCACGCCGTGGAGACCACGCGGCGCGGGCGGGCGTCGGCGCGTCCGGCGCCGCGCTCAGGGATGCGCGGCGGCCAGCTCCGCGAGCGCGCGCGGCAGCGACTCGATGACGTCGCCCGCGAGCACCCCCGGCGCGCCGACGCGCGCCTCGGCGAGCTCGCCCGCGCGCCCGTGCACGTACACCGCGACGCGCGCGGCGTCCCAGGCGCCGCGTCCCTGGGCGAGGAGCGCCACGAGCGTCCCGGTGAGCACGTCACCCGTGCCGGCGGTGGCGAGCGCGGCGCTGCCCGTGGGGTTCACGCTCACGCGCCCGTCGGGCGCCGCCACCACGGTGGGCGCGCCCTTGAGGACGACCACCGCGCCCCAGCGTTGCGCCCAGCCGCGCGCGGCGTCGATGCGGCGCGCCTCGAGTTCGCCCGCCGGGAGCCCGGTGAGGCGCCGCATCTCGCCCAGGTGCGGCGTGAGCACGCGCGGCGCCGGCGCCAGCCGGAGCGCCGGCACGAGCACTTCGGCGGCCGGCGAGAGCGCCGTGAGCGCGTCGGCGTCGAGCACGAGCGGGCGCGGCAGGCGCGTGGCGAGCTCGCGCGCGAGCTGGGCCGCGCCCGCGCGACGCGAGAGCCCGCCGCCCACGCCGACCGCGTCCGCGAGCTCCGCCTCGGCCAGGATCCCGGGGAGCGCCGAGGCGTTGAGCGAGCGCCGCTCGTCCTCGCCGCAGGCCACCACCATCGGCTCCACGAGGTGCGCGGCGAGCGTGTCCTGGAGGCTCGCCGGCGCGGCCACGCGCACGTAGCCGGCGCCGCTCCGCGCCGCCGAGCGCGCGGCGAGCACCATGGCGCCGGTCATGCCCGGCGCGCCGCCCACGAGCAGCGCCCGGCCGGCCGAGCCCTTGTGCGCGCGCGGGTCGCGGTGCGGCACCAGACGCGCGAGCACGGCCGCGCTCGCGAGCTCGGCGGGCGAGAGGCTCGCCCGCTCGGGCGGGACGAGCCCGATGTCCGCGACCTCGAGCGCGCCGCGCATGCCGCGGCCCGGCCACAGCCAGTGGCCGCGGCGCGGGTGGCCGAACGTGACCGTCGCGTCGGCGCGCACAGCGTCGGGCGCGCAGGCGCCCTCGTCGCTGGTGACGCCCGTGGGCAGGTCCACGGCCAGCACGCGGCTGCCGCGAGCGCGGAGCGCGTTGGCCAGCCGGCAGGCCGCCGCGACCAGCCCGCGCGGCGCGCCCTCGGCCCCGGTGCCGAGCAGCGCGTCCACGACGAAGTCCCAGTGGTCGAGCCGCGCCGCGGCCGCGGCCAGCGCCGCGTCGTCGGCGGGCTCCTCGATCCGCACGCGGCGCGGGTCCAGCCGCTCGAACATGCCCCGCGCGTCGCCCGCGAGCCGCTCGCGCGGCGCGCACAGCGCCACGGTCACGTTCGCGCCGCGCTCGGCGAGCGCGCGCGCGGCCACGAAGCCGTCCCCGCCGTTGTTCCCGCCGCCCGCGAGCACCAGCACGCGCAGCGCGAGCGGCGAGCCCCAGCGGCTCTCGAGCGCTCCGGCCACCGCGCGCCCGGCACGCTCCATGAGCGTCGCGCCCGGCGTGCCGGCGGCGATCGTGGCCCGGTCGACGGCACGCATCTCGGCGGCCGTCAGCAGCAGCATGCCGGGGGCTTCAGCGCCGGCGGCCGCGCGCGCGCGCGTCGCCCTTCAGGTCGCGGACCAGGCGCTTCCTGTACTCGGCGTCGCGGTCCACCCGGGCGACCAGGTCGGGGTCGCTGGACAGGAACGGCAGGTCGAACAGCTCGGGCTCGGCCTCCTGCTCCTGGTAGATGCGCTCCTGCTCGTGGCGCTGGAACTGCACCGCGCGCTCCACGTTCTCGAACACCTTTCCGGGGAGGAACGCCTCCCGGAACACGTCGAAGACGTACACGTGCACCTTGTCGTCGGACGCCACGCCCTCGGGCGGCGCGTAGACGTGCGCGCGGGCGGCGCGCACCTTCTCACCGGACATGCGATCCTCCTTCGTGGAGTGACCCGCGGTCGTTCAGCCGGTCCACGATGCCCACGAGCTCGTGAATGTCGTCGACGTCGTGGTCGGCACCGGATTCCTTCGTGTCGAACGTGTCCCCGTAGCGCGCGAACACGGTGGTCATGCCGAGGCTCTTGGCCCCGACCACGTCACGCTCGGCCCAGTCGCCGATCATCAGCGACTCCGCGGCCGGCACGCCGAGCCGCCGCAGCACCTCGCGGAACGGAGCCGCGGCGGGCTTGCGCTCGCCGGTGTCGTCGAACGTCACCACCGCGTCGAACAGGTGCTGGAGCCCGAGCGAGCAGAGCCGGAGCCAGACCTGGAACCGCGGCGCGTCCGAGACCACACCCAGCCGGATGCCGCGCTTGGCGAGCTCCAGCAGCGTCATCAGCGCGTGCGGGTACAGCACCAGCTCCGACGCGCGCGCGCGGCGGTAGGCGACGATGCCCGAGGCGAGGATCTTGGGGTCCACCTCGCCCAGCTCGCGCTCGAGCAGCTCGTCGAAGACCTGCTGGAACTCGAGCCCGCGCTCGGCGTAGATGGCCTGCACCCGGCGGCGGACCCCGTCGCGGTCCATCCTCAGGCCCGCGTCGAGCATGCCGTCGATGGCGGCCTCGATCGCGGCCTCCTTCATGCGCATGAAGTCGGTGAGCGTGTTGTCGAGGTCGAAGACGATCGCTCGGATCACGCGCGGAGGCTCCCGGGCCCGGGGTGCGGCGTGGACGGTGGACCGGCGGTCCCGCCGGAGGCGGGTGCCCGGTCCGCGGCGCAGCTTACATGAACCCCGGCGCGGCCGGACCCTCCCGGCGGGCCGGACCGGCACGCGGCCGGCGCGCGAGCGGACGCGCCGGGCACGCCGCCGTTGTCAGGGCCGTGAGCGCCACCTACCATCACGGGCCGCCGGAGGCCGCCGGCCCGAACCCATGCGCCCGACCCTTCTCCCGACCCTCCTGCTCGCCGCCGCCGCGTCCGGCTGCGGCCGGCAGGCCACCGCGCCGGCCCCGCTCGCGACCAGCGCCTCAGCCGTGCTCGTCGCCACCCACCCCGCGGCGCGTTCGACCTCGGTGGCGTACGACACCGAGATCTGGGGCGAGTTCGACCGCGCGCTCGCGCCCGCCACCGTGACCGCGCAGAGCGTGTTCCTCAAGCTCGACGGCCAGCGCATCCCCAGCACCGTGACGTACGAGAGCGCCACCCGGCGCATCCGCGTGCGGCCCACCCCGACGCTCGAACTGCGGCGCACCTACACGGTGGAGTTCACGCCGGCCGTGCACGACGCCGGCGGCACGCCGCTCCCGGGCGGGGTGTTCTTCCAGTTCACCACGAACAGCCTGCGCAGGGTGACCTACGACTATCCGGCGCCCGACGCGCTCGAGGGCCCGGTCACGACCCTCGGGTGGGCCGGCACGCAGATCCCGCTCAACGAGCTGTTGTACGAGGTCTACGCGAGCGAGGACTCGGTCGCGGTCGCCGCCCGCGCGGTCGCCCCGCTCCAGCGCAGCGTGTTCACGCGTCACGTGCCACGGGAGGCGTGGCCGGCGGGCGCCCGCGTCCACTGGGCGGTCACGAGCGAGAACCTGCTCACGGGCGAGCGCATGGACGGCCCGGTGCGGTCGTTCCGCGTGCTGCCGGCGTCGGTGCCGGTGGAGTCGGTGACGGTGAGCCTCAGGGACTTCGGCAGCAGCGACATCCGCAACCGCAACGTCCAGTACTGCAACCGCCAGACGATGCCGTGCGGCCCGAGCTTCAACGGCGCGATCCACTGGGACTACACCACGGTCCCGGCCGGCGTGCGCCTGGTGGGGGCGACGCTGACGCTGACCGCGCTGGACGTGAACGCGGGCGGGACCGGCGGCGCGAACTCCGGCGTGTGGATGTCGCAGAACGACTGGACGGCGTGCTCGGTGCTGGCGCCGGGCCCGCCCTACAACGAGTTGAGCGGGCTGCTCGCCAGCGGCAACGCGGTGACGCCGATCCAGATCGAGTTCACCTCGGCGCGGCTCGCGGCGTTCGTCGAGGCCATGGCGCGCCAGCGCACGCTCCTGAGCGGCGTGCTCGTGCGCACACCCGGCGACGTGCAGTTCCACTCGCCGCTGGCGTTCGACCCCGCGAAGCACCCGCGGCTGCTGATCCGCTTCCAGCGCATCCCGCCGGGCCCTCCCGCGTGAGCCGGCCGGCCACCGCCGCGGCCCGCCGCCGGCTCGCGCTCGCGCTGCTCGCCGGCCTCGCCGCGGTCGCGCCCGTCGCGGCGGCCGCGGCCCAGCCGCCCCGCCCGTGGACGCCGCCCGGGCAGGACTCCGTGCACGCGCTCGCGGCCGAGGCCCGGCTCGGCTTCCGCCGCGTCGTGGGCGACACCATCACCGAAGACAACATGGGCCCGTTCGAGCGCGTCGGGCAGGCGGCGCGGCGGATGCTGCGGCGTCTCGGGCGCGAGCGCGCGCTGCTCGCGCCCTCGATCGAGGCCTCGCTCGACTCGCTCGGGCTCGACACCGACGTGGTGCTCGACCCCCAGCTCCCGAACATCGTGCTCGTGCTCGTGCGCAACCCGGAACGGCCGGCGATGCAGGCGGTCGGCTACCTGCTCTGGTACCGCGGGCCCGACCTGCGCATGCAGGGCATGGCGTTCCCGCCGGCGGTCGAGCCGCGGATCCGGACCTGGTGGAGCGGGACGGCGAAGGCGCCCTACTCGGTGGCCGTGATCTACCGCGAGCGCGGCACCTCCGGCCGGATGGGGTTCAAGTTCCTGAGGCTCAAGCCCGACGGCTTCTACTGGGATCTGATCCAGTACGAGGGAAACGGCCCCGAGCTGGGCGAGGGCGGCGACGTCGCGTTCGCCGACCTCAACCGGGACGGCCGCCCCGAGCTGGTCGCCTACGTCCCGTCGCCCCTCGACTCCATCCTGAGCGTCGAGGGCCCCGTGCGCCCGATCATTCGCGAGGCCATCTTCACCGAACGCGACGAGGGCTTCGTCGTGCACGACGTGCGGCTGGTCCCGGGCCCGCTCGAGACGCTGCGGCTGTTCCTGGTGGCACTCCGGCGCGGGGACCACGAGCGGGCGCGCCGGCTGCTCGCGGACCCGGCCTGGCTGGAGCGCGCCCGGGCGGCCGGCTGGGCAGCGGAGCGTTCTCCGCGTAACTTCGTCGTGGACCGGCAGGAGGAATCGCAGCCGTGGCCCGTGTGGCTCGGCGCGCGCGTCGCCGGCGCGACGGGCACGCGGCGCTGGGTGTTTCATTTCACGCTCCGCGACGGACGCTGGTTGATCAGGGAATGGATCGCCGAGGGCTCGACCGGGCCGGACCCGGCCGCGGGCGAGCCGGCGAAGACGGGAGGACGACGTCCGTGAAGCTCGCCACGCTCCACCGCGCCGGGATGGCGCTCGCCCTGTGCCTCGCGTTCGCCGGCTCGCTCGCGGGCTGTGACCGCCGGCCCCGGCTGGTGCCGGCCTCGGCCGACAGCCTCGGCGCCGGCGACGACTCGGTCTCGATCCTGGCCCGCGAGGCGATGCGGCAGTGGGAGTCGGGCCAGTCCGAGCCGGCCGCCGCCACGACCGCGAGGGTGGTGCTGGCGCGGCTTTCGGCCGACCCCTCCGACGGCTGGGGGGAGCGCGTGCGGTCGCTGCTCGACTCCCTGCACGTCGGGGCCGAGGTGGCCGGCGCCGGGCGCGCCGCGGTCGTGAACCTGTTCTCGCGCGCCGAGGGCGAGAGCGCCTCGTGGCCCTACTTCTACTGGGGCGAGCGCGATGCCGTTCGGATGCAGCCGCTGGAGGGTCGCGGCATGCGGCTGGTGGATATGGCGTCGCGCGGCTTCGAAGCCGCGGGCGCGGGCGACTCCGCCCAGGTGGCCGTGCTGTGGGGCCGGCGCGCGGCCGCCGGCCAGCAGCCGCTGCTCCTCACCTGGCGTCACGCGCCGGGCGGCCGCTGGGACCTGTCCCAGACGCTGGGCCCGGACTCGCTCGGCGGCACCGGCAGCGGCCAGTTTGAGGGCCGCGTGCTCGTCACCCGGACGTTCCGCGCCACGCCCTGGTTCGACGAGTGCGCGACCTGCCCGCACGTCTACTGGGAGCGGCGGTTCGGCTGGGGCCCGCAGGGGTTCGTGCGCGAGGACGAGCGGATGGTGCCGTCCCCTTACGCCACGTTCGCCGCGTTCCTGGGCGCGCTCGTGGCGGGCGACCGCGACGCCGCCGAGCGGTTCGTGGCCGACGCCTCGCTGGTGGAGTTCGCGCGCCGCTACGAGTGGCACGACCCGGCGCTCGGCCGCTGGCGCCCGGCGCCCGGCACCGAGGCGAACTCGCCCGAAATGGTGTTCTTCCGCGGACGCTCGGAGGCGTTCCGCGTGACCTTCCAACCGCGTGGGGCGGGATGGGTGGTGCTCGGTTTCGAGGCCACCACGCGCAGCGTGGAGTGATCGCACCCGGCGAGTGACCACCCCCCGCACGACCCGACACCACGCGAACGCGGCCCACCCCTCATTCCCGCGACACGCCCCCGCCCGACCGGCACGCCTGCTGCCGGCGCTCCTCGCGCTCGCGCTCGCCGCCGCTCCGGCCCACGCGGTGATGGACATCGCGAACAACGGTCCGCTGCTCGAGGCCGGCCGCTTCGCCATGCGGATCACCAACGTCGGCGTGGTCGGGAACGCTTTTTTCAACACGGGTCTCTCCTTCGACCCGTCGTTCGAATTCCCCAAGGGCAGCGGCCACGAGTGCCTCGACCATGCCCAGCTGTGGGTGGGCGCAACGCGCGAGGACGGCGGCGCCACCGTCTCCGGCGGCCCCATGCTCGAGTGGCGCCCCACGCTCGACCCCAAGGACCTCGTGCTGCAGCGTTACGCGGGCGACCGCGGCACGCGCGCCAGCTTCGACGACGACGGCGACGGGCGCTACGACGAGGAGTTCCTCGACGGCCGCGACGACGACGGCGACGGCGAGGTGGACGAGGACCTGCGCTTCCCGGCGCAGCAGACCGCCGCGTGCGCCTACGTGGACGACCGGCCCGAGGCCGCGAACTTCGGCTACGAGAACGGCGAACGTCACCTGCCCATGGGCCTCACGGTGCGGCAGGAGGCGCACGCGTGGACGCACCCGGGCTACGAGAAGGTGGCCGCGGTCCACTACACGATCACGAACCACGGCCGCGAGCGTCTCCGCGACGTGCGCCTGGGCGTGTACGCGAACCTCGACTCGCGCGACCGCCGCGGCGGCAGCAGCCACCTGGACGACTTCGTGAGCTTCATGCGCGACTCGGTCACCCTCTCCGAGGGCGTCTCGGTGCTGGCGAGCGTGTTCACGAAGGCCTGCTTCACGACGCTCCAGGGCGAGTGGCCCGCCGTGCGCGACGCCGAGGCGTCGTCCACGGCCCCGTGGTCGGCCGTGATCGGCGTGAGCCACACCACCGACCCGCTCGCCTTCCTCAACAACCACGCGTTCACCGGCGCGCGCGAGGCGCAGGCCGCCGCCCGCGCGCCGCGCCGGGACACGGCGTTCACGTACTCGGTGTTCTCGCCGTCGCTGCCGCCACGCCAGGGCGGCCCCCCCACGCTCGACTCGGAGCGCCTCGCGGCCCTGCGCGGGGAGTACGCGCAGGCGCCGGTGGACGAGCCGCGCGACTACGCGGTGCTCCTCTCGTGCGGCCCGTTCGCGCGGCTCGATCCCGGCGAGTCGCTCGAGTTCGCGGTGGCGTTCATCGCCGGCGAGAACGCCGACAGCCTCGTGGCGGCGGCGCAGTCGGCGCGGCTCGCCTGGCGTGGATCGCGGTTCAACCGGCTGCCGGACGCGACCCCGCCGACCACGAGCCACATCGAGGGGCGCACCGGCGTGAACGGCCACGAGATCTGCTACCAGCCGCCGCCCGGGATCGTGTTCCAGAACGACCCGCACTGCACGAACAAGTTCTACACCGACCCCGCCTACCGGCCGCCGCCGGCGCTGCCGCCGGGCGGCACGAGCGAGGCCACGTACAGCGCCGACCTGCCGTGCGTGTGGACCGACATGGACTGCGACGCCTGCACCGGGCTCGACGGGAGGGAGACGGTCGTGCCCTGGTACGTGCAGGCCCCGGCGCCGCCGCAGCCCAGGTTCCGCTCCGTGCCCGGGGACCGCGAGGTGACGGTGGAGTGGGACAACCTGCCCGAGCTGCTGGCCGACGCGAGCGTGATCCCCGGCTCTCCGTGGACGTTCTGGGGCTACCGGCTCTACCGGCTCGACAACTGGGAGCGCGAGTCGCTGCTGCCGCCCGCGAGCCGATGGCAGCAGGTGGCGAGCTGGGGCGTGGACACCACGCTCGGGGCGCGGCCGCTCGCCGAGATCACGAACACGGCCGTGGACTACGACTCGATCGCCTACGAGCGGAGGCACTACCCGGTCGGCCGCTATCGCTTCCGGGATACGCGCGTGCTGGACGGTTTCGACTACCACTACGTGGTCACCGCCGTGGCGCAGCGCACGATCACCGTGAGCGGCACGTCCCGGGCCGAGCTGCTCGAGTCGCCGTTCCGCGCGGTGTTCACCGGTATCGTCCGGCCCCAGGTCGCGGCGGGCGTGCGGTTCCGCGACGGCCGGGTGTGGGTGGTCCCGAACCCGTACCGGCAGCGCGCGCCCTGGGAGCGCCCCGAGGTCCCGGGCGACGTGTTCACGCGGCACGTGGACTTCTTCGGCATGCCGCGCGCGCGCGCGCGCATCCGCATCTACACGCTGGCGGGCGACCTGGTGCAGACGCTCGACCACGACGGCACGCGGGGCGACGGCCAGGCCGAGTGGAACCTGATCTCGCGGAATGGGCAGGACATCGAGTCGGGCGTGTACCTCTTCACCGTGGTGTGGCCCGGCGGGCACGAGGTGGGGCGGTTCGTGGTGATCCGCTAGGCCGGCGAAGGGCACGGCGCGCATGCTGCCCATGCGCGCAGTGACCCGATTCCCGCGGTGCGGGGCCTCGCCCGGTGACCCAGGCGGGAGCGTCCAGCCGGACTCATCCCACCCTGTTCCTCACCGAGCCCGCTCCGGCTCCGCGCTCGAGCCTGGTGCCACAGCGCGTTGCCCGGCTGCCGGAGTGGGCCTGCATCCGCAGGTGCTGCGAGCGCGTGGTCCTGGCCCCGGCCGCCGGCCGTCATGGATCCGGCACCGCCTGAAGCGTCCGGACGAGGCGGTGGGTGTCGTACCCCTGCGATCGCAGGCGCCCGAGGATGCCCTCGTAGACGGCCGGCTCCAGGAACGGCGTCCGGCTCAGGATCCAGAGGTACTTTCGACCCGGGTGTCCGACCACGGCGTATTCGTAGTCGCGGCCGAGATCGATGATCCAGTAGTCGCCCCAGAACGGCCAGAAGAAGCTCACCTTGAGCCTGGCATTGGTGCTCCTGTCCACGACGCGCGCCCTGCCCCGTGCCAGAGTCACGCGGCCGTTCAGAGAATCGCGCGCGCAGCGGTTGAGCACCTCGACGGTGCCATCGGCGCGAAGCGTGTAGGTCGCAGTGGTGCCGGTACAGCCCTTCTGGAAGCGCTGCGGATAGCTCGAGATCTCGTACCAGGTACCCGCGTAGCGGGCCAGGTCCACGTGGGGCACAGTCTCGAGGGGTCGCCCGGCCGCCAGGGCTCCGGCGGCGGGTCCTGCGGTCAGGGTCGCCACCAGCACCACGGCCGCTGCGGCGGGCCCCGCGAACGTTCGCTTCCCCGGCGGGATCCCGTTCATCGTCTGGTCCTCACGTGCCCGGCCGGAGCCGCTCGTCGAGGGCGGTGAGCGTCGCGAAGCGCTCCACGCCATGGATCGGCGCCGGAGCCCCGGCGCCTCCCACCCACAGGTGCACGCGGCGCGGAAGCGCCTTGCGCAGTGCGGCGAGGTCGGAGGCGGCGCCTTCGCGCGACATCGCGGCAGAGACGCTCAGCGCGACCGCCTCGGCGCCGCCCACCCGGGCCGTCGCAGCGATCTGCGCCACGGGAGTGTCGAGCCCCAGGTACAGCACGCGATAGCCGCGGAGCGCCAGGAGAATGCTGAGCATGAGGAGCCCGCCTTCATGTCGATCGCCGGGGAGCATCGTGGCAACGACGTGCGGACCACGAGCCTGCTGGTCGAACGGTTCCCGCACGTTCCGCAGGAAGTCGGAGAGGCATGCGGAGGCGAGATGTTCGTGGCGAATCTCAACGTCACCGTCCCCCCAGGCGCGCCCCACCCTGACCATGAATTCGGCGGCCACTTCCTCGAGGAATCGCAGCGGCCCGAGGCGCACCCAGCTCGACTGCAACTCCTGCATGATCCCCCGGCGATCGAGGTGCAGCGCCGCCCTCATGAGCCGATCGATGGTCCGGCCGGTCCAGGCGGCATCCACCTCGTGGGGTTCCTGCGCGCCGGCCACGGCCGGCGCCAGCGGCTCCGACAGCGAGAGCAGCTGGTCGAGTTCGGGCACCGAGAGCCTGAGCAGCTCGGCCGGCCGGTGTCCACGAACCAGCAGCCGGCCCACGCGGCGCAGATGCTCTACGGTCTCGGCAGAATAGAGGCGGTGCCCGGACGGCTTGCGGGCGGGCGCGGGCGAACCGTAGCGGAGCTCCCAGGTTCTGATCGTTTCCACCGGAACCCGCGTGGCCCGCGACAACGCCCCGATCGACAGCATCCCGTCGCCCCCTGCCACCACCTGCGCCTTCCTGCTCCTCGCCATCGTCTCCTCTTGTCGTGCGCCGTGGGGCCGTGTCTTCGCTCTGACCGCCCGCTCAAGTGCGGGGTCCGGAGCGCTCCGAGCTCACGCGGAGCCGGCGGATTCCCGCCTTGATGCCGCACCGTGCCTCAGCGCGGTGCCGATCACGTGAACCACGCCACTCCGAGCTCCGATGTCGGTCGCCACCATCGACGCATCGTTCACCCTGGACCCGCCGGCCGAGCTCAACGTCAGGCTCCGGCCGTTCAAGGTCATCAGCGTGGCGGACCCGAGCGCCTGCGCCGCACGGACCTCTCCCGCCACGACGTGGTCGTAGAGCGGGATCTTCTTCAGTGCCTCCGGACTCTGGATCCGCGACCCCACGTTGCCTGGTCCGACCATAGCCAGCTCCACCGCAGCGGCGACCATCGCCCGCTGGATCATCGCCATCCCTCCCGATCCGGCCTGCCCGACCGCCAGGGGGGCGCGGCTGGTCGACGGCGTCGCCGACCCACCCGCTGCGCCCGCCCTACCGCGTGGCGCTTCAGATGCAGCACTTTTGAATAGGATTCCGGGCTGGTCCGTGGGGCGGGATGGAGGGGCTTCACGGAC
Organism: uncultured bacterium; assembly: GCA_964609125.1. GTDB lineage: Bacteria > Eisenbacteria > RBG-16-71-46 > RBG-16-71-46 > RBG-16-71-46 > JAIOPA01. The sequence goes on from CAZSQX010000020.1 coordinate 30,261, forward strand.
TTCCGCTGCCACCGTATCATTAGCCACTGCTGAGGACTACCTACGTGGCCCGAGCCACGTTCACGATTCTTCAGAACCTATTCATACCCCGAATCCGGTTCGCGTGGGGGCCATCCAATGCAGTGTCCCCGCTGGCGCCGTTCGGCGCAGCCCTGGGGCAGGGATCCGCGCCACCTACCCGCCGCCGGAGCCGGATGATGCAGCGTCTGAGGAAGATCCCCTTGCCGGCCCTGCCGCCTGACGCGGCCGTCCTCTTCGACGGTCGCGGCGTGGATTCCGGCAGAGATCCACCGGCGCCGAATCCGCGGATCCGCATGGTGGCGTTCCAGGCCTCGTCCGACGCACCCGTGGCGGACCTGCTGGTCGACGGCGCCGTTGCCGAACGGCACGGGTTCGGTTCGGTCCGCGACATGCATGGGGCCGGCCTGGGGTGCAAGTTCGACACCGAAGGGAACGTGCGGCAGACAGGGGGAAATTCGATGATCAGGAGATCGGCCATGACACGCGCGACCGTGCTGGCCGCCGTGACGGCGGGGGCACTGATGTGCGCCGCATCGCTCGACGCGAACGCGAGGCCAGTCGAAAGGAAGGGCGACATGAAGGCATCCGGCGTCCATGACTTCCAGGTTCGCACGATCGATGGCAAGGAGCGATCGCTGCGGGACTACCGGAACAAGGTTCTGCTGATCGTCAACACCGCATCGCGCTGCGGCTTCACCTCGCAGTACGCTTCGCTCGAGACGCTCTACGGCCGGTACAGGGACCGCGGCTTCGAGGTGCTGGCATTCCCGGCGAACGACTTCCTGAACCAGGAGCCCGGTTCGGACGAGGAGATCAGGAGCTTCTGCGCACTCCGATACCAGACGAGCTTTCCGCTGTTCTCCAAGATCAGGGTCAAGGGCAAGGACATGGCCCCGCTCTACGACTACCTCACGACCAGGAGCCCGTTCCCGGGAGCGATCGGCTGGAACTTCACCAAGTTCCTCGTCGGCCGAGACGGACGGGTGGTCGCGCGGTTCGACTCCAAGACCGATCCGCTCGATCGCAAGGTGACCGATGCGCTCGAGACCGCCCTGGAGGTCCAGCAGCCGTCTTCGTCCCGGGCGGTCGAGGGACGTCCATGAGCCGACCGGTGACGCCGCAAGATCCGGTGGGCGGGCTCTCGAGCGGACCGGGCGTCGAGGACCTCGCCCCGGTCGCCGTGCCGCCGGAACCGATCCACTGGTGGGGCAGCCTGCCGTACCTGGCGCTGCACGCGGGGGTGATCGCGGTCGTGTGGGTTGGCGTCTCACCGGTGGCGCTCGGCGTCATGGCGGCGCTCTACGTGATCCGCATGTTCGCGATCACGGGCTTCTACCACCGCTACTTCTCGCATCGCACGTACCGGGCGAACCGCGTCGTCCAGTTCCTCATGGCCCTGCTCGGCACGATGGCCGTTCAACGCGGCCCGCTCTGGTGGGCGGCACACCATCGCTACCACCACCGGCATTCGGACCAGGAGTGCGACGCGCACTCGCCGACACGCCACGGGTTCTGGTGGAGTCACGTCGGCTGGTTCCTGACTCGGAGCGGCACCCCGACCCGAGAACGGTTGGTGCGCGACTGGGTCCGGTACCCGGAGCTGCGGTTCCTGGACCGCTTCCACCTACTCGGCCCGGCAGGGCTGGCGGTCGCGCTCCTCGTCGCGGGCGAGTGGCTCCGCCTCGCGGCTCCGGGCCTTCGGACCAGCGGCGCTCAGCTGTTCGTGTGGGGGTTCGTGGTGAGCACGGTCCTGCTCTATCACGCGACCTACACGATCAACTCGCTGTCCCACCGGTTCGGGTCGCAGCGCTTCGACACCGGCGACGACAGCCGCAACAACTGGCTGCTCGCGCTCGTCACGCTGGGTGAAGGCTGGCACAACAACCATCACCACTATCCCGCGTCGGCCCGGCAGGGCTTCTACTGGTGGGAGATCGACCTCACCTATTACGGCCTCCGCCTGCTCGCCCTGCTCGGCGTCATCTCGGACCTGCGGCCGGTGCCCGCAAGGGTCCTCGAGCGCAGACGCCTCTCATGAGGATCGCGATCATCGGGGCCGGGATCTCCGGTCTCACCGCGGCGCATGGCCTCCACCCCAGGTTCGAGCTCACCGTCTATGAGCGATCGGACCGCCTGGGCGGTCATGCCCACACGGTCGCGGTGGACGACGGCGGCGTGGAGCGACGGTTGGACACGGGATTCCTCGTCTACAACCGCAGGGACTACCCGCAGTTCGACGCCCTCCTGACTCGGCTGGAAGTGGCCACGCAGCCGGCCTCCATGAGCTTCAGCGTGCGCTGCTCTCGGACCGGCCTCGAATACAGCGGTTCCGGAGTCCTCGGCCTGTTCAGCCAGTGGTCGAACGTGCTCCGTCCGTCATTCCTGCGCCTGGCGAGGGACGTCCTCCGCTTTCTCAGGCAAGGCGCCGCCATCGCCGCGCGCCTGCCCGCGGATGCCACGGTCGAGGATCTCGTTCGTGCCGGCGCTTTCTCCGACGCCTTCGTCCGCTGGCACCTGCTCCCGCTGGGGTCGGCGCTCTGGTCCGCGCCTCCGCGCGCATTCCGGGCCTATCCGGCGCGGTTCGTCATGGAGTTCCTCGAGCGTCACGACCTGCTTCAGGCCGATCTCTCGCGCCGCGTCGAGTGGCGGACGATCGCCGGCGGCTCGGCGAACTACGTCGAGCGGCTCGCGGCGCCGTTCCGTGACCGCATCCGGACCGGCAGCCCGGTGCGAGGCGTGCGCCGGACCGCCGACGGGGTGCGGGTTCGCACGGACGCGGGCGAGGAGCGCCACGATCAGGTGGTGTTCGCCTGCCACGGCGACGACGCCCTCGCGCTCCTGGACGAGGCGACGGACGCGGAACGCGAGATTCTCGGCGCCGTGCGCTACCAGCCGAACGACGTCGTGCTGCACACAGATCCGTCCCTCCTTCCGCGATCTCGGCGCGCCCGGGCGAGCTGGAACTATCACGTCCGCGCCGACCGGGAGCTCGCGACGGTGACCTACGACCTCAACCGCCTGCAGGGGATCGATTCCTCGACCCGGTTCCTGGTGACGCTCAACGAGGCCGACGCGATCGACCCCGCGCGCGTCCTTCGCCGGTTCCGGTACGACCATCCCCAGTACTCGGTCGACTGGATCCGCCTTCGCGGCCGGGAGCATCTCATTCAGGGCGTGCGCAACGCCTGGTTCTGCGGCGCCTACTTCGGCAGCGGGTTCCACGAGGACGGCGTACGGAGCGCGAACGCGGTCGTGCGGGGCATCCTCAGCGGCGCGGCGAGGGCGGCGTGAACAGCGCGCTCTACTTTGGAAGCATCGGCCACCGACGTCACGCACCGGTGACGAACGCGTTCCGCTATCGGGCGTTCCTGGTCTACCTCGATCTCGGCGAGCTCCCGGAGGTGTTCCGAGGGAGGTGGTTGTGGTCCGCGAGCCGTCCCGCCCCCGCCTGGTTCCGCCGCGCCGACCATCTTGGCGACCCCGGCCGACCGCTCGATGAGGAGGTGCGCGACCTCGTGCTCGCGAGGTCGGGCTTCCGTCCCGCGGGGCCCGTGCGGCTGCTGACGCACCTGCGCTACTGGGGCTACTGCATGAACCCCGTGAGCTTCTACTACTGCCACTCCCCGGACGGCGGGCGCGTGGAGGCGATCGTCGCCGAGGTCCACAACACGCCCTGGGGCGAGCGGCACTGCTACGTGCTCGATTGCCGGGGGCGCCCGGAGCAGGAGGGGGGCTGGACGTTCCATCTGTCGAAGGAGTTTCACGTCTCACCCTTCATGCCCATGGACGTGGACTACGTATGGCGGCTCACGGCTCCAGGCAGGACGCTCGCCGTCCACATGGAGAATCGAGTTGCAGGGCGCACGGTGTTCGAGGCCACCATGTCGCTCCAGCACCGGCCGATCACGAGCCGCAACCTCGCGGCGGCCCTTGTCCGGCACCCCTTCATGACCGGCAAGGTGATCGCCGCGATCTACTGGCAGGCGCTGCGGCTGTGGGCGAAGCGCTGCCCCTACCACCCTCATCCCGGTGAGCCGCGGACGCGGGCCTCGGCATGAGCCTCCTGGTCGCCCGATCGATCGAACGCGCCCGGCTGCACTGCGAGGCGATTCCGGACCGGCTCGCGCGGGCCCTCGTCCACCGGCGGCTCGAGCGGCTCCGCGACGGGCGGATCGTGGTCGAGGATTCCGGCGGCACCCGCGAGTTCGGCGCCCACTCGGATCTGCCCTCCGCCTCGATCGAGGTTTGCAATCCGTGCTTCTACCGGCGCGTCGCGACCGGCGGCTCCCTGGGCTTCGCCGAGTCGTATCTGCGGGGCGAGTGGCGGACACCGGACCTCACCGCCCTGCTGCGCGTCTTCGCGCGCGCGGTCGCACGGAACGGCGGAGGCCGCTGGACCCACGCGGCCCTTCAGCGGCCGTTCGCACGGCTCGCGCATGCGCTGCGCCGGAACAGCAGGCGCGGGAGCCGCCGGAACATCCGCGACCACTACGACCTCGGCAACGACTTCTACGCGCTGTTCCTCGACGAGACGATGACCTACTCGTGCGCCATATTCGCCGCGCCGGACGAACCGCTGCGGGACGCGTCGATCCGGAAGCTCGACGCCGCCTGCCGCAAGCTCGGGCTGCGGCCGGGTCACCGCGTGCTCGAAATCGGGTCGGGCTGGGGCAGCTTCGCGCTGCACGCGGCGCGCGCCTACGGGTGCCACGTGACCACGACGACCATCTCCGGGGCGCAGCACGACCACGTCCGTGCGCGGGTCGAGGCCCGGGGGCTGACGGACCGCATCGAGGTGCTCTCGGCGGACTACCGCGATCTCCGCGGCGAGTTCGATCGCCTCGTGTCGATCGAGATGATCGAGGCGGTGGGCCACGGGCACCTCCCCGACTACTTCCGGGCCTGCGCGGGGCGGCTGCGGCCGGACGGCGCCATGCTGCTCCAGGCGATCACGATCCCGGACCGCGACTACGCCGCGTACCTCGCATCGGTCGACTACATCCAGGGTTACGTCTTCCCCGGGAGCAGCCTGCCGTCGCTGGGCGCGATCGTTCGCGCGGCCGGGGACCACACCGACCTCCGCGTCCACGCCGTCGAGAGCATCGGCCGCCACTATGCCGAGACCCTGCGCCGCTGGCGGTCCGCATTCGCCGCCCGACTCGACGACGTGCGCGGGCTGGGGTTCGACGACCGGTTCGTTCGGCTGTGGACCTACTACCTGTGCTACTGCGAGGCCGGGTTCGAGGAGGGCTACGTGGACGACCTGCAGATCGTGCTCGGCCGGCCCGGTTGGCGCGCCGACGCCCCCGTGGCCGTCACGGGGCAGGGCGCACGTGGCGCCGCGCGCGGGGAGGGCGCACGATGACGATCGTCCTCGCCCTCGCCGCATGGGCGGCGTCGGCCCTCCTCATGGCGATGCTCTGGCTCCGGCAGTACCGCAGCGGCAACGCCGCCATCGTCGACGTCGCGTGGTCGTTCGCCACCGGCGCGATCGGCGTGGCATTCGCCCTCGCGCTGGGCTCCGACCCGCGCCGCTGGATCATCGCGGGCCTCGCCGGGATCTGGGGAGCGCGTCTGGGCCTCCACTTGTGGCGGCGCGTGAGATCGGACGCGCAGGAGGACGCCAGGTACCGGGCGATGCGCGAGGCGTGGGGATCGAAGTTCCAGACCCGCATGTTCGGCTTCTTCCAGCTTCAGGCACTCTGGTCCGTTCTCTTCGCGCTGCCCATGGCGTGGGCGGCCTGGAACGACGCGCCGCTGGGCTGGCTGGACGGACTCGGCGTGGCGATCTGGGTCGTCGCCCTGACAGGCGAGGCGGTGGCCGATCGGCAGCTCGAGCGCTTCCGGCGCGCCGGTCCCCCGGGTCGGGTGTGCGACGTCGGCCTGTGGAGATACTCGCGACACCCGAATTACTTCTTCGAGTGGCTGCACTGGTTCGCCTACGTCGCCCTCGCGGCCGGGGGCGAGGGGCGATGGCTCGCGCTCCTGGGCCCCGTCGTCATGCTCGTGTTCCTGCTGAAGGTGACGGGGATCCCGCTGCTCGAGCATCGCATGATCGAGAGCCGGGGCGAGGCGTACCGGGCCTACCAGCGGGCCACCTCCGCGTTCTTCCCCCTGCCCCCCAGGAGGAGCGGGCGATGAGCGGGTCCGTTCTATCCCTGGGCCTGGAGCTGGCCGAGCGCGGATGGGTCCCGGAGCCGGTGCTGCGCCACCAGATCCGCCGCCTGTGCGAGCGGCATGCCCTGAGTCTCGCCGCGCGCTCGGAGGCGGATGTCGAGCGCGAGGCCCGGCAATTCCTGGACGCGGCACGCCGGGGGCCGATCGCGCTGGTCCCGGTACGCGCGAATGACCAGCACTACGAGGTGCCGGCCGCGTTCTTCGGGGCGGTGCTCGGACCCCGACGCAAGTACAGCGCATGCCACTGGTCGCCGGGGGTCGAGGATCTGGCGGGGGCCGAGGACGACGCGCTGCGCATCACCTGCGAGCGCGCCGGACTCGAGGACGGCATGAGCATCCTCGAGCTCGGGTGCGGCTGGGGTTCCCTCTCGCTGTGGATGGCCGCCACGTATCCGCGGGCCCGCATCGTCGCGATCTCGAACTCCGTCTCGCAACGACGGCACATCCTGGGCGAGGCCGCCCGCCTGGGGCTGGAGAACCTCGACGTCCGAACGCTGGACATGAATGACTTCCGACCCCGCGGATCGTTCGATCGCGTGGTCTCGGTGGAGATGTTCGAGCACATGCGCAACTGGGAGGAGCTCCTGCGCCGGATCGGGCCCGTCCTGGCCCCGGATGGGCGGCTCTTCCTCCACGTCTTCTGCCACCGGAGGTCGGTCTACGCCTATCGCGAGGACGGCGCGGAGCACTGGGTCGGCCGGCGCTTCTTCAGCGGCGGCATGATGCCGTCCCGTGACTATGTCCACCGGCTCCGCTCGCCGTTCGAGGTGGAGGACGAGTGGGCCTGGAGCGGCCTCCACTACCGTCGGACCGCCGACGCCTGGACGGCGAACCTGGAGCGGAACCGCGAAACCGCCCTGGAAGTGCTTTCCGCCACGTACGGATCCGCCGCCGCCCGGCGATGGTTCGAGCGATGGAGGATGTTCTTCCTCGCGTGCGCCGAGATGTTCGGGATTCACGATGGCGAGGAGTGGCTCGTCGCCCACTACCGCCTTCGGCGGACCTGACCCGGCGGGATCGGTCCGGATGGAATGGGCAGCTCCGGGACGGATGCGCCGCCCCGATGGGCCGGGAAGATGGCGCCGGCAGCGGTGCGGCCATCTCGTCGCGCCGGAGATCGGGATCGCTTGTGGGTCCCCGGACTCGGCCCACGCTCTCAGCAAAGCGGGGGCGCGGGCCCATGAGGGGCCCGCGCCCGAAGCGATTCGCCGTCGAAGGGATGCGCTTCGATCAGCGCGTCGCCGATCCGGCGATCATGTTGTCATCGTCGTCATCTCGATCGTCCCGATCCCAACGCTTGCGTTCACTGTTGACGATGATGCCGGCACCGAGCGCCTGAGCGCCGCTGCCGCCCAGAAGCCCCTTCGCGAACACCGTGTAGATCTGGCCCTCACGGAGCTGGATGCCGGGCAGCGGGAGCGCCACCGTGGTGGTCCCCGCGACGCGCACCTCGAGATCGTAGGAGCCGGCCGGCACGGGCGTGAACGACGTGTAGTCCTTGAACGCCTTGTTTCCGAACACGACCGGGCCACCGGCGATCGCCACGTCCACGGCGGGGGCATTCGGTGACAGGTGCACGAAGCGGACATGCGCATTGCCGGGGGCCGGGCGCGTCAGGTCGTCCTGCAGCACGAGCGGCTCGATGCTCGCCACGTTGTTCGCCGCGAACACCGTGTAGTTCCGGCGCGGCTCGAGGGCCACCGTGGCGTCGATCACCGTGGTCGAGGTGCCGGCGACGTTGACCTTTACGCGCCGAGCCCCTGGACGGAACGACAGATACGAGGTGTTCTCCGGGAACTCGACGTTGCGGGCGACCCTGCGGGCGCCCACGAAGATGTCGACAGCCGGCGCGTCGGGGGATGCGTGCACGAACATCGCGCGCGCGCGCCTGCGGCTCGAGGAGCCGTCGAACGTCTGCGCCTGACCGGACTTCATGTCGGCCGCCGACAGGGTGCCCGCGGCCGAGCCGGGCCCGCTCGGCGAGAGGGGGTTCCCGGCATCCTTGCTGCAGCCTGTGAGAACGAGAGGGGCGGCGAGAAGCGCCGCGACAAGAGGCGTGATTCCGAGTCTCGGCATGGGGTGAACCTCCGATTCCTGGTCGAGGCCGGCATCCCCGGCTGGACGTCGTCCGGCGAGGCCGGCGACCCGACATGAGATGACGCGCCCCCACGCAGGATTCAGTTATTGGATATGAAACGAATAGATTTTGCAAATGGGCATGAGCCCGCCTGGCGACGCAGGGCCAGGCGGAGCCCCTCCGGCGGGCCCGCTCCAGCGCCTCGAACGCCACCCCCGGCACGACGGACAGCGCCACGACCGCTGGCCGCGCGGCGATCCCCCGGAGCAGGCGCCCCGATGTCGCCGGCGGACAGGTGCCGATGCACGAGGATGGTGCGTACGCCGGCGCCCGGCGTGGGGGACCTCGCAGGCCTGGGTGCGAGCGCGGTCCTGGTGGAGTCCGCCCGTAGGACCCTCAGGGCCGGGCCGTCGCCGGGAAGCGGTTCGGAGTCCGGGCCCCGTGGCGGGAAGCGCTCGCGCTGTTTCCGAGCAGGGGGATCGCCCCGGCGCGATCCATCGCCGGTGTCGGGAGTCACTCAGGGACGTCTGGGGACAGGCATCAGGATCGTGCTCGTGCGGCGAGGCGGCGCGACGGCCGGCTGGCGTCGAGCGGCCGGGCGGGTATACTGCCCATCCGTGCAGCGACGACGGCCCCCGGTGCCGCGTCCCGCCCCGATCGAACCCCGCCGCGAGGCCAAGCATGCGCGCCCGTCCCACCCGTTTCCTCGACGAGCCCGCCACCGGATCCTCGCTCCCCGACTGGCTGCGCGAGCACGCGCGCCGGCCCGAGAATCGCGGCGCGCTCGCCCACTGGCACACGATCCCGGCGCGGCCCGCGCGCTTCGGCGAGCCGCAGCCGCCGCTTCCCGAGCCCATCGCCTCCTCGCTCGCCGGCCGCGGCATCGCGCGGCTCTACACGCACCAGGTCTGCGCCATCGAGGCGCTGCGCGCCGGGCGTGACACGGTCGTGGTCACGGGCACGGCGAGCGGAAAGTCGCTCTGCTTCCACCTGCCGGCGCTGGAGCGGCTGCTGCAGGACCCCGCGGCCACCGCGCTCTACCTGTTCCCCACCAAGGCGCTCGCGCAGGACCAGCTGAAGAGCCTGGCGCGGCTCGCCGAGGGGGATCTCGCGCTCTCCGCGACGCTGCGCGCCGGGGTGTACGACGGCGACACCGCCGCCTCCACGCGCCGGAAGCTCCGCGAGGAGGCGAACGTCATCCTCTCCAACCCCGACATGCTGCACGCCGGCATCCTGCCGCAGCACGCGAAGTGGGCGCGGTTCCTGCGGCAGCTCCGTTTCGTCGTCGTGGACGAGATGCACGCCTACCGGGGCATCTTCGGGAGCCACGTCTCGCTCGTGCTCCGCCGGCTCGAGCGCCTCGTGCGCCACTACGGCGGGGAGTTCCGTTACGTGCTCTGCAGCGCCACCATCCGCAACCCGGGCGAGCTGGCGGCGGCGCTCACCGGGCGCGACGTGGCGGTGGTGGACGACGACGGCGCGCCGCGCGGCGAGAAGCACTTCGCGTTCTGGAACCCGCCGTTCCGCGACGAGACCCGGGTCGAGCGACGCAGCTCGAACGTCGAGGGGAGCCAGCTCCTCGCGGGCCTGCTCGAGTCCGGCGCGCAAGCGATCGCGTTCGCCAAGTCGCGGGTGAGCGCCGAGCTCATCTACCGCTACACGCGCGAGCAGCTCGAGCGGAGCCGTCCGCGGTTCCCGGCGGAAGGTGGCGACGCGGGCAGCGGCGAGGCGGCCCCGCTCCACGAGCGGCTCAAGCCCTACCGCGGCGGCTACCTGCCCGAGGAGCGGCGCGCCATCGAGAAGGCGCTGTTCTCGGGCGAGCTGCGCGGCGTGGTGAGCACGAACGCGCTCGAGCTCGGAATCGACGTCGGCGGCCTCGACGCCGCGGTGCTCGTGGGCGCGGCGCCCACGCTCGCGAGCATCTGGCAGCAGGCGGGGCGCGCGGGCCGGAGTGGAGCGCCCTCGCTGGTGGTGCTCGTGGCCTACAACGACACCGTGGACCAGTACCTGATGCGCCGGCCGGAGTTCCTGTTCGGGCGGCCCACCGAGGCCGCGTGCGTGGACCCGCACAACCCGTACATCCTCGCCCAGCAGCTCGCCTGCGCCGCCTACGAGCTGCCCGTGGGGGAGGGCGACGCGCAGGCGTTCGGCGACCAGATGCACGACGTGCTGGCGGCGCTCGACGAGGCGGGGGAGACCCGCGCCATCGACGGGCTCGCCTACTGGTCGAGCAGCGAGTTCCCCGGCGCGCGCGTCTCGCTCCGGAGCATGAGCGACGACACGTACACCATCGTGGACGGCACGCAGTCGAACGCGGTGATCGGCACCGTGGATGCGATCAGCGGCCTCGAACTGATCTACCCCGATGCCATCTACCTGCACGAGGGCGAGACCTACTGGGTGCGCTCGCTGGACCTGGAGCAGAAGGTGGCCACCGTGGAGCCGCGCACCGTGGACTACTACACGCAGCCGGTGCTCGACACGAACGTCCGGGTGCGGAACGAGCTGCGCTCCCGCGACTGGCGCGGCGAGACCGCGCGCTTCGGGGAGCTGACCTCCAGCTGGCAGACGATCGCGTTCAAGAAGATCCGCTACCGCTCGCTGGACGCCATCGGCTACCACGCGCTCGAGCTGCCGCGGCTGACGCTCGAGACCGCGGGTGCCTGGCTGGCGCCGGGCGAGGACACCGTGGTCGAGCTGGCCCGTCGCGGCCACGACCCGTGGTCGGCGCTCTCCGGCGTGCGCAATCTGTTCGTCCAGCTCCTGCCGCTCATGGCCATGTGCGACCCCACAGACCTGGGCGGCGTGCTGGACTCCTCGAACACCGGGCGGCCGACGCTGTTCCTGTTCGACCGCTACCCGGGGGGCCTGGGTTTCGCCGAGCAGGGCTGGGCGCGGCTCGACGAGCTGGCCGAGGCCTCGCTCGCCCATCTCGAAGGCTGCCCCTGCGGCACCGGATGTCCCGCCTGCGTGGGGCTGCCCGTGCTGCGCCCCGCCCAGCAGCAGGACTGGGACGGCATCAAGACCACGCGCGAGATTCCCGCCAAGGACGCGGCACGCGCGCTGCTCGAGGTGTGGCTCCGCCGCTGATGCGGCGCCGGGCCGGCATCGGTATCCTCACCCGCCCCCGTCCTCCAGAGGAGACCACGCGCGTGACGGACCCCAAGCCCGACTGGCCGGTCGCGTTCTTCGACGACGACTACCTGCGGATCTACCGGCCCCAGTTCACGCCCGAGCGCACCGAGGCCGAGACTCGCTTCATCGCCGGGGAACTCGCGCTCCCCGAGCACGGCGAGGTTCTCGATCTGGCCTGCGGCTATGGCCGGCACGCCATCGGCATGGCCCGCCTGGGCTACCGCGTCACCGGCCTCGACTTCAACCCGCGCTATCTCGAGATCGCCGCCGCGGGCGCCGCCGCCGCCGGCGTCACCGTGACCTGGCGGACCGGCGACATGCGCGCCATCGGCGACGAGCGCGCGTTCGACGGCGTCTACTCGTTCTTCACCTCGTTCGGCTACTTCGAGGACGCCGACAATGAGAAGGTGCTCGCTGAGGTGGCGCGCGCGCTCCGTCCCGGAGGGCGATTCCTCCTCGACATGGCGAACCGCGACTGGATCCTCACCCATCCGCAGCAGCGGACCTGGACCCAGCGGGACGACGGCGCGCTGCTCATGGAGGAGACCTCGCTCGACGTCGCTGACTCGCGAGTGATCTCGCGCCAGATCCTCACCGACCCGCAGGGCGGCGCCCGGGTGACCAAGCAGTTCTCGCTGCGCACGTACACCTGCGCCGAGCTCTCGGCGCTGCTCCGCCGCCACGGCTTCCAGGTGCGCGAGGTCCTGGGCGGGGCCGGGCGCGAGGCTTACGGCGTCGAGAGCCGGCGGCTGGTGATCGTCGCGGAGCGGCTCGCATGAGTACGCTGGACGGCCGCGCGCTCCGCGAGCGGCTCGGCGAGCTGGTGCGCCGGCGGCGCGCGGGGGCGGCGCCCGGCGGCGCGGACTCCGCCAACGGAGCGGGGAGAGCGGCCGACGGCACAGACGCGGCCTCGCCCGCCGCCACCGGAGTCGCGCAGGACGCCTCGCCCGCCGCCGGCGCCCGGCGGAAGCGCCCGCGCCGGCACGTGCCGCCGACCGAGCCCGGCGCCGCCGGCGTCGAGGCGTTTCTGCCCGGCGGCGAGTGGCGTCACGACCGGCTCGGCGCCGTGTACGTGCACGAGCGGCTGCGGAGCGACGTCGAACGCCGGAAGTCGTCGTGGGGCCGGCTGCCCGAGCCGCCGGTGGGCGAGCCCGAGCTGTCCTCGCTCCGCCAGCTCGGGCTCGAGCGCGCGCTGTTCCTCGACCTCGAGACGTGCGGGCTCTCCTCGAGTCCGGCGTTCCTCGCCGGCACCATGCACTGGAACGGGGATGACTTCGTGCTCCGTCAGTACTTCGCGCGCCACTACGGCGAGGAGCCCGCGCTGCTGGCCGCGCTCGCCGAGCAGGCGCGAGGCTTCGACGTGCTGGTCACGTTCAACGGCAAGTCCTACGACGCCCCGTTCCTCGCCGCGCGCTCGCTCGCGCATGGCGTGCCGCTGCCGCTGCCGCGCCACCACCTGGACCTGTTGCACCATGCCCGCCGGCGCTGGCGGCTGCAGCTGCCCGACTGCCGGCTCACGACGCTCGAGCTGCGCGTGTGCCGGCGGCGGCGCTCGGGCGACGTGCCCGGCGAGCAGATCCCCGGCCTCTACCACGACTACGTCCGGAACGGGGACCCCTGGCGGCTCGTGCCGGTGTTCCACCACAACCTGCTGGACGTGACGACCATGGCGGACATCCTGCACGCCCTGTGCTCGCCGCCCCGGGGGTGATCGCCGCGGGCCCGGGCCGCGTGTGCCACCAGGCGCCGGCGGACCGGCCCCGGCCCGCGCCGCGCGCGGGCCCGCCGGGTTTCGGTCATTGACGCTGGCTCCGCGGGCGCTGGATACTCGGCGGGCAGTCCGTCCCCAATGGGCCGTCCGCGAGTGGGCTCTCCAGTGATCGTCATCCGTCGTCGTCGTGCGCCGTCGTCCCGTATCGCTCGTCCGTCAGCCGGCCCGAGTCGCCCTGGCAACGTCGCCTGCCGGGGCGTTCGCGTCTCCTGCCCGGCGCTGGCCCCGATCCACTCATCCGTCGCGTCCCGGGAGGTCCACGACCATCATGGCGAGCATTGAGGACAAGAGCATCACCTGCGTGGATTGTGGCGAGGAGTTCCTGTTCACGGCCGGCGAGCAGCAGTTCTACCGCGAGCGCGGTCTGACGAACGAGCCCACTCGCTGCAAGAACTGCCGTGAGAAGCGCAAGGCGGGCCGGCCCGGCGGCGGCGGAGGAGGCGGCGGCTACGGCGGAGGGGGTGGCGGCGGTTACGGGCGGTCGGAGCGGCAGATGTACGCCGCCACCTGCTCGCAGTGCGGCCGGGCGACCGAGGTCCCGTTCCCGCCCACGCCCGGGCGGCCCGTGCTCTGCCGCGAGTGCTTCGCGGCGAGCAAGGGGACGTCTCCGGGGGGCGGTGGGGGCGGGAGGCCCATGGGCTCGCGGCCGCCGCGGACCGCGGCTCCGGCGGGCCCGTCGGAAGGGCGCGTGCAGGGCTCGGTCAAGTGGTTCAACGACTCGAAGGGGTTCGGGTTCATCGCTTCGGACACGGGAGAGGACGTGTTCGTCCACTTCTCCGCCATTGCCGGGTCGGGATTCCGCACCCTGGCCGAGGGCGACCGGGTCGAGTTCGACCTGGTCTCGGGCCCCAAGGGCAAGCAGGCGGCGAACGTCACGCGGATCTAGCGTCGTGACCCGGAGGCAGGCTGGCTGAGGTCGGGACCCCGACTGGCCTGCAGCCCCACGGTCCCGACGCCGGCCGGAGTCGCTCCCCTCGGCCCTCGCCGTCAAGCCGGTCCACCCGAAAGCCGATATATTGGAGGGGTTTCCATGCCCGGCGCGCGGGTCGCGCGCCTCCGCCGCGCAACCGCAGGGCCCGCATGCTCGAGACCATCCGCACGTTCACCGCGCTCAGTGAGGAGTTCGTCGAACTCTTCATGAAGCACCACCCGGTGGCCGCCACCGAGGCGGGCATCCACGACTACGACAGCCTGATGCCCGACGACACGCCGGACGGGCAGAAGGCGCGGGCGGTCTGGTTGCGCGACCTGGACCAGCGGCTGGTCGCGTCGGTGCCCTGGGACGAGCTGCCGCTCGAGCCGCGCGTGGACTTCGCGCTGCTCCGCTCGCGCGTTGCGGCGCTCAAGGCCGAGCTCGAGGAGATCAAGGTCGGGCAGAAGAACCCCGCGCTCTACCTGGACCGGGCGTTCCACGCCGTCCACCTGCTGCTGGCGCGCTCGTTCGCGCCGCTCGACGAGCGCAAGGAGGCCGCGGTCGCCCGGCTGATCGCCATCCCGGAGTACCTGGACGCGGTGAAACCCAATCTCCAGGTCGTGCCCCCGGTCCTGCTGGAGTCGAGCCTCGAGCTGGCGGCGCTCGGCCCTCCGTTCGTGGACGACGTGGTGCGCACGCTGCTCCGGCAGTTCCCGGGCGAGGCGGAGCGGCTCGAGCACGCGGGCAACCGGGCGCGCGCCGGCTTCCTGCGATTCCGCGACTGGATGGAGAAGGAGCTCCGGCCCCGCGCGGCGGGCACGTTCGCGATCGGCGAGCGCTGGATCAACTACAAGCTCGAGCGCGAGCACATGCTGCCCTACAACTGCGCCGAGCTGGAACGCGTGGGCCGCGAGCACGTCGCGCACGCGCAGGTGCTGCTGGAGGACGAGGCGCTGCGGCTCGACCCGCGGCGCGACTGGCGCGAGCTGATTGCGCAGGGCCGCCAGCGCACGCCGGAGGCCAACTGGCTGCGCGAGGCGTACGTGGCGGAGATCGACCGGGCGAAGCGCTTCGTGGTCGAGCGCCGGATCGCGCCGCTGCCGCCCGGCGACCGGCTCGAGGTGGTGGACACCCCGGTGTTCGAGCGGAGCCTGCGACCGCACGCCGCCTACCAGGCGCCGGCGCCGTTCGACGCGGACCCGGCCGGCGTGTTCCAGGTGACGCCCGTGGACATCCGGCGCGGCAAGGAGGAGCAGGCGGCCCAGCTCGCCGAGCACTGCACGCCGGCGCTGCCGATCGTGGCTCTACACGAAGGCTATCCGGGGCATCATCTCCAGTTGAGCCACGCCAACCGGGCCGCGACGCGGCTCCGCCGCATCGTGCACAGCGACGTGTTCGCCGAGGGCTGGGCGCTCTACTGCGAGGAGCTGATGTGGGAGCAGGGCTACTTCACCGCCGACCCGCTCACGCGGCTGTTCCAGCTCCGCGACCTGCTGTTTCGGGCGTGTCGCGTGGTGGTGGACATGGCGCTCCAATCCGGCCGCATGACGCCCGAACAGGCGGCCGACTACCTCGCGGCCGAGGTCATGCTCGATCCGGCCCTCGCCGCGAGCGAGGTGAAGCGCTACTGCATGACCCCGACCCAGCCGTCGAGCTACCTGGTCGGCAAGCTCCAGATCCTCGAGCTGCGCGCCGAGGCCCAGCGCAAGCTGGGCGGGCGGTTCAACCTGCACGACTTCCATGCCGCGCTGCTGGCCAGCGGGACCATCCCGCTGGCGCTGGTCCGCGAGGAGCTGTGGCCCCGGCTGGGAGTCGCGTGAGGCTGGCGGCCCCGGAACGCGACCGGCTCTCGACGCGGAGCGCCGTCGGGTCCTCGGGCTTCGCCGCACCGTTCGAGGCGCCCCCGCGTCCGGCCCCGGCCGGCACCCTGCTCGCGGCGGTCGCGCTGCAGGGCGCCCTCGCCTTCGCGGCCGTGCCCGCGGCCGCGGTCGAGCCCTCCGACAGGTACTCGGCGATGCCCGGCTCCTTCGGGCTCGAGTGGTCCGCCGAGTCGTTCGAGTCCTCGCGCGACCGTGCGCCGCTCACCGGCTGGTGGTTCGAGGGCAGGCCGGATCAGCCGGTGGTCGTGCTGTTCGACCGCGAGCGCGGCAGCATGGGCGACCTGCTTCCCGTGGTGGCCGAGTTCCACGCCCGCGGGCTGGGGGTGATGACGTTCGACTACCGTGACTTCGGCCCCGCCGGCCCCGGTCCCGTGGACTCGCTGCTCCACCTCGTGTTCGCCTCGCGCTGGGTGAACGACGGCGAAGGCGCGCTGCGCCACGCCCGGGCCAGGGCGAAGGGCCGGCCGGTGTTCGCCTGGGGCCAGGGCCTGGGCGGCGCCATCGCCGTCGCCGCGGCCGCTCGCGACCGCACCAACGCCGACGCGGTGGCGTGCGAGGCGCTGTTCCGCACGCTCCCCGAGCTGCTGCGCTCGAGCGGGCTAGCGCAGGTGCCGGGCGCTGTGCAGCGCCACCGTTTTCTGGTCGAGACCTCGGACGAGCCGCTCACCGCCGTGGGCGCGCTCCTGGTGCCGCTCCACGTCACGATCGGACTGAAGGACGACGTGTGGCCCGCCGCCACGACGCAGGAGGTTGTGCGCCGGAGCCTGTCGCGCATCGACCGCTGGCTCGTGCCCGAGGGGGGCCACACCGGGCTCGAGCGCACCACCGGCTACCACGACCGGCTCGGCGCATGGTTCCAGCGGATTGCGGCGATGATGAAGGCCGCGCGCGCGGCCGAGGCGCAGCAGGCGAGGTAGCGCGGGGACCGCGTGCTGTTCACGCTGCCGCGGCCCGCGGTGATGCGGCAGAACGTGAACCACCTCGTCCGCCACCGCGGGCAGCTCGGAGTGTACCTGCGGCTCCTGGTCGTGCCGCTGCCCTCGATCCACGGCCCGTTCGCGGACGAGCGCTGGCAGGGCGGGGCGTCCGCCCGTGGGGCGTCAGCTCGCGCGCGCGGTGGCGGCGCCGGCGTACAGCCCCTCGATCTGGTCGGCGAACACCTTCGCCACAATCTTGCGGCGCACCTTGAGCGTGGGGGTGAGCTCGCCGGCCTCGGCCGACAGCTCGCGGTCGAGCAGCTCGAACCGCTTGATGGTCTCGAACGGCGCGAGCCCGGCGTTCAGCTCGTCGATCACGCCCTGGTAGAGGGCGCGCGCGCCCTCGGAGGCGACCAGCTCGCGCCGCGAGCCCGCCGGCCAGCCGTGCAGCTTCGCCTCGGCCTCGAGGTTCGCGAAGTTGGGCACGATGAGCGCCACGCAGTAGGGCCGCCGGTCGCCGAGCATGACCGCCTCGCTCACCCAGCGCGAGGTCTTCAGCCGGCCCTCGAGCGGCTGCGGCGCCACCTTCTTGCCGCCGGCGGTCACGATCAGGTCCTTGAGCCGGTCGGTGATGACGAGGTTGCCCTCGGCGTCCAGATGGCCGACGTCGCCGGTGTGGAACCAGCCGTCGCGGAGCGCGGCGCGGGTCGCCTCCTCGTTCCGGAAGTAGCCCTGCATGATGTTCGGGCCGCGCGCGAGGATCTCGCCGTCGGGTCCGATGCGCACCTCGTTGCCGGGGAGCGGCGGGCCCACGGCGCCCGGCCGCTCGCGGCCGGGGACGTTGAGCGTGATGACGGGCGAGGTCTCGGTGAGCCCGTAGCCCTCGACGATGGGGATGCCGACGGCGAAGAAGAACTCCATCACCTTGGGTGCCAGCGGCGCGCTGCCCGAGATGCAGCAGCGGAGCCTCCCGCCCACGCGCTCGCGGATCTTCGCGCCCACCAGCCTGTCGGCGAGCGTCGCCTCGAGCCCGAGCAGGAGGCCGGCCGCCTTCCCCTGGAACCGGAGCCGCGCGACCTTCCTGCCCACGCCGAGTCCCCAGTGGAAGATCGCACGGCGCAGCGGCGGCTGTCCCGCGGCGTTCTCCATGACGCGCGAGTAGACCTTCTCGAAGAACCGCGGCACGCCGAGCAGGATCGTGGGCCGCACCTCCTGCGCGTCGGCCGCCACGGTCTCGAGGCTGCGCGCGTAGGCGATGGTCGCGCCCACCGACAGCATGGTGTAGAAGCCGCCCATGCGCTCGAAGATGTGGCACAGCGGCAGGAACGACAGGCAGGTGTCGGTGGACCTGAGCTCGATCACCTGGAGCGAGGCCGCGATGTTCGAGGCGATGTTGTCGTGCGACAGCATCGCGCCCTTGGGGTCGCCCGTGGTCCCCGAGGTGTAGATGATGGTGGCGAGGTCGTGCGGCTTGACCGCGTCGGCGAGCGAACGGAACGCGTTCGGCTCGGCGGCTCGGCGCCGCTCGCCGTCCGCGTGCACCGCGCCCCAGGCGCGCACCCGCGGGTCTCGCGCGGCCGGCGGCGGGTCCATGACCACGATCGTGGCGAGCCGCGGCAGCGAGTCCGCCACCGCCAGCACCTTCTCCAGCTGGGCCGGCGTGGACACCACGCACACGCGCGCCTCGGCGTTGTCGAGGATGTAGCGGCACTGCGGGGCGGTGAGCGTGGGGTAGATGGGCACCGTGACCGCGCCCTGCCCGAGCGTGGCGAGGTCGGTGATGGCCCACTCGTAGCGGTTCTCCGACAGGAGCGCCACGCGGTCGCCGCGGCGCACGCTGAGCGCGGCGAGGCCCAGGGCCAGGCTCTCGACGTCGGTCCGCGCGCGCTCGGAGGAAAGCGACTCCCAACGCCCGCGGCCGGCCGGGTCGGCCAGGCGCCGCATGAACAGCGCCGGCTTCCGATGCTCCGCCACCGAGTCGAGGAAGATCCTGATGAGCGTCTGCGGCATGGCCCCTCCGTGCGCGGCCGGACGCCGGCGCGGGTGCGGCTCCGGCGGCCCCGGCACGGCTCCGGGCTATTCGTAGCACCGGCTCCGAGGGAGCGCCAAAGTCACCCCGGCGCGCCCGGTCCACCCCCGGCATCGGCGCGCACGCGCCGCGGCTTCACCGTGGACGCGAACGCGTCCCGCGGGTGGTTGACAAGCCCCGGGCACCCGCGCAAGGTGCGCGCGGCGTGGCACACGAGGTGCCGTGCGTGGGGAGGAAGGCCATGGACAGCATGGCGGTGCGGCGGGACACCCGTCGGAGACGGGTCCGCCCCGCGCGGCCGGCCTTGCGCCGTCTGCCGGCGCTGCCCGTCGCAGCACTCCTGATCCTCGGGACGCTGCGGCCGGCGCAGGCGCGGCGGGGCGAGGAGGAGCTCGCCGCCGGCGACGAGCACTACCGCGCCGGACGCCTGGCCGAGGCCCACTCCGCATACGCCGACGCGGCGAAGGCCGCGCCCGCGTCCGTGACCGCGCTGTGCCGGAAGGCGCGCGCCGGTTCCGAGCTCGGCGAGACGCAGAATGGCGACGAGCAGCGGCTCACGTTCGCCCAGGCCGTGGCCGACGCGCGCGAGGCGGTGCGGCTCGGCCCCGACAGCGCGGCCGCGCACATGTGGCTCGCCATCGCGCTCGGGCGGCTGTCGCTCCGCGAAGGCCCGCGCGCGCGTCTGGCGCTCGGCCGAGAGATCAAGGCCGAGGCCGACCGCGCCCTGTCGCTGGACCCCGGCCGGGCCGGGGCCTGGCACGTGCTCGGCGAGTGGAACCGTCGGCTCGCGAGCCTCAACGCCGTCGAGCGGCTCGCCGCCCGGGCCCTGCTGGGCGGCGTGCCGCGCGGCGCGTCGTTTGAGAACGCGGAGCGGGCGTTCCAGAAGGCGATCGAGCTGGAGCCCGGCTTCATCCACCACCACGTCGCCTACGCGCGGCTGCTGCGCCAGCGGAAGCGCCACGCCGAGGCCCGGACCGAGCTGGAGAAGGCGCTGGGGCTCCCGCCCACGGGCAGCGCGCTCGACGTCCGGCTCCAGGCCGAGGCGCGCTCGCTGCTCGAGAGGCTCACGCGCCCATGAGCGTCCCCGGCGGCTGGATCCTCGCCGGCGTCCGGACGCCGTTCGCCAAGGCGGGCAGCGTGTTCAAGCGCACGCCCAGCTACGAGCTGGGCCGGATCGCCGCCGCCGAGGTGGTGGCGCGCTCGGACGTGGACCCGGAGCGCATCGACGAGGTCGTGTTCGGGCACTGCGCCATGCCGATCGAGGCCGCGAACTCCTCGCGCGTCGTGGCGCTGCGTGCCGGCGTCCCCGAGCGCGTGCCGGCCGTGACCGTGCACCGGAACTGCGCCTCGGGCATGGAGGCGGTCGCGAACGCCTGCCACCGGATCGGTTCCGGCGACGCGAAGCTCGTGCTCGCGGGCGGCATGGAGTCCATGAGCCAGATCCCGCTTCAGTTCGGTTCCGAGTACGCGGACTTCCTCGAAGGCGTGATGCGGGCGAAGACGCCGTTCGCCCGGCTCCGGGCCATGCTCCGGTTCCGGCCGCGCATGCTGACGCCGCGCATCGCGCTCGCCGAGGGGCTCACCGACCTCGTGTGCGGGCTCAACATGGGGCAGACCGCCGAGGTGCTGGCGCGCGAGTTCCGGATCGGGCGCGAGCGGCAGGACGCGTACGCGCTCCGGAGCCACCAGCGGGCGGTCGCCGGGCGGGAGGCGATGCGCGAGGAGATCGTGCCCGTCTACCCCGGGCCGGCCCACGAGCCGGTGCGCGACGACGTCGGGCCCCGCGAGGGCCAGACGCTCGAGGCGCTCGCCAGGCTCAAGCCCTACTTCGATCGAAGGAACGGCACCGTCACCGTGGGCAACAGCTGCCAGGTCACCGACGGGGCCGCGGCGCTGCTCGTGGGCGACGACGAGGTCGCGAAGGGCTGGCCCATGCCGCCGCTCGGACGCGTGCGCGCGTTCGCGTTCGCCGGGCTCGCGCCCCAGCGCATGGGGCTCGGCCCCGTGTTCGCCATGGCGAAGGCGCTGGCCCGGGCGCAGGTGAGCCTCACCGAGATCGAGGTGTTCGAGATCAACGAGGCGTTCGCCGCGCAGGTCCTTGCCTGCCTCGAGGCGGCCAAGTCGGAGAAGTTCTGCCGCGACGAGCTGGGGCTCGACCGGCCGCTCGGCGAGATCCCCGAGGAGCGCCTCAACGTGAACGGCGGCGCGATCGCGCTCGGGCACCCTGTGGGTGTCTCGGGCGCGCGACTCCTGCTCACCACGCTCCACGAGATGCGCCGGCGCGGCGCGCGGCTCGGGCTCGCATCGCTGTGCGTGGGCGGCGGCCAGGGCGCGGCGTTCGTGCTGGAGCGCGCGTGATGGCGCCCGTGTTCCGCGTCGAGCGCCGCAGCAGCGGCATCGCGCACCTGGTCATGGACCACCCGGCGCGCAGGGTGAACGTGCTGGACGCCGACGCCATCGCCTCGCTCGAGGCCGCGCTCAACGATCTCGAGGCCTCGACGCCGCCGGGGCTGGTCGTGCTGTCGGGGAAGACCGGGAGCTTCATCGCCGGCGCCGACATCGACGCCATCGCCGGGATCACCGACCCCGATCTGGTCCACAAGCTGGTCCGCCGAGGCCAGGCCGCGTTCAGCCGGCTCGCGGCGCTCGGCTGCCCGAAGGTGGCCGCCATCGACGGCGTTTGCCTGGGCGGCGGCACCGAGCTCGCACTCGCCTGCGATTCGCGCGTCGCGACCGAGGAGCCGCGCACGCAGATCGGGCTGCCCGAGGTCATGCTGGGCATCTTCCCCGCCTGGGGCGGCACCACGCGACTGCCGCGGCTGGTCGGGCTGCCCGCCGCGCTCGACCTCATCCTCACCGGGAGGTCCCTGGACGCGCGGCGCGCGGAGAAGGTCGGTCTCGTCGCGCGCGCCGTGCCGGCCGCGTGGTTGGTCGAGTCCGCCGAGCGGCACCTGGCGCAGGTCGCGCGGCGCCCGGCGCGAAAGCGTCGCGACCGGTACCGGGCGAGGAGCCTCGGCGAGTGGTTCCTGGACGCGACCGCGCCCGGCCGCGCGCTGGTGTTCTCGCAGGCGCGCAAGAGCGTGCTCACGCGCGCCGGCGGGAAGTACCCCGCGCCGCTCGCCGCGCTGCGGGTGCTGGAGAACACCTACGGCCGTGCCGAGCCGCACGGGCTCGCGGCCGAGGCCGACGCCGTGGCGCCGCTCGTGGTGGGGCCCGTGTGCAAGAACCTGGTCCGGATCTTCCGGCTGTCCGAGGACGCCAAGCGCGCGAACGTGGTCGCCGACCCGGGCGTGAAGCCCGCGGCCGTGAGCCGCATGGCGCTGATCGGCGCCGGCGTGATGGGCGCCGGCATCGCCGAGCTGGCCGCGCGCCAGGGCATCTCCGTGCGCATGCGCGAGATCAGGCCGGAGGCGCTCCAGAAGGGGCTGCAGGTCATCCGCGGCGTGATCGAGGAGCGCACGCGGAAGCAGCGCGGCGGCGCGCGCGAGGTGGACGCGCAGATGGCGCGCGTGCTGCCCACCCTCGACCTCACCGGCATGGCGCACGCCGATTTCTCGCTCGAGGCCGTGGTCGAGGACCTGGACGTCAAGCGCCGCGTGTTCGCCGAGCTCGAGGTGCGCGTGCCGGAGGGCGCGCTTCTCGCGTCCAACACCAGCAGCCTGAGCATCGACGCGCTGGCCGCGGGGCTCCTGCACCCCGGCCGGTTCGTGGGCTTCCACTTCTTCAACCCCGTCCACCGCATGCCGCTCGTGGAGGTGGTGCGCGGGGCACGGACGACGGACGTGGCGCTCGTGACCGCAGTGGCGCTGGCGCGGCGGCTCGGCAAGACCCCGGTCGTGGTCAGGGACTCGCCCGGCTTCGTCGTGAACCGGGTGCTGATGCCGTACCTGCGCGAGGCGCTCCACATGCTGGAGGAGGGCTACGCGGTCACCGACCTCGACGCCGCCATGCGCGGCTTCGGCATGCCGATGGGGCCGTTCGAAGTTGTGGACGAGGTCGGGCTGGACGTGGCGCAGAAGGTGGCGGGCGTGCTCGCCGCCGCGTTCCCCGAGCGCATGCAGCCCTCGCCCGCGCTCGCGAAGCTGATCGCCTCCGGGCGGCTGGGACGGAAGAACGGCCGCGGCTTCTACCGCCACCGCGGCCGCGAGCGCGTGCCGGACCGTGCCGTGCGCGCCGTGCTCGGCCTGCCCGCGGCGCGCCGCACGCAGGCGGGCGATGCGCTCGCGGAGCGCATGGTGCTGGCGATGATCAACGAGGGCGCGCGATGCGTGGAGGAGGGCATCGTCGCCGGCCCCGAGTGGGTGGATCTGGCGATGGTGTTCGGCGCCGGGTTCCCTCCCTGGCGCGGCGGGCTGCTCCGGCACGCGGACACGCTGGGCCTCCGGCTGGTCGTGGACCGGCTGCGCTCGCTCCGGGCCGAGAAGGGCGCCCGGTTCGAGCCGTGCGCGCTGCTCGTCGCGAAGGCGGACGCCGAGGAGAAGCTGACCGGCTGACGGCGCCCCGGCGCCGGATCGCCGGCTGCCCGACGCGCGACCCCGGCCGGCCCGTCGTCGGCTCCCCGGTCGCCCGCCGCCGAATCCCCGCCGGCCCTGACGCGTCCAAATCGGCCCCGGCGGGCGCTCACGGCGCTCCTCCTACCGTCCGGCCGGGGTCACGCGGTCGGATTCCGGGCCCGCAGGAGGGCCCTGTCAGGAGGCGGCATGCATCCGGAACTCAAGCTGGTGGCCGGCGACGCGCAACCCGCGGGCGCCGTGCCGGGCGCGACGCCGGCGGACGACGAACGGCTCCTCGACGCGTACTCCGAGGCGGTGGTGGGCGCGGTCGAGCGTGTCTCGCCCTCGGTCCTGCGTATCGACGTGGAGCACCGGGGCCGGCGCGCGGGTGCGGGCTCCGGGTTCGTGTTCACCGGCGACGGCTTCGCGCTCACCAACAGCCACGTCGTCCACGACGCCGCGAAGCTCACCGCCGTGCTGGCCGACGGCCGGCACGTGCCGGCCACGCTCGTGGGCGACGATCCCGACACCGACCTCGCCGTGGTCCGCCTGCCGGCCGACGGCGTGCCCGCGGCGGCGCTGGGAGAGTCGTCGCGCGTGCGGGTCGGGCAGGTCGCGATCGCCATCGGCAACCCGTTCGGCTTCCACGCCACCGTCACGACCGGCGTGGTCTCGGCGCTCGGCCGCTCGCTCCGCGCCCAGTCGGGCCGATTGATCGACGACGTCATCCAGACCGACGCCTCGCTCAACCCCGGCAACTCCGGCGGCCCGCTCGTCGACTCGCGCGGCGAGGTGATCGGCGTCAACACCGCCATGATCCTGCCCGCCCAGGGCATCTGCTTCGCCATCGCCGTGGACCTCGCGAAGTTCGTGGCCACGAGCCTCATCCGCGACGGGCGCATCGTGCGCGGCTGGCTCGGGGTGGCGGGGCAGAACGCGCGCCTGCGACGCCACCTCGTGCGGCGGCACGGGCTGGCGCACGAGTCGGGCGTGCTGGTGCTCTCGGTCGAGGCCGGCAGTCCGGCCGAGCGCACCGGCCTGCGCGAGGGCGACATCGTGGTCGGGCTCGCGGGGCAGCCGGTGGCGGGGGTGGACGACCTGCACCGGCGGCTCACCGGGAACGCCATCGGGGCGGCGGTGCCGGTGGTCGTGCTGCGGAACTCGGAGCTGCTGGCGCTCGAGGTCACGCCGGTCGTCCGGCCGGCGCGCTGAGGCGCGCGGGGGCCGGAGAGAGGCGGCTCATGGCTGCGCTCCGCTACGGCCCACCCCGGACGATCTCCCGGAAAAGGCCGAGCGCCCGGATGGAGGTAGGTCCGGGCGCTCACTCCCGGCAGCGGGCCTTGCCCTCCCGCCGCGGTGCCTTGATCTCTCCTGCGGGCCGCTCTCCGTCGGCTCCACGCTGGCGCCATCCTCGCTCAGGTCTGGCATCGTGTAGGACGCCGCAGCGGACGCGAAGGTTTCATCCGGCATGCGGAATCCACATTTCCGTGATGCCGCCGCCACGAGCGCCGCGCTTCCGGCCACGGGCGCGAGCCCGGCGGGAGGTCCCCGCCGGGCTCGAAGGTCGCTCCGCGGCGGACCCTCCCGGGTCCGCTGCCCGGTTCAGGCCGGGCGCGGGCTCGGCTCGCCGAAGCCGCCGGCCGGGCCCAGGTCCTCGGCCGAGGTGGCCGGCGCCGCCGCGGTGGGCGGCGTGTCGGCCGGGCTCGACGGCCGCGGCAACCGCTCCAGCTTCTCGCCGCGCAGCAGGCGGTCCATCTGGTCGCCGTCGATCGTCTCGCGCTCGAGCAGGGCGTTCGCGAGCAGGTGCAGCTTGTCCATGTTCTCGCGCAGGAGCCGCATCGCCAGCTCGTGCGCCCGCTCCACGATGCCGCGCACCTCGCCGTCGATCAGCATGGCGGTCTGCTCGCTGTAGTCCTTGGAGCTGGTGATCTCCTTGCCGAGGAAGATCATGTCCTCGCGCTTGCCGAACGTGAGCGGCCCGAGTTTGTCGCTCATGCCGAAGCGCGTGACCATGCTGCGGGCGATGTTCGTGGACTGCTCCAGGTCGTTCGCCGCGCCGGTGGTGAGGTGGTTGAACACGAGCAGCTCGGCGGCACGGCCGCCCATGGCGTGGCAGAGCCGATCCTCGAGCTGCTTCTTGGAGTGGTTGTGCCGCTCCTCGGCCGGCGCGTAGGCGGTCACGCCGAGCGCCCGCCCGCGCGGGATGATGGTGATCTTCGTGACCGGGTCCGAGCCGGGCAGCAGCCACGCCACCAGCGCGTGGCCTGCCTCGTGGTAGGCTGTCGTCTTCCGCTCGATCTCGGTCATCACCAGGCTCCGGCGCTCGAGCCCGAGCGTGACCTTGTCCTTGGCGTCCGAGAAGTCGGACATGCCGACCTTCTTCTTGTTGCGCCGGGCGGCGAGCAGCGCGGCCTCGTTCACGATGTTCGCGAGGTCCGCGCCGGCCATGCCGGGCGTCTCGCGCGCGATGAGCTTGAGGTCCACGTCCTCGGCGAGCGGGATCCTGCGCGTGTGCACCTTGAGAATGCCCTCGCGCCCGCGCACGTCGGGCCAGTCCACGACGATCTGGCGGTCGAAGCGGCCCGGGCGCAGCAGCGCCGGGTCGAGCACGTCCGGACGGTTCGTGGCGGCGACGATGATGACGCCCTCGTTCGACTCGAAGCCGTCCATCTCGACCAGCAGCTGGTTGAGCGTCTGCTCGCGCTCGTCGTGCCCGCCGCCCAGCCCCGCGCCGCGGTGCCGGCCGACGGCATCGATCTCGTCGATGAAGACGATGCAATTGTGTGTAAACACAGACCCCGCTATGAAATTATGATTGCGATCGATACACAAGTCATACACCGACTCTCCCGCCTCAATCGGTCTGACGACTTCGATGCGAGACCAGAGCACCGCCGAGTGAGCGAGATCGCGCACGACCTCAGCGGCCGGCGTGAATGGAAGCTGACGCGCGCCGGCCCACTGCTCCGTCTCTTCCACGACGTCCTGAAGGCTCGTCCGCGAGGGATGGTGGAGTCCTCGTTCGTATGCGCTGACCGCGTGTCCGCTGCGAAAGGCTCGCTGTCCCATTCCCAACGACTCGCGGGCGGACTTGAGGCCGGCACCGATCGGGATCGAGTCCAGCCGAGTGGCCGAGGCCGATCGCTCAGAGAGGATCGAACGGACGTGCTCCATCGCAGCCTGCTTCTCAGGGTGCTCGGAGTACACTCGGTCCGCGAATCTCAGGAGAGCGGCTCGACCGGTGATGACGATGTTGCCGTCCTCCCCCACATGCGCCTTGGGAGAGAGTGAAACCGGGATTCCGATCCTGAGCAGGGCCGCTCGGATGATCCTGTTCTCACGTACCCTCCAGCAAGAAATGCAGAACTGAGGCGCATCGGGCGTCGTCCGCACGTGGCCAGCGCCATCGAAGACTCCCCTCAACCATGCCGCGATGTAATCCGGATGCAGCTCGAGGATCCGGGCATGGAGGGCGCGCAGCGCGTCGCAGAGCAACCTGTTGTCGATGAATGTCCGCCAGCAGTCCCGCAGCAACACCGGATACCTGCCCTGAGGCAACATTTTCTCAAAGTGCTTCTTGCTCAGCTGACGTCGCGGGGAATACCCGAACTCCCGATTCAGGATCGAAGCGATCCGATCGTGCAGGGCCGTCTCGGTGTTCACGAACTGGATCGAGCGGCCCCCGACTTGCCCGAAGCTCCCATCGGACGCAATCAGCCCACAGAGATAGGCGAGACCCTCGGAGACCTCGAACGGGAATCTCGACAGGAGCCCGGGTCGATAGGCCCGCACTTGCGTCGACAGCCCCATGATCTTGCCGTCGCGATGCAGCCACGGAAGTTCGGCGGCGACCTCGAACAGTTTCCGCTGGGATTCGTCGCCCTGCTCGTCCCTCAGGCGGACGATCGTGTCCTCGGCCGGGAGCAGGTCCGTGAAGCGCAGCCGCTCGTGCGTCGTCGGGATCACGCGCGGAGTGGCGACAAAGTCGCCCGGCTTGAGCTGATCGGTTCGCACCCATTCCATCCGGTCCCCGCGCCAGATCGGGAACAGGTGGTTGCCCGTGGCCTTGATGGCAGACGTGGTCGTACGTAGCTCGAACAGGTCCTCCGAACGCCTGCGCGTGATCCCGATGACCGTCGCGTCCTCGAGCCGGAAGTCCTCGCTCATCGTGGGCACCTTCACGCCCACCATCTGCGAGTCGAACATCTCCGCGATGCTCACCTCGCGCCCGCCCCAGAGCGTGATCATCGTGTCGCCCGTCAGGCACGGCGCGTTGCGTTTGCCCTGCTCGAAGAGATCACGGACCCGCGAAGCTCCAACACCGACGAACATCTCGACGAAGTCCGACCCCGACATGCTGAAGAACGGCACGCCGGCCTCGCCGGCGACGGCCTTCGCGAGCAGCGTCTTGCCCGAGCCGGGCGGGCCCAGCAGCAGCGCGCCCTTCGGGATCCGGCCGCCCAGGCGCTGGAACTTCTGCGGCTCCTTCAGGAACTCGATGACCTCCTGCAGCTCCTGCTTGGCCTCGTCGCAGCCGGCCACGTCCTTGAACGTGACCCGCGTCTGCGACTCCATGAGCACGCGCGCCTTGCTCTTGCCGAAGCGCATCGCGGCCGAGCCGCCGCTCTGCATCTGGCGCAGCATGAACATCCACGCCACGAGGAACAGGAGCAGCGGCAGCCAGGTGAACAGCACCGACAGCCAGTTGATGCCCGGCGCCTGCACGGCGATCTGCGCGTTCGGGTTGGCGGCGCGCGTCTTCTCGGCGAGCAGCGCGCCGTCGCCGAGGAAGTTCGTCTTGAACGTCTTCACCATCACCTGCCGGCCGGCGACGGTCTCGCTCGCCTCCTGGCGCAGCTCGCCCAGCACGGTGCGCGTCTCCTCCACGAACGTCGCGCGATCGATGTTGCCGCGCTCGAGCTCCTGGACGAACCGCGTGTAGGGGATGTCGATGCGCTGCGTGGTCAGCAGGTTGCCCGCCCACATGCGGTAGGCCACCAGCGCCAGCAGCAGCAGGAGCGCCCAGAACGCCATGTTGCGGAACGGCCGGCCCGGCGCGGGCGAGAGCTGCGGCCCGCGGCCGCCTCCCCTGTCGCCTCGGTTCGGGGTGCGCTCGCGGCGCTCGTCGTCACCGTCCCGGTGGAAGGTCTGCACGCGCTTCATGCCTCCTCGAGAACGCCCACGTAGGGCAGGTTGCGGTAGCGCTCGGCGGCGTCGAGTCCGTAGCCGATGACGAACTCCTCGCCGATGGTCCAGCCCTTGTGATGAACCGGCACCGGGATCTTGCGGCAGGGCGCCTTGTCGAGCAGCGTCGCCACTTGGATGCTCGCGGCCCCCCGGGATTCCAGCAGATCGAGGATGAACTTCACGCTCCGGCCGGAATCCACGACTCCTTCACACAGCACCACGTGCCGGCCGCGGATGTCGCTGCGCAGGTCCATGATGAGCTCGACGCGGCCGCTGGATACGGTCCCGGCGCCGTAGGAGGCCACCGCCAGGAAGTCCATCTCAAGATCCAGCGGCGTGGCGCGGGCGAGGTCGGTCTGGAACATGCACGCGCCCTTCAGCACCCCCACGTACAGCGGGTTCGCCACCGGCATCCCGCGCGCCAGCTCGAGCCCCATGTCGCGCACGCGCTCCTGGATCTGCTCGGCGGTGAACAGCACCCGGATGGCCGGCTCGGTCTGAACGGCGGGTCGGGGTTCCGTCATGAGCGCTCCTCGGGGACCGTGGTGCGGGCCGCGGAGCGGCCCCGGCCGGCCGTCGCGCGATCCGGGCGCCGGCGCGTTCGCGCCGCGGCGGGCCCGGCTCCGGGACGGCCGAGATTCCCGTGCAGTTTAGCATCGGCGCCCGGGCCGCGCCGGAGGCCCCGCCCCGTGCGGCCCGCTGCGGGCCCGCCGCCGGCCGCCGCTCCGGGAGCGAGCCCGAACCTCAGCCATCCGCGCCGGATGGAGGCCCGCCAGCCGCCCGGAAGCGCCACCTCGATGGTGGTTTCGGCCGGGGACTCGCGCAGGGACAGCGCCGCGACGAGCGGCGCCAGATGGCGGGCGGTGAGCCCCGGGCTCGCGGGGTCGCCGGACTCCCGCCACGCGCGCTGGAGCGCGAGACGCCGCACGGCGGAGGGCAGGCGCGACAGGCCGCGCGCGTCGTAGGACGCGGTCGCGGCCATGGGCCGGCCGGATCGGGCGCGGCCGTGCGCGCCCGGTTCGCCGACGTGTCGCGCGGCAGCGGACTCCGGCTCCGCGGCGCCGCCGCGCGCCCGCGCCAGCGCCCGTTCCGCGAGCCGCGCCAGCGCCCGCCGCGCCTCGCCGAGGTCCGCGGCGTGCGCCGCGGCGCGCCGCGCGAGCCCGGCGCGCCGGGCGGCGGGGTCCGAAGCCGCGACCCCGAGCGCGTCGAGGAGCGCGGGCACGGCGATGTGTCGGATGCGGTTCCGCAGGTAGCCGGGAGCGGCGTTGCTCGCGTCCTCCCGCCACGCGAGCCCGTGCCGGCGCAGGTCCTGCTCGACTTCGGCGCGCGTGACGGCGAGGAGCGGCTTGAGCCAGGCGCCCTGCCGCGGGCGCATCCCGGCCGCGCCGGCCAGGCCCGTGCCGCGCGCGAGCCGCATGAGCAGCGTCTCCAGCTGGTCGTCCGCCGTGTGCGCGGTGGCGATCCCCGCCGCGCCCGCACGGCGCGCGACCGCCGAGAGCCACTCGCGCCGCATCGCGCGCAGGCCCGCCTCGCCGGCGGGGCCGCCGCGCCGCGGCAGCGCGCGGCCGTCGCGGCGCGCGGTCGTGAGCGGCACGCCGAGGCGTGCGCACAGCCCGCGCACGAAGCGCCGGTCGGCGTCCGCCTCGCGGCCGCGCAGCCCGTGGTGGAGGTGCGCGGCGTGGAGCGAGAGCCCGTGCTCACGCGCGATCGAGGCCAGCGCGACGAGGAGCGCGGTCGAGTCGGCCCCGCCGCTCACGGCCACGAGCAGCGTGGCGCCGCGCGGGAGCCGGCACGGGCCGCGGAGCGCGCGGCGGAGCGCGGGCTCGAGCAGCCGGAGCCGCGCGGGGGGCCGAACCGTTACCGTCCGCTTCAGGGGACCTCCGCGCGTCGCCGGGCCGCGGGAGGCCGCACCGCGGTCGTGCCGGCGCCGGACCGGACGGGGGAGCCGGACACGCGCCGGCCCGAGGTGGTGCCAGGGGGGAGAGTTGAACTCCCGACCAAGGGCTTATGAGTCCCCTGCTCTACCACTGAGCTACCCTGGC
>CAZSQX010000021.1:0-45450 GCA_964609125.1 uncultured bacterium
TTGTCCCGCCCCTCGCCCTCGGGCACGTCGTCCGGGTCCTCGCGCGTGAACAGCCTGTCGTACAGCCGGACCTCCCCGTCCACCGCGTGTGCCGCCGAGACCCAGTGGATCGTGGCCTTCACCTTGCGGCCGTCGGGGGCATTGCCGCTGCGGGTCTCCGGATCGTACGTCGCGCGCACCTCGGCCACCTCCCCCGTGGCGGGATCGTTCGTCACTCCGGTGCACCGGATCAGATAGGCCCCGCGCAGCCGGACTTCCACGCCGGGGCTGAGGCGGAAAAACTTCGGCGGCGGCACCTCGCGGAAGTCGTCGCGCTCGATCCACAGCTCGCGCGACAGCGGCACCGCGCGCGTGCCCGCGGCCGGGTCCTCCGGGTTGTTGGGGATGTCGAAGTGCTCGACCTGCCCGTCGGGATAGTTCTCGAGGATCACGCGGAGCGGGCGCAGCACGGCCATGCGGCGCAGCGCGCGGCGGTTGAGGTCCTCGCGCACGCAGTGCTCCAGCAGCGCCAGTTCCACCCGGTTCTCGCGGCGCGCCACGCCGATGCGCTCCGCGAAGTCGCGCAGCGCCGCCGCCGGGTAGCCGCGGCGTCGCATGGCGCTGATCGTCGGCATCCGCGGGTCGTCCCAGCCCCGCACGCGGCCCTCTTGCACCAGGCGGAGCAGCCTGCGCTTGCTCATCAGCGTGTGGGTCATGTTGAGCCGCGCGAACTCGTACTGGTGCGGCAGCGGACGCGGCAGGTCGAGCGCTTCGAGCAGCCAGTCGTAGAGCGGACGGTGCGGCACGAACTCGAGCGTGCAGATGCTGTGCGTGACGCCCTCGATGTAGTCCGAGAGTCCGTGCGCGAAGTCGTAGAGCGGGTAGATGCACCAGCGGTCGCCCGTGTGGTGGTGCGTGGCGTGGCGGATGCGGTAGAGGACCGGGTCGCGCAGCCACACGTTCGGCGAGCCCATGTCGATGCGCGCGCGCAGCGTGCGCGCGCCGTCGGGGAACTCGCCCGCGCGCATGCGCGCGAACAGATCGAGGTTCTCGGCCACGCCGCGCGAGCGCCACCGGCTCGGCTCGCCCGGCTGGCCCGGCGCCCCGCGCATGCGATCCACCTCCTCGGCGGTGTGGTCGCAGACGAACGCGTGTCCCGACTCGATGAGCCGCACGGCGAACGCGTGGAGCGCCTCGAAGTAGTCCGACGCGCGCAGCGGCTCGAGCGGCTCGCCGCCGGCCTCCGCCGGCACCACGCCGGCGAGATGGTGGTCCGCGCCCTGCGCGCGGGGCGTCGCGCCCGGGCGCTTGAGGCCCAGGCGGTCGTCGGCCCAGCCCGCGACGAGCCAGCGCACGTCCTCCACGATCGAGGCCTCGTACTCCAGCTCCTCCCGGGCGGGGTTCGTGTCGTCCATGCGCAGGTTGCAGACGCCGCCGAACTGGCGCGCGATGCCGAAGTTGAGGCAGATGGACTTGGCGTGCCCGATGTGGAGGTAGCCGTTCGGCTCGGGCGGGAAGCGCGTCACGACCGCGCGCACGCGCCCCGCGGCGAGGTCCGCCTTCACGATCTCCCGGATGAAGTCCTCGCGTTCGCTGGCGATCGGTTCGGCGGGAGTCGTGTCGGGCATGTCCAGGACCGGGTCAGGGGATGGGCGGTCCGCCCGGGGGCGGGTCGCCGGCGTCCCGGCGGGCGCCCGGCGGATCCGGGGCCGCGCGTCGGGGCGTGGGAACGGTTGAAGAAACGCCATCCCCGGTGCGCTGTCCAGCCACGTCGCGAGGCGCGGCAGGCGGACGGCCCGGCGGGGTCGCGTGGGAGCGGACGACGCAAGTCCGCGATCGTCGGGCGCAATTCCTCCGGCTGCCCCCGGCGGGATGCTCCCCGGCCCCCGCCCGAGCCGATCCGGCCGCCCCATCTCGCCTCCGCACTGGCCCGGCTCGAGGCCGCGCCCGCGTGTCCGCGTGCCCCGTGGAGCGATCTCGGGTCTGGACGATGCTCCACGCCTCGCAGTTCGCGGCGCTCCGGGGCCAGGCGGGGCGGATCGCGCCCGTCTGCCAGGAGGACCTGGAACACCTGGCGTCGGCGAACGGAAACCATGGCGGCGTACACGACGGCACACCTGGACGACGATCGCTGCGCGGAACTGGCGCTCGCGCTGCTGTCCGGGGACGATCGCCGCGCGCCGCGCCGCGGCCGCACCGGCGCGGCTCCCGGCGCCCGAGCTCGCTGGCCGTGGCGGCTGAGCGCGGACCTCGTCTGCCTGAGCGGTTGCGAGTCGGCATGTAACCGGTGGACGGCGGAGCGACCGCGCTGCTCATGCGGCAGCTTTGCGGGCGGCTCGCTGCGAGGTCCGGCCCCGGCGCGAGGTCGGAGGCGCTGCGCGCGGCGCAGGATGCCGTCCGTCGGTGGCGGGACGCGGACGGCTCGCGCCCCTGGCGCACCCGGCGTGCTGGGCGGGCTTCACGCTCATCGGCGATCCGGGCTGGCGTGCGGCCGGCGGCGCGGGGGTTCGAGCCCTCCACGACGCGGGTCGCGAGCGCGTCCACGCCGGGCCGTGAACGCACTCGCGCCGCGACCCGGCCGGAGCGCACGGCTGCCACGAGGCGTTCTGCCGCGATCTCGTGCTAGGCTCCGCGCGAGCGAATCACACGAGCGCGCGGGGGCCGGAGCTGCCGCCGCGCAGGGAACGAGGAGGAGACCCGCCTTGTCTCGGCTGTCGAGGACGAGTGACGCCCGGGGCCGCGATCCGGCCGGGCCCCATGCACGTCGCTGAGGTCACGGCCGACCGCGGCTCACGTTCCTGGTTCCATGCCGCCGAGAGCGGCGTGCTCGTGACCGCCCTGCTGCTCTCGATGCTGATCCCGCTCGTGGACGCGCTCGGGAGGCCGTTCGGCGGCTTCGGCGTGCCGGGATCCAGCGAGTACCGGGCCCAGCTCATGCTCTGGCTTGCGCTCGTCGGAGGCCTGCTCGCCGCCCGGGAGCGCCAGCACCTGACGCTCTCCACCGCGGAGGCGATCGGCAAGGCGAAGGTCCGCGACGCGGCGCGCGTGTTCTCCTCGGCCGTGGCCGCGGCGGTCTGCGGCGTGCTTGCGTACTCGGCCTATGGCGTGGTGCTCGCCGACCGCGAGCAGGGCAAGCTGCTCGCGATCGGCCTCCCGGTCTGGGTGAGCGAGTGCGTGATGCCAGTGGCACTGGCGCTGCTCGCGGTGCGACTGGCCTGGGGCGCCTCGGAGCGCTGGCCGGGGCGCGCGGTGGCGTTCGCCGCGGTCGGCGCGACGTTCGCGCTCGGGGCGGCGCCGGCGGCGGCCCCGAGTCTCGCCCTGCCGCTGGTCTCGGTCATCGTGCTCGCCGCGCTCGTCGGGGCGCCCGTGTTCGTCGCCATGGGCGGGATCGCGCTCGCGCTGTTCTTCCGCGACGGCGTCCCGATGTCGGCCGTGACCGCGGACATCTACCGGCTGATGGTCTCGCCGACGCTCCCGGCCGTGCCGCTGCTCACCGCGTGCGGCTACGTCATGGCCGAGTCCCAGGCTTCGCAGCGCCTGGTGCGGTTCTTCCGCTCGCTGTTCGGCTGGATGCCCGGCGGCGTGGCGGTGCTCGTGGCGACGGTGTGCGCGCTGTTCACCACGTTCACGGGCGGTTCGGGCGTGACCATCATGGCGCTCGGCGGGCTGCTGCTGCCGATCCTGCTCAAGGATGGCTACCGCGAGGGCTTCGCGCTCGGGCTGGTGACCGCCTCGGGCAGCCTCGGCCTGCTGCTGCCGCCGAGCCTGCCCGTCATCCTCTACGCCGTGGTGGCGAACGTGCCGGCCGATTCGCTCTACCTGGCGGGGCTGCTGCCGGGGCTGCTCCTGATCCTGATCGTGGCCGTGTACGGGATGATCGTGGGCCGCCACCAGACCGCGCACCGGCAGCCGTTCCGGCTCCGCGAGGCGCTGGTGGCGGGCTGGGCGGCGCGCTGGGAGCTGTCCGTGCCGCTGGTCGTGATCGGGCTGTTCATCACGGGCCTCACCACCATGGTCGAGGCCGCGGCCGTGGCGTTCGCGTACGCGATCCTCGTCGAGTGCTTCATCACCCGCGACATCCACTGGCGGCGAGACCTGCCGCGCGTGCTGGTGAAGGCCGGCGTGCTGTGCGGCGCGGTACTCATCCTGCTCTCCAGCGCTCTGGGGCTCACGAGCTGGCTCGTGGACGCGCAGATCCCCGACCAGCTGCTCGCGTTCGTGCGCACCCACATCCAGTCCCAGTGGATGTTCCTGCTGGTGCTGAACGTCGTGCTGCTCGTGCTGGGGAGCGTGCTCGAGATCTACTCGGCCATCGTGATCCTCGCGCCGCTCGTGGCCCCGATCGGCGCCGCGTTTGGCGTGGACCCGGTGCACCTCGGCGTGGTGTTCCTGGCCAACCTGGAGCTGGGCTTCCTGTTCCCGCCCGCCGGGCTCAACCTGTTCCTGTCCTCGTCGAGGTTCGGCAGGCCCCTGCCGGAGCTGTACCGGCACGTGCTGCCGTTCCTCGCCATCCTGGGCCTCGGCACGCTCGCGATCACGTACCTGCCGCAGCTCACGACCGGCGTGCTCCGGCTGCTCGGCAAGGGCTGAGGCTTGCCGGACGCGCGGGATCCGCCGAGTCGGCGCAGCGCCGCAACCAGCTGCCTCTGGAGTTCTCCCAGCGGGTGCGCGGGTCCCCGACCTCGCCCAGGTGCCCAGGCACCTTCTCGGCGCGACACGGAGCGCGGCCGCCCATGGCGCGGCGGAGGTCCGTCCTCAACCGCGACGGGCTGCCCGCCGGCCCGCGCGCAGATCCGCATGGCGTTCCCCGATCCGATCGACCGCGCCACGAACGTGGTCTTCAGCCTGCGCACGCCCGGCCGTGCGAACGTGGCCGTGTTCGACGTGACCGGCCGGCTCGTTCGCACGTTGGCCGACGGCGAGCAGCCCGCGGGAGTGCACACGATCGGCTGGGACGGGCGGCGTCACGACGGCACCCGGGCCGGGGCGGGGGTCTATGTCATCCGGCTCCAGGCCGAGGGCGTGCGGGAGTGACGCGTGGTGCGCCTCGCGCCCTGACCGAGTCCGGAAGAGGTCGGGCGGCCGGTCGTGGCCGCCCGGGCCGGGCGACGGCCGCCTTCAGGGGAAGGCGGCCGTACGCGTTCCCGGAAGGGCGGCGGGTCAGGCAGGGGTGTGCCTGCGTTCGACCGAGCTGACCCACCGGCTTTCGACCGTCGGGAAATACGACAATTCCTCCGTTCACATCGCAGAAACTCCTCGCCCCGACGCCTCGGCGCTCCTTACCATCATGTTCTCCCCATGTCGCCCGGCACAGGATCGGCCCCGGACGCGCTGGTCCAGCACGACCCCGTTCGTGCTGCCCCGGCTGCACGCCTGTCCATTCCTTACCCTGGACCCATGCCTCCTCGGTCGTCCCGCCTCGCGCCCGTGGCGCGAACCCCGCACCTCCTGCCCGTGCTCCTGCTCGCGATCCTCGCGTGCGGGGGCGCGGCGCGTCCGTGCGGGGCGACCCAATACCCCGGGTTCCTGCCGATGGTGACCGACACGGTCGCCGTGTTCCCCACGCCACCGCTGAGCGAACCGCTCTACCTCATGCCCGTGATCGAGCCCACGTTCGGAACCACGATCACGCGCATCTCGGGCGTGCAGGGAACCGACGTCGGGAACCTGGGACCGATGTGGGGCCAGATCGTGCGCCACAACTATTCGACGCAGGCCGCCTGGAACTCCGCCTCGCTCCTGCTCAGCCTGGACAACAGCGGCACGGGACTGAGCCCGGTGACGCTCCACGGCCAGACCTACCAGCCGCTGTATGCGCCGTGCGAGAACTACCCGAATTACGACTGGCGGTGGCACCCCACCACGGCGCACCGCAACGAGCACATCAACGTCAACCGCGAGGGCACGGAGCTCATGTGGTTCGACGTCGTGAACTGCGTGAAGACCCGAAGCTGGCCGCTGCCCATCGTCGCGAACTACGGGATCGGCCGCAGCAAGGGAAACCCATCCAACGACGGCCGGTACGTGGCGATCGCGAACGATTCCCAGATCGTGGTCGTGGACATGGACCCGCAGCCCCCGCACGCGCCGTACCCGAACCTGCGCATCGGGCCGGTCTACACGATTCCGGCGTGCAGTCTGGACGTGAACCGGCCGGACAGCTCGGTGATCAGCTACGTGGGCATCTCGCCCTCGGGCAAGTACATCGACATGAAGTTCAAGAGCGCGCTCCAGGCCGGGGAGACGAGCTGCGACACGCTGTGCGACCTGCATCGCATCTTCAAGGTCAACGAGGACCTCTCGATCGAGGTCCAGAACATGACCGACAACTCGCTCCGTTGCGGCTCGTTCCAGGGCCGGCCGAACGGCTGGATCTACCCGGTCAAGCACTCCGACATGGCGCTCGACCCGTTCGACAACAACGAGGACGTGATCATGGGCGGGCGGGCCTGCCCGGGCGCGAGCCACGGCCGGGTGATCAAGGTGCGCATGCGCGACGGCCTGGTGACCCCGCTCTCGAGCCCGGTGAACGAGCCGTCGTTCAGCCACGGCTCCGCGCGCAACCTGCAGCGGCCGGGATGGTTCTACATCACCTACTCCAGCGACCCGTCGTTCGTGAACCGACGCTACCAGGGCGAGGTGCTGGCGATGAAGATGGACGGCTCGGGCGAGGTGCAGCGCTTCGCGCACTACCGGAGCACGCAGGAGCCCTACCAGGCCGAGGCCCACCCGGTCCCGTCGCCGGACGGCAAGCGCGTGCTGATCGCCAGCGACTGGTGCGTGGGCTCGCCCACGCCCTGCCCGAACGCCGGCCAGGTGCACGCATTCGTCGTGGACGCGCGCGCGAACGCGCTGCTGGACTCGCCCG
This sequence comes from uncultured bacterium, assembly GCA_964609125.1. Lineage (GTDB taxonomy): Bacteria > Eisenbacteria > RBG-16-71-46 > RBG-16-71-46 > RBG-16-71-46 > JAIOPA01. Next base: position 6,848 of record CAZSQX010000021.1, read on the forward strand.
GACCGGCGCCCGTACCGCCCATGGCCGGCCGCGAGATCCAGCTTTCGCCCCCACAGCCGAACCCCAGCTACGGCGGTTTCGTCGTGCGCTTCTCGCTGCCGTCCTCGCGCCCGGCCGCGCTCGAGGTGCACGACGTGGCGGGCCGCCGGGTGGCCATCCACAACGTCGGCGTGCTCGGACCCGGGGAGCACACGCTCGAGCTGGACCCCACCCGCAGCCTGGCCGCGGGCATCTACCTCGTCACGCTCACGGACGGGCGACACCTGAGGAGCACGAAGGCCGTCGTCGTCCGCTGACGCTTCCGCCGCCACGCCGCGGCGGCGGGAGCGCGGAGCGGCGCGCACGACGGGGCGGACGCCGCCCGGACTCAGAAGTAGGTGGCCAGCCCCAGCTGGACGCGGGCGAAGCCGGCACGGTTGTCGAAGCGGTCGCGCGACTCGCCGCGTACGAACGCCAGCTTGCACGCGGTCTCGCGCACCGGGCGCACGTTCACGCCGAGCGTGAGGCTGCGCAGCGAGTCCCCCGGCCGGTCGCGGTCGAAGTCCACCACGTCCACGCGCGCGGCGGCGGTGATGCGCGGGGACGAGCGGGCGAGGAAGCGGGGCAGCGCGAACGGGACCGCCGCCTGCGCGTGGAATCCGCCCTGTCGTTCGGCGAACACGCCCGCGAGCGAGGGCGGGAGCTCGACCCGGACGCCGGCCAGCTCGCCGGAGAGCCCGACCGGGCCGAGCATCCACTCGAGGTCCAGTGCCGCGACGCCGACGTCGCGACGGTCGTCCACCGCGAGCCCGTCCATGCGGAAGACGTTGTAGGCGCCGTGGTAGCCGGACACGCCGACGCTCGCGCGCGTGCCCCGGCTCCATTCGAGCCGGCCGACCACCGCCGGCGAGGAATTCGCGTCCTCGGGGTTCCGCCGGCCGGCCGGCAGTCGCGGGCCGTCGGGCGAGGCGACGAGCAGTCCGTCCTGGTAGCCGTTCACCGCGTAGAGCTCCCAGGTGAGGCGCGCCTCGCCATGGTCGAACGCACCGAAGCCGCCGAGCCCCGGTTGCGCGATCGCCACGCCGAGGAGCTGCTCCGCGGCGGCGGGCCGGTCCGGCAGCTCGTTCCGGGGCGCGTCGTGCGCGAGGTTGAAGCGCCCGAGCGGGAGCAGGAGCATCCCGGCCCGCAGCTGCAGCGAGGTCACGAGCCGCACGTCCACCTGGGCCAGCTCGAGCGTGACCTCTTCGCCGCCCGCCTCGATCTCCAGCTCGCTGAATACGCGCACGCGCTCCCCCAGGCCGGTCGCGGCGAGCAGGTTCCAGCGGGTGAGCCGCATGCCCAGTTCGCTCGTGGCGCCGTCCTCGCGCGCCCACGCGCCGAGGGACTCGACGTAGCCTCCGACGCGGATGCGACCGAAGAACCCCGTCAGGTAGGGCTTGTCCTCGTAGCCTCCCGCCACGAACGGCCGCCGGACGGCGGGCAGCGTGTCACGGGCGGGCGCGTCCGATGACGCCGGCTCGACCGCCGGCTGTGCACGGAGCGGCGGCGCCGCGAGCGCCAGCGCCAGCGCGAATCCCCGCGCGAGCCGGCTCACCGCGACTCCACGAAGTCGAGGAGCGCGGCGCGGTCTGCGGCCGGCAGCTCCGCGAACGCGTCGCGCGCCGCCTGCGCCTCGCCACCGTGGAGCAGGATCGCCTCCTCGACGCCGCGCGCACGTCCGTCGTGCAGCAGGAACGCCTGGCCGCGCAGGAAGTCGCGCATCACGCGCAGCCCCCACAGCGGCGACGTGCGCCATTCGCGCCCGTCCGCGCTCCCGTCGGGGCGGTGGTCGGCGAGTCCCTCGCCCATGTCGTGGAGCAGGAGGTCCGAGTAGAGCACCACGTCGCGCCCGGCGAGCGCGCGGCTCGCGTCCGGGCCGGTCCGGAACGCGGGCACGTGGCACGAGGCGCAGCCGATGGCGCCGAACAGCTGCCGTCCGCGGACGCGGGCGGGCGTGTCCGGGCCGGGACGCGGCGGCGCCAGCAGCCGGAGGTAGCCGACCACCGCGCGCACCGCGCTCGCGGAAAGCTCGGGATCCGCGACCCGGTCCGCTGCCTCGGTCGCGCGCGAGGTGAGCGGGTTCACGTTCTCCTCGGGGCGGAAATCGGTCGTGACGCCGATGTCCTGGTGATACGCGTCCACCACCTGCTGGAGCAGGCTCGAGACCTGCGCCTTGCGGCCGAAGCGCCCGAGCCGCGGCCCGGACCCGCCGCCGGGCTCGTGCGCCGGGACGAACTCCGGCGCGAGGACGAGGTTCGGCCGCCCCGAGATGCCGTCGCCGTCGGCGTCGGCCGGGTCGGCGAGCGCGAGGATGCTGTCGGCGGGGATGGCTTCGATGAGCCCCGCTCCGAAGACGGGGGGAGGCAGCCGGCGCGAGACCTCCACGCCCGGCGGCAACCGCTCGGGCTCGGCCCCGGGGATCGCGCGGTCCTGGAGCTGCGGCCCGCCCAGCTCCGGGACGGGATCGCCCGCCACGCTGAATCGCGTGAGCACGTTCTCGGGAAGACCCCGGCCGTCGCCGCTGTGGCACGACGCGCACGAGACGTTGTTGAACAGGGGTCCCAGGCCCTCGCCGATCGCGAACGGCCTCCCGAACTGGGCGTCCCCCTCGGCGAACGCCGCGGCCTCCCGTGCCGTCAGACCGCCGAGCGGCGCGTCGAGAAGGTCCGCCGGGTCGGGCGCGGTGGTGAGCAGCCGGTCGCAGCCGAGCGTCGCGAGCGGCAGGGCGGCGAGCAGGCCGCACACCGAGCGCAGGCACCGGGGGCGAAGGCGGGAGGGCGGGAGCGCGGGCGGAGCGACCATGCCCGTATTAGCTACGGCTAACCCACGAGTTAGTCAAGTCTAATATGGCGCCCGTCCCGGCGCGCACCCCCGGCGCGCACCCCCGCGGGCGCTTGCCGGCCGCGGGGCGCGAGGGGAGAATCCGCCGTCCCGGGTCGCGCGCGGAGCGCTCCCGGATCGCCGTGCCCGTGCCGTCCGCCCCCCCTGACCGGAGCCCCGCGATGCCGCAGGCGATCGAGTCCGACATCCAGGCGCTCCGGGACGCCTGCGAGGGCCCGTGATCAGGATGCACACGCGGGGCCGCAGGCTCGGCGGGCTCGTCCTGGGCGCGTTCGCGTGCCTGGTCGCGACGGCCTCGCGCGGGAGCGAGCCCGACACGCTCGCGGCGGAAGCGCCCGCGCGTCGGCCCCGATCCGCCGCGAGCGTGCCTACCTGAAGCGGATGACCCGGTGAGGGCGCGCCGCTCCGGGGGAGCGGCATTCACACGAGGACCACGTTCTCGCTCCGCTGGGTCGACACCGGGCTCGAGCGCCCGCGCTGGCGCATGACCGCCGCACACCGGGTGGTCCCCACGCTCCAGGTCGGGTTCGAGTGGAACCCGGCGGCCGGAGAAGTGGCGCCGAACGCGACCTGGTTCCTGCTCACGGAGACCGAGCGGCGCCCGGCGCTGTTCCTCGGGACCAGCTCCGACCGGATCGGTTCCCCCGAAGGGACCCAGGCCTATTTCCTTACCGTGGCCCGACATTTCCCGTCGCTGCGGCTGTCACCCTACGCGAGCGCCAACTATTCGGAATGGGACGAGTCGTGGAACTTCCCGTTCGGCGCGAGCGCCGAGCTGGGCGCGGGCCTGGCGGTGCGGCCGATGTACGACGGCCACCGCACCCATCTGCTCGTCAGTCACACGCTCGGACGCGCCAGCTTCACGTTCGTCTGGGCCTGGCTCGAGCGCGCCGGCGTCGCCGTGGCGTTCGGCTTCTGATCCGAGACCATGGCGGATGCCGCCTCGGTTCGCCGTCCCACCCGCCATGCTCTCGCTGGCGCGGCGCTTTCCGTCGGCGCGGCGGAGGTCGCGGCTCCGATGAAGGCGTTGTGCCTCGTGTGCAGCGTCCGGCACGGCGAGGCGGGCGAGAAGCCGGTGCGCCGCTTCCTGGCCTCGCGACGAATCGGACATCCGGCCGCGCTGGACGCCGGACCCTCGCCGGCCTGGCGGGCGTTCCAGGTCAGGGCCGTCCCGGCCGCCTTCCTGCTGGATCGCGAGGGCCGGATCATGGCGCAATGGACCGGGGTGCCGGCGGACAGCCCCGAGATCGAGTGAAGGCTCCGCGGACTGTTCGCGGCGGACTGATCGCGGGCCCCCGCGGCGTGCTTGGGCAGGGAGCAGGCCGGTGGGAATCGGCGATCCGGGGAGGCCCGGCGTTCGGCGCGGGTGAACGATGCGTGGCTTCATCGAACGGCTCTTGTCCGCCGCGGCATCGGAGCGGCGTCGACATGCCATCGAAGCCCCCTGGCCCCGGTTCTCCGGCCGCCCCCGGCAGGAATTCGGAGACCCGGTTCAATGACACATGACTCCGACATGTCCATCGATATGGTATTTTCATGGCCTGGAGCGGCCACCCGCGGCTCCGGATCGCGTTCGCCAAGGGATGCGACCGTGCACTGCCACGGAGGGCCTGTCGAGGCCACAGGCCCATGCCCAGACGTCACTCCACGTCACGCTCCGCCGTGTGTACCGGTCTGCTCGCCGCGGTCGCGATCTCGCTTCCGCCCTCGGCCGGCGCCGCGGTGCTCGAGGTCCCCGCCGACTACAGCACCGTCCAGTCGGCCATCAACGCCGCGCTGGCGGGCGACGTGGTCGTGCTCGATCCCGGCGTCTACCGCGAACGCCCGACCATCTCCGGCAAGCGCATCACGCTCGCGTCCCGCTACCACACCACCGGTGACCGAGCCTACATCGACCAGACCATCCTCGACGGCAACAACGGGACCTGGGCGCTGCGGGTGCTGCCCAGCGACGGGGCGGTCGAGATCGTCGGGCTGACCCTGAGAAACGCGGACGACGGCCTGCGCGCCACGGGGCAGGTCCGGTTCGTGGACAACCGCGTCACGGCCACCGGCGACGGGATCGACTTCGGCGACGGCTCCGGCGGGCTCGTCAGGGGGTGCGTCTTCGAGGGCAACTCGGACGACGGCATCGACCTCGACAACGGGGTCAGCGCGCGGATCGAGGGCAACATCATCCGCGGCAACGGCGACGACGGGATCGAGATCCGCTTCCAGGCGTACGCCGGACCGCGGATCTTCGTCACCATCCGCGACAACCTCATCACCGGGAACGGGTCCGACGGCATCCAACTCATCAGCTACGACCTGAGCACGCCCCGCACCGTCCACATCGAGCACAACCTCATCCTCGACAATGCAAAGGCAGGGGTCGGGATGATGTGCTGCCAGCGGACAGTCGAGGACTACCAGGGCGCCCCGCTCAAGGAGACCATCGGGCTGTTCCACAACACGATCTCCGGGAACGACCACGGGGTCACCGGAGGCGACAGCCTGATCGCCCTCAACAACCTCATCCTCGGCTCGAGGAACGTGGGCATGAAGCGGGTCGCCGCGGGCTCGATCGCGGCCCACAACCTGTTCTTCGGGAACCGAACCGACCACCTGGGCTCGAACGTGGACGAGGCCACCACGCTCTACCAGGACCCGCTGCTGCGGCCGGACCTCGAGCTCGCCATGGGCAGCCCGGCGATCGACGCGGGCTGCGCGCGATTCCTCCGGGATGGCGAGCTCGTCTGGCGGAAGCCGCTCGACGAGTTCCAGGGCACGGCCCCGGACCTGGGCGCCCGCGAGAGCCCCACGCCGCTGTCGGTGGACCCGCGCCCGGCGGGCGGTGGCGTCGAGCTGCTGCCCCCGGTCCCCAACCCGAGCCGCGGCCCGACCCGGTTCGCAATCGTCGCGCCGGCCTCGGACCGCGTGCGGCTCGAGGTGCTCGACCTCTCGGGCCGGCAGGTGCGCCTGCTCCTGGACGGCGTCGTCGCGGCCGGCCGCCACGAGCTGGCGTGGGACGGCCGCGACTCGACGGGCCGGACGCTGCCCGCCGGAGCCTACTTCGCCCGGCTCACGAGCGACGCGCGCAGCCGCACGCGGCGCTTCACGCGCCTCGAGTAGCGCCGGCGCGCACGCGCCCCCGCGGCTCGGCACGCCTCGCCGCGTGCCGGCCGAGCCCCACGACCCGACCGCCGCCCGGGCTTGGTCAGGCCCGCGGCGAGCCTGTACGGTCGGCGGATGGAGCATCCGCACGAATTCCTGAGGAACCTCACGCTCGTGCTCGGCGTCGCCGCCGTGACCACGATCGTGTCCCAGCGGCTGAGGCAGCCGGTCGTGTTCGGCTACCTCGTGGCCGGGCTCATCCTCGGGCCGTACGTGCCCATACCGCTCGTGGCGGACCGCGGCACGGTCGAGACCCTTTCCGAGCTGGGCGTCATCCTGCTCATGTTCTCGCTCGGCCTCGAGTTCAGCCTGCGGCGGCTGCTGCGGGTCGGGCCCGCGGCCGGCCTCGTCGCCTTGCTCCAGTGCAGCTCGATGCTGTGGCTCGGGTTCGAGGCCGGGCGGCTGCTCGGCTGGAGCGTTCTCCAGAGCGTCTTCGCCGGCGCGGCCGTGTCCATCTCGAGCACCACCATCATCGTCAAGGCGTTCGCGGACGAGGGCGTGCGCGGTCGCGTGACCGAGCTCGTGTTCGGCATCCTCGTCGTCCAGGACCTCATCGCCATCGTGCTGCTCGCGCTGCTCACGCCGGCGACCTCCGGCGGCGGAGTGCCCGCCGGCGCGCTCACCGTCACGCTCGTACGCCTGGCGGGCGTGCTGGCGGCGATGCTGGTGGTGGGGATGCTGCTCGTGCCGAGGTTCGTCCGCTTCGTCGTGAGGCTCGGCCGCGACGAGACGACGCTCGTCGCGTGCGTGGGTCTCTGCTTCGCCACCGCGCTCGCCGGGCTATGGAGCGGGTATTCCGTGGCGCTCGGGGCGTTCCTCGCCGGCTCGTTCGTGTCGGAGTCGGGTGAGGGGCCACGGGTGGCGCGGCTCATCGAGCCCGTGCGCCACATCTTCGTGGCCGTGTTCTTTGTCTCCGTCGGCATGCTCATCGACCCCGCCGAGGTCGCGCGCCACTGGGCCGCGGTGCTCGGGTTCACGGCGTTGGTCGTGGTGGGCATGATCGTGGCGGTCTCGGCGAGCGCGTTCCTCACCGGCGCCGGGACGCGCACCGCGCTCGAAGCCGGCATGAGCCTCGCGCAGATCGGCGAGTTCTCGTTCATCATCGCCGGCGCCGGGCTCGCGAGCGGCGCCGCCTCACCCGCGCTCTACCCGATCATCGTCGCGGTGTCGGCGCTCACCACGCTGCTCACGCCGTGGCTCATCCGCGCCTCGGGACCGGTCGCCGCGGCCGTGGACCGGAGCCTGCCGCGGCCGCTGCAGACGTTCGCGACGCTCTACACGACCTGGTTGGAGAGCATCCGCACGCGCCCCGAGACCTCGGCCGAACGGGCCCGGCTCTGGCGCATCGGTCGCGGCCTCGCGGTGGACGCGGCGATCGTCATCGGCCTTGCGGTCGGCGCGTCGGTGATGGCGATCCCGCTCGGAGATCGTCTCGTGGGGATGTTCTCGCTTCCCCCGCTCGCGGCGCGCGCGCTCGTGGCGGGGATGTCCGTGCTCGCCGCCGCGCCGTTCCTCGTCGGCATCCTGCGCACCGGCCGAGCGCTCGGGCAGGCGCTGTCGCGCCGGGCGTTCCCGGACCCGGAGCCCGGCCGCCTCGACCTCGCGGCCGCGCCGCGGCGTTCGCTCGTGCTCACCGTCCAGCTCGCGACCATCCTGCTCGTGGGCGCTCCGCTCGTCACGCTCACCCAGCCGTTCCTGCCGGGCCCGTACGGGCTCGCCTTGTTCGCGGCCTGCCTCCTGGTCATGACCGTGCTGCTGTGGCGCACGGCCGCGGACCTCCAGGGTCACGTGCGTGCCGCGGCCGAGGCGTTCGTGGACGCGATCGGACGCTACTCGGGCGCCGGCGGGCAGCGCGCGGCCGAGGCCGCGCTGGAGCGCGCCCAGCACCTGCTGCCCGGCTTCGGCGAGCCGTTCGCGCTTCCGATCGCGGCCGCGTCCCCGGCCGTCGGCCGCCAGCTTTCGGAGCTCGAGCTGCGCGGCCGCACCGGCGCCAGCATCGTGGCGATCTCGCGCGGCACGGACGTGGTGCTGGTCCCGGACGGCCATGTCATGATCGAGCCCGGCGACGTCGTGGCGCTGGTCGGCACGAGCGAGGCGATCGAGGCGGCGCGACAGCTGCTGGTGGGGGAGACGCGCGGGTGAGCGGCCGTACCGAGCTGCCGCGGGTGCTGGGGCTCTGGGACACGACCTGCGTGGTGATCGGCGCCATCATCGGGGTCGGGATCTTCTTCAACCCGCGCGACGTCGCGCGCTTCACGGGCAGCGCCGAGGGCGCGCTGCTGGCGTGGGGGATCGGCGGGCTCATCGCGCTTCTCGGAGCGTTCACGTTCGCCGAGCTGGGCCGCCTGCGCCCGGTGGCGGGCGGCCAGTATCACGTGCTGCGCGACGCCTACGGCCCCGCTCCCGCGTTCCTGTTCGTGTTCTGCAACCTGACCGCCGTGCAGGCGGGCGCCGTCGCGATCATCGCGCTCCTGTGCGCACAGAACCTGGGCGTCGCGCTGCACGGCGCCGATCCGCCCGCCGGCTGGGTCGGAGGCGTGGGCGCGGGGATGGTGTGGGCGCTCGTGGTCGTGAACCTGCTCGGGGCGCGGCTCGGCGCGAAGGTCCAGGACACGAGCGTGGTCCTCAAGCTGGTCACGCTCGCCGGGCTCGTGGCGCTGGCCGCCTGGGCACGCCCCGGCCCCCCCGCGATGGAGGCGCCCGCGGGACCACCCGGCGCGCCGCTCGGATTCGGCGGCCTGTTCGCGGGCGTCACCGTGACGCTGTTCGCCTACGGGGGCTGGCAGCAGGCGCTGTGGGTGTCGGGCGAGGTCATCGGCGCCCCGCGGGTGGTGCCGCGCGCGATCCTGCTCGGCGTGGGGGTCGTGATCGTGGCCTACCTCGCCGCGAACTGGGCCTACCTGGACCTGCTGGGCTTCACCGGCACGCGCGAGGCCGGCGCCCTCGCCGCGGATGCGATCTCCGTGGCCTGGCCCGGAGGCGGGCGGCGAGTGGCCGCGGCGGCCGTGGCGGCGTCGGCGTTCGGCGTGCTCAACGCCCAGTTCCAGACCGGACCGCGCCTGACCTGGGCGATGGCCCGCGACGGCCGGTTCTTCGCGCCCTTCGCCGCGCTCGAGCCGCGCTTCGGGACGCCGGCCCCGGCCATCCTGCTGCTCGGCGCGCTCTCGACCGCGCTCCTGCTGGGGCTCGGGCTCGACCGGACGGACCTGCTCACGACCGGCGTGGTGGTGGTGGACGCGGCGTTCTTCGCGCTCACCGGACTGGCGCTCCCCGTGCTGCGGCGGCGCACCGCGCACGGCGAGCGCGGGCCCGCCTGGATCGGCGTGGCGGCGGTCGCGTTCGCGGTCCTCGAGCTGCTCGCCATCGCCGGCTCGGTGGTGGCGAGCGACGCGCGGCTGGTCGCGCTCAGCGGGCTGGCCTGGATCGGGGCCGCCGGGATCACGTGGTGGCTGTTCTTTCGCCGGCGTCCGGGCGGGGGCGAGGCCGGCCGCCCGGCGGCGGGCTGAACCGGGACAGCGGGCGGGCATGGACCGCCTCCCGGCCATCGGGAGCACGTCATGGCACGCCCCAGGCACTGCCCTCTGCCATCGAGGCGGACCGCGCGGGTCGGGAGCACGCGGCACCTGTGCAGGGGGCGCGCCGCGGCGTACACTCGTGCCGCGTTCCCATCGTCCACGCAGGCTCCCGTCTTGGCCGTGCCCGGCGACTCCGATCGGGCACTCCAATGGAGAGGTCGCCCTTGTCCGGACCCGCGGCTCGCCCCGTCATCGTCCTGCTGCTCGCGCTCGCTTCCGCCACCGCGTCCGCCGCCGAGCGTCCCGCGCTCGACCGCGCCATGTCCGCCCGGCCCGCGCCCGCGGCGACCGCCGCGCTCCAGCGCGCCATGGCGGACCCGGCGCTCCGGGCGGTGGCGCGCGTCGCCCACGTCGAGCCGCGCCACGCGCTGCCCACCTTCCTGTGGGCCGCCGAGGACGTTCGGCGGGGCGCCACGCGCTCCGGCGCCGCGCTCGGGGCGGCCCGCGCGGCCCGAGCGCATCTCGGACGCGTCGCGCCGTTCTACCGGCTGGACCGCGCCGACGTGCGCGACCTGACGCTCCGGCGGGTCCACGACACCGGGCGCGGCGGCGTCATCGCCGCGTTCACACAGGTGATCGACGGGGTGGAGGTGTTCCGCGACGCGCTCAACGTGATGATGGACCGCGGCGAGCGGCTGGTCGCCGTCTCGGGCTACGTGCCCGGTCGCGCCCTGCTCCCGGCGGGGGCGGCTCGCGAGTTCCGCCTGTCCGCCGCCGATGCCGCCGCGGCCGCGCTCGGGGACTTCACCGGCGGCCTCGTGGCCGCCTCGCTGCTCCAGCCCGCGGAGGCTGCGCCCGGCGCGGATCCCGGGCCCTACGAGTCGCTCGTGCCCGCCGCCTCCGTCGCGGGGTTCGTCCCCAGCCGCCCGCTCCGGGCCAGGCGAGTCTGGTTCCACCTGCCGGACCGGCTCGTGCCGGCCTGGTACGTGGAAGTGGTCTCGCAGGACGCCGCGGCGTACGTCGTCTCGGCCGCCGATGGCGAGCTGCTGTTCCGCCGCGACCTGGTCGTGAGCGACTCGTACACCTACCGGGTCTGGGCCGACGCCGCCTCGCCGTTCGCGCCGTGGGACGGACCGCAGGGGACGGGTCCCTCGCCGCACCCGACCGGGTTCCCGGACCTCTACGACCCGCCGTTCGTCGCGACCGGGCTCGTGACGCTCCAGAACAGCCCCTACTCGATGAACGACCCGTGGCTCCCGCCGGGAGCCACGCAGACCTCCGGAAACAACGTGGACGCCTACGCCGACATCTCCGGCGCGGACGGCTTCGACGGGACCGACCTGCGCGCCCCGACCACGAGCCCCGGCACGTTCGACCATACGTACGACACCGGCATCGAGCCGTTCAGCACCGCCCAGCGGCGGGCCTCCGTGACGCAACTCTTCTACACGATCAACTTCCTGCACGACTGGTTCTACGACTCGGGTTTCGACGAGCCGGCCGGAAACGCCCAGGTCTCGAACTACGGCCGCGGCGGCCTGGGCGGCGACCCGGTGCTCGGAGAGGCGCAGGACTTTAGCGGCACCAACAACGCCAACATGCTCACGCCGGCCGACGGCGGCAGCCCGCGCATGCAGATGTACGTGTGGAACCGGCCCGCCGGCACGCTCACGGTCGCGTCGCCGGTCCCGATCGCGGGCAGCTACCTGGCCGGGACCGCCACGTTCGGCCCGCAGACGTTCTCGACCTCCGGCACGCTGATCGCCGCCGTGGACGGGGTCGCCCCCACCGGCGACGGGTGCACCGCAATCGTCAACACGGTCGCCGGCAAGATCGTGCTCGTGGACCGCTCCAGCTGCACGTTCGTCACCGCGGCGCTCAACGCCCAGGCCGCCGGCGCCATCGGCGTGATCGTGGTGGACAACCTCTATCACACGACCCCGCCCTCGATGAGCGGCTCGGGCGCCGTGACGATCCCCGTGATCTCGGTGACGAAGGCCACCGGCGACCTGCTCAAGGCGCAGCTCGGCTCCAATCCGAGCATCACCATCGCGCGCGCCACGTCGCTCTGGCGCGACGGCACGCTCGACAACCAGATCGTCGCTCACGAGTGGGGGCACTACATCAGCAACCGCCTCGTGGGCGGCGGCGGCGGACTCTCGACCCAGCACTCGGGCGGCATGGGGGAGGGCTGGGCGGACTTCCACGCGCTCCTCCTCACGGCCCGGGCGGGCGACGGCTTCGACGGCGTGTACAACGCCGGGAGCTATGCGACCACGAACTCGACCCGGCCCACGAACGCCTACTACTTCGGCGTGCGCCGCTACCCCTACACCACCGACATGACGAAGAACCCGCTCACGTTCGGGCACATCCAGCAGGGCGTGCCGCTCCCGGCCGGCCCGCCGGTGGCGTTCGGCTCGGATGGCGCCTCGAACGCGGCCGTGCACCGCACGGGCGAGGTCTGGTGCACCATGCTGTGGGAGTGCTACGCGGCGCTGCTCAACGACCCGGGGCGGCTCTCGTTCGCCGAGGCCCAGCAGCGCATGCGCGACTACCTCGTCGCGGGCTACAAGATGACGCCGTCCGCACCGACGTTCACCGAGGCGCGCGACGCCATCCTCGCCGCCGCGGCGGCGAACGACGCCGCCGACCTGGCCGCGTTCTGGGCGGCGTTCGCGAAGCGGGGCTGCGGCACGGGCGCGGTCCCGCCCGACCGCTACACGACCACGAACATCCCCGTCGTCGAGAGCTTCGCCGTGGGAGCCGACCTCGCGGTGAGCGGGCTCGAGCTCGGCACCACGCCGTTCTCGTGCGACGCGGACGCGTACGTGGACGAGGGCGAAGTGGGCGAGGTGTCGGTGACGCTCCGCAACATGGGGGCGTCGGCCCTGTCCGCGACCACGGCCACGGTCACCAGCTCGAACCCGGCGGTGACGTTCCCCGACGGCAACACCGTGAACGTGCCCGCGACGGGGCCGTTCGAGAGCGCGACCGTCGCGGTCCGCGTCCGCCTCGTCGGGATGGCCGGCGTGACCGCGCTTCCGCTGGACGTCGAGGCGGACGACCCGGCGCTGCTCGTGCCCGGCCCGAGGAGCGGGAGCACGTGGGCCTACGTCCACGCCGACGAGGAGCCGAGCGCCACGCACGAGCTGTTCGACACCCAGACCGACGTGTGGACCTACACCGGGGACTCGAGCCCGTCCATGGGCTGGCATCGGCGCGAGTACACGCCGGGCGACCGGCGACTCTACGCGTTCGACCCGGGCACCGATTCCGACGCCTCGGCGGTGAGCCCCCCGCTCACGATCGGCGGCCTGGCGCCGTTCCGCATCTTCTTCGATCACGCCTACCGGATGGAGAACACCTACGACGGCGGCGTGCTCGAGATCTCGACCGACGACGGCGCGACTTGGACCGACCTCGGCGCGAGCATCACCGGCGGCGGCTACACCGGGACGATCGTGCCCGGCAGCGCGCTCAGCGGCCGCAGCGCCTGGACCGGGACGAGCCCCGGCTACCCCGCGCTCACGCCCGTGACGGTGGACCTCGGCATGGCCTACGCCGGTCAGACCGTGCGCGTCCGGTTCCGCACCGCGAGCGACGGCGGCGTGGGCGACGACGGCTGGAGCATCGCGAACGTGCTGGTGCAGGACAACCAGGTGCAGGTGTTCCGCGTCCTGGTCGCCGAATCCAGCCCGTGCGGCCCGCTCACCGTCGAGGACGGCCGGCCGGCCGCGCTGGACTTCTCGCTCGAGGGCGGCAACCCGGTGCGCGGGCCGGCGCGGTTCCGCTTCTCGCTCCCCGAGCGCGCGGACGTGGACGTGTCCCTTTTCGACGTCTCCGGACGGCGCGTGGCCGTGCTCGCCGCCGGCCCGCACGAGGCCGGCGTCCACACGCTCGCGTGGTCGCCCGGTCCGGAGGGCGCCGGCGTGTACTTCGCACGTCTCGCGACGCGCGGCCGCAGTCTCGTCGAGCGGGTGCTGCGGATGCCGTGAGCCCGGCGGCCGCGGCGCCGTCACGGAAGGCTCCGATGCGACAGCTGCTGTTCGCGGCGGCGAGTCTGGCCCTCGTGGCCCTGCTCGTCCTCATCGGCCGCTACGACGACGGCCCGCCGTTCGTGCGGGCGATGCTCGTGAACCTGGCGGTCGTGACGTGGTCGTCGTTCGTCCTGCCGCTGCGCGGCCTGCCGCCGGTGGAGGGCTACTACCGGCTGCGCGGCTGGGAGCGCAGCGGCCGGGTGTTCCACTGGCTGGGCGTGCCGCTGTTCCGCGCGGCCGTGCGACGCGGACCGCTGTCGTGGTTCAACCGGGCGCTCCCCGCGGCCTGGCACAGCGGCGACCCGGACCGCATCGAGCGCGAGACGCGCGCGGCGGAGGGCGGCCACTGGACCGCGTTCCTGATCGTGCTCGCGCTCTCGGTCTGGGAGCTCGTGCGCGGCGAACAAGCGCGCGCCGTGTGGCTGCTCGCGCTCGACGTCCCCATGAACCTCTATCCGGTGCTGCTCCAGCGCGAGCACCGGCATCGCCTCGCCGAGATGCTCGAGCGCGGCGAGCTCCGCGGCGGGGCCGGGCCTCCCGCGCCGGCGGGCCGGGGCTGGAGCCACTTCCCGCACGGGGCCGACATCGGGGTGGAGGGCCGGGCGCCGACACTCGAGGGCGCGCTGGAGGAGGCAGCGCGGGCGCTCACCGCGATCGTCATCGAACCCGGCACGCTCTCGGACCGCGACCAGGTCGAGATCGCGTGCGAGGCACCCGACGAGGAGTTGCTGCTCGTGGACTGGTTGAACGCCGTCATCTTCGAGATGTCCACGCGTCGCATGGCGTTCGGCCGCTTCGAGGTGCAGGTCGGGCGCGGCGGCGGGAAGCTGACCCTGCACGCGAAGGCCCGGGGGCAGGCCGTGGACCCCGAGCGGCAGGAGCTGGACGTGGAGCCAAAGGGCGCGACCTACACCGCGCTCCGCGTCCGGCGCGAGGCCGGAGGCGCCTGGGTCGCGCGCTGCGTCGTGGACGTATAGTCCGGGGGAGCCCGCCATGGACACCACCACGCTGCTCCGCCAGTCCGAATGGGAATGGTGGATCCCGCCCACCGGTCCGATGCGGGTCCCGGGGATCGTCTACGCCACGGAGTCGCTCGTCCGCGACATGGACGAGAAGGTGCGCGAGCAGCTCACGAACGTCGCGACGCTCCCCGGCATCGTCAAGGCAGCCTACTGCATGCCTGACGGCCACTGGGGCTACGGCTTCCCGATCGGGGGCGTGGCCGCGTTCGACGCCGACCGGGCCGGGGTGATCTCCGCGGGCGGCGTCGGGTTCGACATCTCCTGCGGCGTGCGGACGATGGACACGGGGCTCGCCGCCGCGGACGTGGCCGGGCGCCGGGAGGCGCTGGCGGACGCGCTGTTCCGGACCGTTCCCGCGGGGATCGGGAGCCGCGGCCGCATCCACCTGGACGCGGGCGGCATGCGGGACATGCTCCGTGGCGGGGCGCGCTGGGCCGTGGAGCGCGGCTGGGGAACGGCGGCCGACCTCGAGTTCATCGAGGAGCATGGGACCATGGCCGGCGCCGATCCGGACGAGGTCTCCGAGCACGCGATCCGACGGCAGCAGGACGAGATGGGGACGCTCGGCTCCGGGAACCACTACCTCGAGGTCCAGCGCGTGGCCGAGATCTTCGACCCGGAGGCGGCGCGGGCGTTCCGGCTGCGGCTGGACGGCGTCGTGGTGAGCGTCCACTGCGGCTCGCGCGGGCTCGGCCACCAGATCGGCACCGACTACCTCAAGCGCATGGTGGTCTCGGCCGCGGGCCACGGCATCCAGCTGCCCGACCGGGAGCTGGCGTGCGCGCCGATCCGCTCCGACGTCGGTCGCGCCTACCTGGGCGCGATGCGGGCGGCCACGAACTGCGCGCTCGCGAACCGCCAGATCATCACCCACCTCGCGCGCGAGGCGTTCCGCTCGGTGTTCCCGGGCTGCGAGCTGCCGCTCGTCTTCGACGTGTCGCACAACACCTGCAAGGTGGAGCGCCACGACGTGGACGGCGAGTCGCGCGAGCTGTTCGTGCACCGGAAGGGCGCCACGCGCGCGTTCGGCCCCGGCCACCCCGAGCTGCCCGAAGCCTATCGCGCGACGGGCCAGCCGGTGATCATCGGCGGCACGATGGGGACGTCGTCGCACGTGCTGGTGGGCACGTCGAAGGGCGAGTCGCTCTCGTTCAGCTCCTCGTGCCACGGAGCCGGCCGTGCGATGAGCCGGCACCAGGCTCTCCGGCACTGGCAGGGCCGATCGCTCGTGGACGAGCTGGCGAGGCGGGGGATCCTCATCCGCACCCGGTCGTACCGCGGTGCGGCGGAGGAGGCGCCCGGCGCCTACAAGGACGTGGACGCGGTGGCCGGGGCGGCGCACGCGTCGGGGATCTCGAGCAAGGTCGCGAGGCTCGAACCCCTGATCTGCATCAAGGGCTGAGGGCCGCGGAGGGAGGGAGGCGCGCCATGTACTTCCGGGACCGGAGGGAGGCCGGCGAGAAGCTGGCCGCCGCGCTCCTGCCGATGAAGCTCGTGAAGCCGGTCGTGCTCGGCATCCCGCGCGGCGGCGTGCCGCTCGCGGTGGAGGTGGCGCGCGCGCTGGGCGGCGATCTCGCGGTCGTGGTGGCGCGCAAGCTGGGCGCACCGGGCAACCCGGAGCTGGCCATCGGGGCGACGACCGAGACCGGGGTCTCCTACGTGAACGACACCCTGGCGCGGGAGTGCGGCGCCGACGCGGCGTACCTGAAGGCCGAGACGCGCCGGCAGGTGCGCGAGGCGCGCCGGCGCGAGCAGATGTTCAACAGTCATCGCCGCCCGCCGGTGCGGGGCCGGATCGTGATCGTCGTCGACGACGGGGTCGCGACCGGGGCCACCGCCATCGCCGCCGTGCGTTCGATCAGGGCCGAGGGCGCCGCGCGCGTGCTCCTCGCGATCCCCGTCGGGCCGCCCGGGATGGTGGAACGGCTCGGGGACGAGGCGGACGAGGTCGTGTGCCTGGAGGCGGACCCCGGGTTCTTCGCGGTCGGGCAGTACTACCAGGATTTCAGCCAGGTGAGCGACGAGGAGGTGGCGCGGCTGCTCGAGTCGTTCTCGGCCGCGCGCCCCGTCCCGGCGGCGGCGGAGCGGCGCGTGCGCATCTCGCGCGACGGCCTGGAGCTCGCGGGTATCCTGGCCACGCCGCCGGGAGGCGGCCCGTTCCCACTCGTGATCTTCGCGCACGGGCTGGGAAGCGGGAAGGACTCGCCGCGGAACGTCGCGATCGCGAAGCGGCTCGTGGAGGAGGGGATCGCGACGCTGCTGTTCGACCTGAGCGGCCATGGGAAGTCCCCGGCCGACCCGCGCGACGGCGAGGCGGCGTTCGTCGCCGACGTCGCGGCCGCGTTCGAGTGGTCCGCGGCGCAGCCCGGGGTGGACCGGGAGCGGATCGGCATCGCCGGCTCGAGCCTCGGGGCGACGGTCGCCGCGATGGCGGTCGCGGCCGGGCGCGCGCGGCCCGCGACCCTGGTCCTGTGCGCGCCGCCCATGGACGCGTCGCTGTTCCGCGCGCTCCGCGTCCCGACGCTCGTGCTCGTCGGCTCGCGCGATCCCCTCCGCTCCCGGGTCGAGCGGGACGCCTCCGGCGGAGCCGACGTCACCGTGTCCGTGGTGGAGGGCGCGGGCCACCTGTTCGAGGAGCCGGGCACGCTCGAGCGGGCGCTCGAGGGCACGGTGGCCTGGTTCCGCGAGCGGTTCCTCCGGCCGGCGCGCGGCCGGACGCCGGCGGGAAGGGCATGAGCGCGATGGCGGCCCGCGTGCCGCTCCTGTTCGCCGGCTCCGCGCACCCGGGACTCGCCGCCGCGGTGGCGCGCGAGCTGGATCTGCCGCTCGCGCCCGCGACCCTCGAGCGCTTCCCCGACCGCGAGCTGCACGTGGAACTCCGGGAGGATCCGCTCGATCGCGACGTGTTCCTGCTCCAGCCCACCTGCCCGCCGGGCGACGAGCACCTGTTCGAGCTGCTGGCGCTCGCCGATGCCGCCCGGCGTGCGGGAGCGGGGCGGATCACCGCGGTCGTCCCGTACCTCGGCTACGCGCGCCAGGACCGCCGGGTGCGCGGGTTCGAGGCGGTCGGGGCGAGGCTCGTCGCCGACCTGGTCGCGGCGGGCGGCGTGGGCCGCCTGGTGGTGCTCGACCTGCACGCGCCCGCGATCGAGGGCTTCTTCGCCGGGCCGCTCGTGCACCTGGGCGCCGTGCCCGTCCTGGCCGCGGCGATCCGGGCGCTGCGTCCGGCGAACGGCGTGATCGTCTCGCCCGACCTGGGCGCCGTCCGGCTGGCCGAGCGCCACGCCGCGGCGCTGGAGCTCCCGGTCGCCATCGTCCACAAGACCCGGTCGGGGCCCGAGCGCGTGTCCGCGACGCGGATCACCGGCGACGTGCGCGGCCGGACCCCGGTCGTCGTGGACGACATGATCGGCACCGGCGCCACGGTCGAGGCCGCCGTCCAGGCGGTGCGCGCGGCCGGCGCCGAGCAATCCGGGACGATCGTCGCCGCGAGCCACGGCCTGTTCACGGGCGGGTGCGTGGAACGGTTGCGCGGGCTGGGTCTCGCCCGCGTCCTGGTCACCGACAGCGTCCCCACGCCCGAGGCGCACGGACTCCCGGTCGAGCCCGTCAGCGTGGCCGGGCTCCTCGCCGGGGCCCTGCGCACGCTCGGCGGCGCGGCTCGCTGACCGGGCCGCCGCGGCGGTCCTGCGCCCGGATCACGACGAGTTCCGCGCCCTCCGCGATCCTCCGGGCAGCGCTCAGGGAGTCGCGCGCTCGAGCACCATCGCGGCGCCCATGCCGCCGCCCACGCACAGGGTGGCGAGCCCGTAGCGGCCGCCCGAACGCACGAGCTCGCGGAGCAGCGTGCCCGTGAGGCGCGCGCCGCTCGCCCCCAGCGGGTGGCCGAGCGCAAGCGCGCCGCCGTTGGGATTCACGCGCGAGTCCGGCAACGCCAGCTCGCGCACGACCGCCACCACCTGCGAGGCGAACGCCTCGTTCAGCTCGATGCGGTCCATGTCGTCGAGGCCGAGCCCGGCGCGCGCGAGCGCCGGCGGCACGGCGGCCACCGGGCCGATGCCCATGAGCGCGGGGTCCACGCCCGCTACGGCGTAGGAGACGTAGCGCCCCAGCGGCCGCAGCCCGAACGAGGCGACCGCCTCCGTGGAGGCCACGAGCAGCGCCGAGGCGCCGTCGCTCGTGGGGCAGGCGTTGCCCGCCGTCACCGAGCCGTCCTCGGCGAAGGCGGGCTTGAGGGCGGCGAGCTTCGCGAGCGTGGTCCCGGGGCGGATGGCGTCGTCCTCCCGGACCGGCGGCTCGCCGGGAGCGGCCGCCCGTTCGACCGGCTCGATCTCGCCGGCGAACACGCCGCGCTCGCGCGCGGACGCCGCGAGCGCGTGGCTCCGCGCCGCCCAGGCGTCCTGCTCCGCGCGCGAGACGCCGTGGCGGCGCGCCACGCGCTCGGCGGTCTGGCCCATGCTGATGTAGATGTCGGGCCGTTCCGCGAGCCAGCGCGGGTTGGGCGAGGCGCCGGCGCCTCCGAGCGGGATGCGCGACATGGTCTCCATCCCGCCCACGAGCACGAGCCCGGCGTCGCCGAGCCGCACGCGTTGGCAGGCGATGGCGGTGGCCTCGAGGCTGCTCGCGCACAGGCGCGTGACCGTCATCGCCGGGACCCCGTCGGGGAGCCCGGCGCCGAGCGCGATCGCGCGCGCCACGTTCCGGCCCTGCTCGCCCTCGGGGTAGGCGCATCCGACGACCACCTCGTCCACGCGGCCCGCCGCGTCGGCGGGCAGGGGCGCGAGCAGCGCGCGGAACAGCCCGGCGAGCAGGTCGTCGGAGCGCTCCTGCGCCAACGCCCCCTTGCCCGCACGCGTGAACGGCGTGCGCAGGTAGCCCGCGATCCAGGCGTCGCCGCCTCCGGCGCGCGCGCTCACGCGTCGCGCCTCAGCCGGCCGCGGTCCACCTTGCCGAGGTGGGTGCGCGGCAGCGCGTCCACCAGCCGCACCTCGCGCGGCGCCTTGTACGGCTCGAGCCGGGAGCGCACGAACGCCTGCAGCTCGGCCTCGAGCCCCGCGCGGGGCTCGCGAGCCACCACGAACGCCATCGGCTTCACGAGCCCGCTCGCGTCCTCGCGCCCGACCACCGCCGCCTCGGCGACCGCGGCGTGCTCCAGCAGGCAGCCCTCGACCTCGGCGGGGGCGAGCCACTTGCCCGAGACCTTGAGCAGCTCGTCGCCGCGGCCGCAGTAGGTGACGTAGCCGTCCTCGCTCATCGCGACCAGGTCGCCCGAGACGTACCATTCCCCGCGGAACGCCTGCTGCGTGCGCTCCAGCTGCTGCCAGTAGTGGAGCGCGCGCGAGCGGCCGCGCACCCACAGCCAGCCGGTCTCGCCCCGCGGCAGCTCGCGGCCGTCCTCGTCGCAGACGCGCACCTCGAAGCCGGGAACCACCTGCCCGAGCGTGCCCGGGCGCGCCGCGCCCGGCCGGTTGGAGATGAAGATGTGCCACATCTCGGCCGTGCCGAGGCCGTCCAGGAGCTCCACGCCGAACGTGGCGCGCCAGCGCGCGTCCAGCTCGACCGGGAGCGCCTCGCCGGCGGTGGTCGCGAGCCGCAGCGAGGACAGATCCTGTCGCGCGGCCTCGGGGTGCGCGGTCATCCTGTGGATCATCGCCGGCACGTTGACGAGGATGGTGGGCCGGAAGCGCCGGATGCGGGCGAACACGGACTCCGGCGTGGAAGGCTCGGGGAACAGCGCGACCCGCGCCCCGGCCGAGAACGGGAAGAACAGGTTCGAGCCGGTGGCATAGCCGAAGTAGAGCTTCGGCACGGAGAGCGTGACGTCGTCCTCGCGGACGCCGAGGACGCCGTGGCCGTAGAGCGCGGTCGTGTTCGCGAACGCGCCGTGCGTCTGCACCACCGCCTTCGGCTTCCCGGTGGTGCCGCCCGAGAACAGCCACAGCGCGGGGTCGTCGCGGTGCGTGTCGAACGTGCCGAGGTCCGCGGGCATGCCCGCCAGGCGCGCGGCGAGCGCCGGCTCGTCGGCCACGAGCAGCGCCGGCGGCTCGGCGAGTCCGCGCGCGGCCTCGCCGAACGCCGCCGCCGTCTCCACGCCCGTCACCACCGCGCGCGCGCGTGTGTACTCGAGCATCCAGCGGATTTCGGGCGCGGGCAGGGCGGGGTTCACCATCACGACCACCGCCCCCAGCTTGAGCGTGCCGAACAGCACGCCCACGAAGTCGGGGCCGTCGGGGAGCGCGATCAGCACGCGCTGCTCGCAGCGCACTCCCGAGTCGGCGAGCAGCCTCGCCCAGCGCCCGGCGAGCGACCGGACGTCGTGGTAGGTGAGCGTCCCGGCGTCGGTGAGGAGCGCGGGACGGTCGCCGCGCCCCTCGCGGACGCGCGCGTCGAGGAACCGGTCGGCGATGTTCAGCCGTTCGGGCAGGTCCACGGCGGCTGCGGCGCTCCCGGGGAGCGTGGTAGGGTGCGGGCGCATCCGCCGCATCATGACCGCCGGGCAGGGCGAACGGCAAGGACGACGTCCGAGGACGCGCAATGGCGATCCCCGAGCTGGCCGAACTCACCTGGGAGGACGTGCGCGACCTCGACCGCCCGCGCACGGTGGTCCTGCTCCCCGTGGGGGCGCTCGAGGCGCACGGGCCGCACCTGCCGCTCGGGACCGACAACCTGATCGCGACCGCGATGGCGCGCGCGGCGGGCGAACGACTCGCCGGGCACGGCTTCGGCACCGTCCTGCTGCCGCCGCTCGCGTTCACCGCGGCGCCGTTCGGGGCCGCGTTCGCGGGCACGCTGTCGGTGTCGCCGGGCGCGGTGGCCGCGCTCGTCGCCGACCTCGCCGCCGAGGTGGCGCGCCACGGCTTCGCCGCGCTCGCGATCGCGAACGCGCACCTGGACCCGGCCCACCTCGGGTCGCTCGCCGAGGCGGCCCGGCTCGCCGCCGCGCGCGGCGCGGGCCCGGTCGTCTGCCCCGACCTCACGCGCCGGGAGCTCGCCGCGCGGCTCACCGACGAGTTCCGCTCCGGCGCCTGCCACGCCGGCCGCTACGAGGGCTCGATGGTGCTGGCCGAGCGGCCCGACCTGGTGCGCGCCGCGGCCCAGGCCTCGCTGCCGCCCGTGCCCGCCTCGCTCTCGGCCGCGATCCGTGCGGGCGCGCGCACGTTCGAGGAGGCGGGCGGGCCGCGCGCCTACTTCGGCCGGCCCGCCGACGCCACCGCCGCCGAGGGGCGGGAGACGATCGCCGCGCTGGGCGCGATCCTCGCCGAGGCCGTGCTCGCCGCGCTCGCGCCGGAGCGCGCCCGATGACCGCCAAGGTCTCGCTCGCCGGACGCGGCGCGCTCGTCACCGGCGGCGGCCGCGGCATCGGCGCGGCGATCGCCGGGGCGCTCGCCCGGGCCGGGGCGCGGGTCGTGGTCGCCGCGCGCACGACGTCCGAGATCGACGCGGTGGCCGCGACGTTGCGCGCGCACGGCGCGGCCGCCTGGGCGCTGCCGTGCGACGTCACCGACGAGGTCGCGGTGCGGCGGCTCACCGCGCGCGCGCTCGAGCACCTGGGCACGCTGGACGTGCTCGTGAACGCGGCCGGCGACGGCGGCGCCGCGCCGCTCGAGCGCATCAGCCTCGCGGACTGGCGGCGCATGCTCGACGGCCACGCCACCGGCACGTTCCTGTGCACGCGCGAGCTGCTGCCGGCGATGCGCGAGCGGAAGTGGGGACGCATCGTGAACCTGGCCTCCACCGCCGGGCTCGAGGGCGGGCGCTACATCGCGCACTACTGCGCCGCCAAGCACGCGGTCGTGGGCTTCACGCGCGCGGTGGCGTGCGAGCTTGGCGGGAGCGGGGTGACCATCCACGCGCTCTGCCCCGGCTACGTGGACACGCCCATGACGGCGCGCACCGTCGCGAACGTGGTCGAGCGCACCGGGCGCACGCCGGAGGCGGCGCTCGCCGCGGTGCTCGCCTCCGCGAACCAGGAGCGCCTGCTCGCGCCCGCCGAGGTGGCCGCGGCGGCGCTGGAGCTGTGCGGCGAGGCGGCCGCCGCCACGAACGGCAGGGCGATCACGCTCATGCCGAAGGGAGAAGGATGCGTCTCGAGATCGTGAACCCGGCATCGCTCGGCGTCCCGAAGGGCTGGAACCACGGCGTGCTCGCGCCCGCGGACGGGCGGCTCCTGTTCGTGGCCGGCATGTCCGGCTGGGGCCCGGGTTCCCCGGGCGAGCCGCCCGGCTTCGTGGCGCAGTTCGCGCGCGCGCTGGACGGCGTGCTGGCCGTGGTGCGCGAGGCGGGCGGCGAGCCGGCGCACGTCGCGCGCATGACCGTCTACGTCACCGACCTGGCGGAGTACCGGGGCCAGCTCCGCGCGCTCGGCGGCGCGTGGCGCGAGCGCTTCGGCCGCCACTACCCGGCCATGGCGCTGCTCGAGGTGAAAGGCCTCGTGGACGCGGGCGCGCGGGTCGAGATCGAAGCCACCGCCGTCCTTCCCGGGAGACGCTGACATGGCGCTCGCGCCGAAGTCGTTCCTCTACCAGCACGACGCCGCCACGGGCGTGGCGACGCTCACGCTCAATCGTCCCGAGCGGCTGAACGCGCTCACGTTCGAGGTGTACGCCGAGCTGCGCGACACGTTCGCCGCGCTCGACACCGAGCCGGGCGTGCGCGCCATCCTGCTCACCGGCGCCGGGCGCGGCTTCTGCTCGGGTGGCGACGTCGAGGACATCATCGGCGCGCTGTTCGGGCGGAGCCCCGAGGGGCTGCTCGAGTTCACGCGCATGACCTGCGACGTGGTCCGGAACATGCGGCGCTGCCGGCGGCCGATCGTGGCCGCGCTCAACGGGACCGTGGCCGGCGCCGGCGCCGTGCTCGCCGCCGCGAGCGACGTGCGGATCGCCGCCGAGTCCGCGAAGATCGCGTTCTTGTTCGTGAAGGTGGGCCTCTCCGGCGCGGACATGGGCGTGTCGTGGCTGCTGCCGCGGCTCGTCGGCCAGGGAAACGCGAGCGAGCTGCTCCTGACCGGCGACTTCATCGACGCCCGGCGCGCCCACGAGATGGGGCTCTACCAGCGCGTGGTGCCGCAGGAGCAGCTGGCGCCCGAGGCGCGGGCGTTCGCGGAGAAGCTGGCGCGCGGGCCGCAGGACGGGCTCGCCGTCACCAAGCAGGCGATCGCGCTCGAGTCACACCTCACGCTCGAGCAGGCGCTGGAGCACGAGGCCCGCGTCCAGGCGGAGCTCATGACCCACCCCGACTACCGCGAGGCGTACGAGGCGTTCCGCGCCAGGCGCGCGCCCGTGTTCCGGTGACCGCTCCCGACCTGGCGCCCATCCGGCCGTTCCTCGGCGACGGCCACGCCGCGTTCGCGGAGTCCGCGGCCACGTTCGCCGACCTCGAGCTGGCCGCGCGGCCCGAGCCCCCGGACGACGCCGCGGCCCGGCGCGAGGCGCGCGCCCTGCTCGCGGCGATGGGCGCCGCCGGGCTGCTGGCCCCGATCGGCGCCGGGGACTGGCGCGGCTGCTGCCTCGCGCGCGAGGCGCTCGCGGCGGCCTCGCCGCTCGCCGACGCCGTGTTCGCGCTCCAGGGGCTCGGGCTCGTGCCCATCCTGCTCTCGGGCAACGCCGCCATGCGCGAGCGCTGGCTGGCGCCCACGCTCGAGGGCCGCGCGATGGCCGCGTTCGCCATGACCGAGCCCGCGGCCGGCTCCGACGTGGCGTCCATGCGCACGCGCGCCCGCCGCGACGGCGGCGAAGTCGTGCTGGACGGCGTCAAGTGCTTCATCTCGAACGCCGGCCTCGCCGACTACTACACCGTGTTCGCGAGCACCGACCCGGCCGCCGGCGGGCGCGGCATCGGCTGCTTCGTGGTGCCCGCGGACGCACCCGGCCTGCGCTTCGTAAGGCCCCAGGTCCTGTCTTCGCCGCACCCGCTGGGCGAGATCGCGTTCGAGGGCTGCCGCATCCCCGAGGCGAACCGGCTCGGGGAGGACGGCCGCGGGCTGGCGCTGGGCCTGAAGACGCTGGACCGCCTGCGCGCCACCGTCGGCGCCGCCGCGTGCGGCATGGCGGCTCGCGCGCTGGCCGAGGCGCTCACGCACGCGCGCCTGCGTCACCAGTTCGGGAAGCCCCTCGGCGAGTTCCAGCTCGTCCAGGAGAAGCTCGCCCGCATGGCCACCGACCTCACCGCGGCGCGGCTGCTCGTCTACCGCGCCGCGCACGCCGCGGACGGCGGCGCCGAGCGCGTCGCGCTCGAGGCCTCGATGGCCAAGCTGTTCGCCACCGAGGCCGCGCAGCGCATCGTGGACGACGCGGTCCAGGTGCTCGGCGGCGCCGGCGTGCTGGCGTCGCACCCGGTGGACCGGCTTTACCGTTCGGTGCGCGCGCTCCGGATCTACGAGGGCACGAGCGAGGTGCAGCACCTCGTGATCGCCGGCCTGCTCCTGCGCGAGAGCCGCTCGTGAGCCGGGCGCGGCCGGGCGACGGGACGGGGAGGGGCCGCGCATGAAGGTGGTGTGCGTGGGTGGCGGCCCCGCCGGGCTGTTCCTCGCCGCGCTCCTCAAGCGCGCCGACCCGCGGCACGACGTGACCGTGCTCGAGCGGAGCCGCCCCGAGGACACGTTCGGATTCGGGGTGGTGTTCTCGGACGCCACCGAGGAGGCGCTCGCGAAGGCCGACCCGCGCATCACCGAGGCCATGGGCCGGCACGCCCACCGCTGGGACGACATCGAGATCCACTACCGCGGCGAGACGCTGGTCTCGACCGGGCACGGCTTCTCGGGCCTGTCGCGGCGAACGCTGCTCGCGCTCCTCCACGAGCGCTGCCGGGACGCGGGCGTGCGGCTCTGCTTCGGGCGCGAGGTGCGGGCCCCGGAAGAGTTCCGCGGCGCCGACCTCGTGGTGGCCGCCGACGGCGTGAACTCCCTGGTGCGGGAGCACTACCGGGAGCACTTCCGCCCGCGGGTGGACGAGCGGCCCAACCGGTTCGTGTGGCTGGGCACGTCCCGGCCGTTCCCAGCCTTCACGTTCTACTTCAAGGCCGACGCTCATGGGCTTTGGCGCGTCCACGCTTACCAGTACGAGCCCGGGGCGTCCACGTTCATCGTCGAGGCCACCGAGCCGACCTGGCGGAGCGCCGGGCTCGACCGGGCGGACGAGGCCGCGACGCTGGCGTTCTGCGAGACGCTGTTCGCGGAGGAGCTGGCGGGCCACCGCCTGGTCTCCAACCGCTCGATCTGGCGCCGGTTCCCCACCGTGCGCAACGAGCGCTGGCACCACGGCAACGTCGTGCTGCTCGGGGACGCCGCGCACACCGCGCACTTCTCCGTGGGCTCCGGCACCAAGCTCGCCATGGAGGACGCGATCGCGCTGGTGGCGGCGCTCGGCGAGCAGGCGGACGTGGCCGCGGCGCTCGCGGCCTACGAGGCGGCGCGGCGGCCCGCGGTCGAGAGCCTGCAACGCGCCGCGCAGGTGAGCCTGCAGTGGTTCGAGGACACCGAGCGCTACATGCGGCTCGAGCCGGTCCAGTTCGCGTTCGCGCTCCTCACCCGCAGCCTGCGCGTGACCCACGAGAACCTGAAGCTCCGCGACCCGGCGTTCGTCGCGCGCGTGGACGGCTGGTTCGCGCGCCGCGCCGCCGAGGCGGCCGGCGCGCCCGTGCCGGACGCGGGGGCGAAGCCGCCGCCCCCCATGTTCACGCCGTTCACGCTGCGGGGCCTCCGGCTCGCGAACCGGGTCGTGGTCTCGCCCATGTGCCAGTACTCGGCCGAGGACGGCATGCCCGACGACTGGCACCTGGTCCACCTCGGCTCGCGCGCCATAGGCGGGGCGGGGCTCGTCTACGCCGAGATGACCGACGTGAGCCCCGAAGCGCGGATCTCGCCCGGCTGCACCGGGCTGTGGAAGCCCGAGCAGGCCGCGGCCTGGCGCCGCATCGTGGACTTCGTGCACGCGAACTCGGAGGCGCGGATCGCCATGCAGCTCGGCCACGCCGGCCGCAAGGCCTCGACCATGCGCATGTGGGAGGGCGACAACGAGCCGCTGCCCTCGGGCGGCTGGCCGGTGGTGTCCGCCTCGCCGATCCCGTACAAGACCTACGGGCCGGTGCCGCGCGAGCTGACCGCGGCCGACATGCGGGGCGTGGTGGCCGACTTCGTGCGCTCGGCGAAGCTCGCCGACGAGGCCGGCTTCGACCTGCTCGAGGTCCACATGGCGCACGGCTACCTGCTCGCGAGCTTCCTGTCGCCGCTCACGAACCGCCGCACGGACGGCTTCGGCGGACCGCTCGAGCGCCGGCTCCGGTTCCCGCTCGAGGTCTTCGACGCGGTGCGCGACGCGTGGCCGGCCGCGAAGCCGATGAGCGTGCGCATCTCGGCCGTGGACTGGGCCCCCGGCGGCATGGGCCCGGAGGACGCAGTGGAGGTGGCGCGAGCACTCCGGGCGCACGGCTGCGACATCGTGGACGTCTCGGCGGGCCAGACCGTGGACGACCAGCGGCCCGTCTACGGGCGCCTGTTCCAGACCCCGTTCGCCGACCGCATCCGGCACGAGGTCGGGATCGCCACCATGGCGGTCGGGAACATCTCGTCCTACACCGACGTGGACACCATCCTCGCCGCCGGCCGGGCCGACCTGTGCCTGCTGGCGCGCGCGCACCTGTGGGACCCGTACTGGACGCGGCACGCGGCGTACGAACTGGGTCATCGCCTGCCCTGGCCCGGGCCGTACGCGACACTCGACCGCTACCGGCCCCGCTTCACCTGACCGGCGCGGCGCGCCGGGAGAGAGGAACGTCATGGCGCTCACGTACTCGAGCTACCTCCAGCTCGACAAGCTGCTCGCACTCCAGCACCCGCTCTCGGACGGCCCCGAGCACGACGAGACGCTGTTCATCGTCATCCACCAGGTCTACGAGCTGTGGTTCAAGCAGCTCCTGCACGAGATCGACTTCCTGTGCGAGACGCTGGCGCGCGGCGACGCGGCGCGCGCCCAGCACACGCTCAAGCGCGTGCTCACCATACTCAAGCTGCTCGTCCACCAGATCGACGTGCTCGAGACCATGACGCCGCTCGAGTTCCTGTCGTTCCGCGCCCGGCTCGAGTCGGGGAGCGGCTTCCAGTCCTTCCAGTTCCGCGAGCTGGAGTTCCTGCTGGGCTACAAGCGCCCCGAGGCGCTGCGGCGTTACCCGCCCGGCAGCGAGCACCACACCCGGCTCGACCGCCGTCTCGGCGAGCCGACGCTGTGGGACGCGTTCCTGCGCTACCTCGCGGCGCGCGGCCACGACGTGCCCAAGGAGGCCCTGGAGCGGGACGTGACGCTGACGGTCGAGGCGGCGCCCGCGCTCCACCCGCTGCTCTTGTCGCTCTATCGCGGTGACCCCGAGGCGCGCGGCGTGTGCGAGCGGCTGGTGGACCTGGACGAGGGGCTCATGGAGTGGCGCTACCGCCATGTGAAGATGGTGGAGCGCACGATCGGCGCCCGCCGCGGCACGGGCGGCTCCGCCGGAGCCGCGTATCTGAAGACCACCCTGAACCAGCCGCTGTTCCCGGACCTGTGGGAGATCCGGACCGAGCTGTGAGCGCCGCTGCCGCCGCCCGGCCGGCGCTCGCGGACCTGCGCCGCACGCCCAACGCGCTGGCTGCGCACTACTCCGGCTTCGACGTCGCGAACCGGCTGCTTCTCACCGGGCACTCACACCAGGCCTGGCCCGACGTCGCGCGCGAGGCGCAGCTCGCGGCCTGGGACGATGCCGCACGCCTGGTGGATGAGAAGTGGGAGCGGGCGTTCGAGCAGGCCGATCGCGTGCGCGCCGGGTTCGCGAGCCGCCTGGGGTGCGCTCCGCGCGAGGTGGCGCTCGGGTCCAGCACGCACGAGCTGCTCGTGCGGTTCCTCTCCGCGCTCCCGCTGGCCGCGCGGCCGCGCCTGGTCACGACCGGAGGCGAGTTCCACACCATCCGCCGCCAGCTCGACCGGCTCGCCGAGGCGCGGGTGGCCGAGGTGGCGAGACTCCCGGCCGAGCCGGCGGACACGCTCGCGGAGCGGCTCGCCGGCGCCGTGGACGGCCGCACGGCGGCGGTGCTCGTCTCCTCGGTGCTGTTCGAGAGCGCGCGCATCGTGCCCGGGCTGGGCGCGCTCGCCCGCGCCTGCGCGCGGGCCGGCGCCGAGCTGCTCGTGGACGCGTACCACCACGTGAACGTCGTGCCGCTGGAGCTCGGGCCGGCGGGGCTCGCGGGCGCGTTCGTGACCGGCGGCGGCTACAAGTACTGCCAGCTCGGCGAGGGGAACTGCTTCCTGCGCGTCCCGCCCGCGAGCGCGCTGCTCCCGGTGGTGACCGGCTGGTACGGCGAGTTCGTGGCGCTCGCCGAGCGCCCGGGCGGCGCGGTGCCGTTCGGCGAGGGCCCGGCGCGATGGGCGGGGGCGACGTACGACCCGGTGAGCCACTATCGCGGCGCGCGCGTGTTCGAGTTCCTCGACGCGCACGGTCTCACGCCCGGCCTCCTGCGCGAGGTGAGCCTGCACCAGGTCGGCCGGCTCGCCGAGCGGTTCGACGCGCTCGGGCTCGACCCGGCCGCGATCACGCGCGACCGGTCCGCGCCGCGCGATGCGTTCGCCGGGTTCCTGGCGCTCCGCGCTCCGCGCGCCGGAGCGATCTCCGAGCGCCTGCGCGAGCGCGGGGTGTGGGCCGACTTCCGCGGCGACGTGCTGCGCCTCGGGCCCGCGCCCTACCTCGCCGACGACCAGCTGGACGCCGCGGTCGCCGCGCTGGGGGAGGTCGCGGCGTCCTCCTGAGAGCGGCCCCGGCGAACGGCGCGCGACGCGCCGCCCGGGCACGGGCGGCGACGCTCCCGGCGCCGATCCCCGCGGTGTAGTCTTGCGGTCGAGACCGATCCGGGCCACTGGCCCCGGCGGCGACTCGCCTGGCCGGGCTCCGGGCCGGGACACCGAGGAGGGCGGCGCGCCGGTCCCGCCATGGCCGAAGCCGTCAACGTCAAGGTCGCGCGGCTCCTCGAGGAGACCGCGTCCCTGCTCGAGGCGCAGGGCGCCAACCCGTTCCGGGTCCAGGCTTACCGCCATGCCGCCCGCACGCTGCTCGAGCTCGGCCGCCCGGTGACCGCGATCCTCGAGCAGGAGGGCGAGCAGGGCCTGCGCGAGCTGCCGGGCGTGGGGGAGAGCATCGCGCGGTTCATCCGCACCGCGGTCGAGACCGGGCGCCTGCCCATGCTCGAGCGGCTGCGCGGCGAGAGCGAGCCGGAGCTGCTGCTCGCCTCGGTGCCCGGGATCGGCCCCCGGCTCGCGGAACGGCTGCATCGCGAGCTGGGCATCGACACGCTGGAGGAGCTCGAGACGGCCGCGCACGACGGGACGCTGGCCCGGCTCGCCGGCTTCGGCGCCAAGCGCGTGACGGGGATCGTGGATTCGCTCGCGAGCCGGCTCGGGCGCGTCCGGCCGCCGGCGCCGGCCGGGCGCCACCCCCGCGAGGAGCCGTCGGTGGACGAGCTGCTGGACGTGGACCGCGAGTACCGCGAGAAGGCCGCCGCCGGGAAGCTTCGGCGGATCGCGCCGCGGCGCCTGAACCCCTCGGGCGAGGCCTGGCTCCCGGTGCTCCACACCGTGCGCGGCCCGCGCCACTACACCGCGCTCTTCTCGAACACGCCGCGCGCCCACCAGATGGGGGCGACGCGCGACTGGGTCGTGCTCTACTTCGACGGCTCGGAAGGCGAACGCCAGTGCACGGTGATCACGTCGCGGGTCGGGCGCCTGGAGGGCCTCCGCATCGTGCGCGGGCGCGAACTGGAGTGCGAGCGATACCATCGCGAGCGGTCCCAGGGGAAACCCCCGGCCGACGTGAGCTGAGGCGGCCGCACACGGGCGGCCCCGGCCCCTCGCGGCGATCACGGCTCGGCCACTTTGGGCTCACGGTTCACGGGCTGCCCGGGTTAGGTTCCGCGGATGCCAGCGCCCGATCCCGTGCCGCCGGCCGTCTCGGACGAGGGCCGCTTCCTCGAGGGTCCGGGGAGCCGGCTCGCCGAGCTCGCCCGGCTCGTCCGCATCTGCCTCGAGTTCCTGCGCGGGTTCCGGCGGCTCCACTTCGTGGGCCCGTGCGTGACCGTGTTCGGCTCGGCGCGCTTCCCACCGGACCACCGCTACTGCGAGCTGGCGCGCGAGACCTCGGCCCGCCTCGCCCGACTCGGCTTCACGGTGATGACCGGCGGCGGTCCAGGCATCATGGAGGCGGCGAACCGGGGCGCGAAGGAGGCCGGCGGCCGCTCGATCGGGTGCAACATCCGGCTCCCGCGCGAGCAGCAGCCGAACCCGTACCTCGATCGGATGGTGGAGTTCCGCTACTTCTTCGTGCGCAAGGTCATGCTCGTCAAGTACTCGTACGCGTTCGTGGCGCTGCCCGGCGGCTTCGGCACGCTCGACGAGGTGTTCGAGGCGGCGACGCTCATCCAGACCGGGAAGATGAGGGACTTCCCCGTGGTGCTCATGGGGCGCGACCACTGGGAGCCGCTGCTCGCCTACCTCCGGGACACGCTGCTCGCGGCGGGCACGATCGAGGCGCGCGACGTCGAGCGGCTGATCGTCACCGATTCGCCGGAGGAGGCGGCCACCCGCATCCTCGCCCAGGCCACCACGCGCTTCGGGCTCCGCTGGGAGCGCAGGCCGAGGTGGATCCTGGGAGAGAAGGGCGTGCGGCCTGCGTCCCGGGGCGTGCCTGACGACTGCCCGGCGAACGGCTATCGTAGGCGCCGGACCCCGAGGTGCGAGGAGGACCGATGAAGCTGATCCTGGGAGTGGACGATTCGAAGTACGCCGATGCCGCGGTCGAGTTCGTGACCGGCACGTCGTGGCCCAAGGGCACGCGGGTGCTGGTGGTCTCCGCGGTGCAGGCGCCGTTCGGCGCCTATGCGGAGCCCTACGTGCCGATCACCATCGACACCGGCCCATGGCTCGAGGAGTTGACCCGGCTCCACACCGGGGTCGCCGACCGCGCGGTGAAGAAGCTCGCCGCCGCGGGGCTCCAGGCCGAGGCGCGCGTGCCGCACGGCGACCCGCGCACGCTGATTCTCGACGAGGCCCGCAAGGAGCGGGCGGACCTCGTCGTCGTGGGCTCGCACGGGCGCACGGGGCTCGAGAAGCTGGTCATGGGCAGCGTGGCGACGCACATCGTGACGCATGCGCCGTGCAGCGTGCTCGTGGTCCGGCGCCCCGCCGCGGCGCCGTCGGGGAAGGCTGGCTGAGCCCCGCGATGCCGTCCGCGTTCCCCGCGGTCCCCGTCACCATCCGCTACCCGGGCGTCCTGCGCAGCTGCTGCGCCGGCGCCTCGCAGCTCCCGGTCTCCGCGCCCGACGTGCGCGGGCTGCTCGAGCGGCTCGAGCGCGACTTCCCGACGCTCCACCGCAACATCTGCGAGGAGACCGGGAGGCTGCGGCCCCACCTCAACGTGTTCGTGAACTCCGACAACGTGCGCGACCTCCAGGGCCTCGACACGGCGCTGGCCCCGGGAGACGTCGTCACGATCCTTCCCGCGGTCTCCGGAGGCTGACCATGGCACAGCACGTCGTTCTCGCGATCGGCACCAAGAAGGGCCTGTTCGTCGCGGAGTCCGCGAAGACGCGAAACCGCTTCACGCTGCGCGGGCCGTTCGGGCCCGGCGTACCGGTGTACTCGGCGCTCGTGGACACGCGCGGCACGCCGAGTATGTACTTCGGGAGCTGCAACCCGTTCTTCGGCATGAAGGTGCTGCGCTCGACCGACCTCGGGCACTCGTTCAAGGAGACGAAGTCGGCGCCGGCGTTCCCGAAGGACGACGGGCGCGCGCTCGCCAACATCTGGTCGCTGGAGTCCGGCGCGGCCAGGAAGGAGCTGCTGTGCGGCGTCGAGCCCGCCTCGCTGTTCCGGAGCCGCGACGGCGGGGACTCCTGGGAGATGGTGGAGGGGATCAGCAACCACGAGCACGCGCGCAAGTGGCAGCCCGGGAACGGCGGCCTGTGCATGCACACCATCCTCCGCGACGGGGACCGCGTGCACCTCGGCATCTCGACCGGAGGCCACTACCTGAGCGAGGACGGCGGCGAGACGTTCCGCGCGTCGAACAGCGGCGTCGGGGCCGGGTTCACGCCCGACCCGTACCCCGAGTTCGGGCAGTGCGTTCACAAGATCGTTCGTCACGAGGACGCGCCGGGCCGGCTCTACATGCAGAACCATGGCGGCTGGGCGGAGTGGGACGGTCCGGGCGGCCGCCGGCCCGACATCGGCGTGCTGCGGAGCGACGACCATGGGAGGACCTGGCGCTCGATCGCGAAGGGTCTGCCGTCCGACTTCGGCTTCCCGATCGTCGTGCACCCGGACGACCCCGACACGGTCTACGTCATGCCGCTCGAGCCGATGACGCGTACGTGTCCCGGCGGCGCGCCGGCGGTGTGGCGGAGCGAGGACGGCGGCGAGTCGTGGCGCCGGCTCGCGAAGGGGCTGCCGAAGAAGGCGAGCTTCTTCACCATCCAGCGCGACGGCATGGACGTGGACCGGCTCAAGTCGCCGGCGCTCTACTTCGGCACCACGACCGGCCAGCTGTGGATCGGACGCGACGGGGGCGAGGACTGGGAGTGCCTGTTCGACGCGCTGCCACCCATCCACTGCGTGAAGGCGGCGGTGGTCTAGCCGTCCGCGCGGCCCGCCGGCGCGGAGGCCGGGGCGCTACGCCCGTCGAGGCGCCCCGGGCCCCGCGTCAGCGGCCGCGCAGGTTCCAGCCGGCGAGCATCTTGAGGTCGGGCGCGTCCCCGAGGCCGAGCTTCAGCTCGGTGAAGAAGCGCCCGCCCGAGCGGTTGAAGACGGCGGCGCCCAGGATGAGCGAGCCTCCGGACTCCGGCCCCGAAGCGGCGGGCGAGGCGCGGTCCGACCACAGGGTCAGCGCCACGCCGGCGCCCGCGTAGGGCTGCCAGGCGGTGTCGTAGCTCAGGTTGTAGTGGAAGTCGCCGTTCAGCGTGGCGATCGAAGTCGCGTCCGCGAACCCCACGTCGATGCCGGGCACGAACGCCAGTCGCGGCGCGACGCCGTTCCACTGGAGCTGGCCGCCGACCACCATGTGGTCGGGGCCCTGCGAGAAGCCGAGGTGCGGACCGTAGTAGGTGAATGCGCCGGCCGAGGCGGCCGCGGGCAGCAACACGAGCATGGCGAGCATGGCGAGCGTGGCGAGCGAACGTCGCAGCATGATGGGATCCTCTCGTGTGTCTCGCCGGGAGCGGACGATGGCGGGACGTTCGGCGGCTCGAGGCCGACCGCACGACCTGCGCCACGGGCCGGGGGCTCCCGCGTCCCGCGGCCCGCTGGTCTCAATGTTCGGCCGCCCCGCCCCGCGCGCAACCGCGCCCGGCGTGAAATCTTCGCAAGCTCCGGCCGGAGCGCGCTGGCACGCACGCGACCCGCCCGGTCCGACGCGAGTCCTCACGCGGACGTGACGCGGCGGGACCCGGCGGACGATGGGCCGTGCACGCCCCGTTGCAGGACGGAGCCCCGGCGTGCCGGATGGCGGAAGGACCGCTAGAGTCAGGGTTTCATGAAGCCGGCCCGAGCCCCGAACCACGCGACCCGACCGACGCGAGCACTCCCGGCGTGGGCGGTCGCCTGCTTCCTCGCCTCGGGCGCCGCCGGCCTGCTCTACGAGGTGGTCTGGGGCAAGCAGCTCTCCTACCTCCTCGGCAGCTCGCACCAGTCCGTCGCCACCGTCGTGGCCGCGTTCCTCGGCGGCCTGGCGCTGGGCGCGCGCTTCCTCGGCGCGCCGCTCGCCCGCCGGTCGGACTCCGCGCGGACTTACGCGCTGCTCGAGCTGGGCGTGGCGATCGTGGGCGGGGCGCTGCTCCCGGTGCTGCGCTCGCTCGACGGACCGGTGGGCGAGCTCTATCGCGTCCTCCACGGCGAGGGTGCGGCGTTCGCGGGGGCGCGCGTCGTGCTGCTGCTCGCGCTGCTCGTCCCGCCCGCCGCGCTCATGGGCGCCACACTCCCGGTGCTCGTGGCCCACTTCGAGCGCGGCGCGCTCGGAGCCGGGCTCGCCTGGCTCTACGCCGTCAACACGTTCGGTGCCGTGGCGGGCTCGGTGCTGGGCGGTTATCTCCTGCTGCCCGGCCTCGGACTCTTCGCCACCACGCTGGTCGCCGTGGGACTCAACCTGCTGGCGGCGTTCCTCGCATGGGGGCGACCGGCACCGGCGCCCGCCGCGCGGTCGGGCCGCGCCGGGCCGGACGCGCCCGTGCCGCCGATCCTCGGCGGGCCGCCACGTGCGCTGTTCGCGCTCCTCTTCGGCCTGAGCGGCTTCGCCGCGCTGCTCCTCCAGCTCGCGTGGGTGCGGCTGTTCGGCCTGGTGCTCGGCTCGTCCGTCTACTCGTTCTCCGCGGTGCTCGGCACCTACCTGCTCGGCCTCGCGCTCGGGAGCGCCGCGATCGCGCCGCTCCTCGCGCGCGGCGGGGCGGCGCCGTGGTGGTTCGCGCTCCTCCAGCTCGGCATCGCGGCCGCCGCGGCCGCGGGGATCCACGCGTGGGCCGGGCTCCCTCGCGCGATGCTCGAGCTGGGCGAGCGCGCCGGGCCCTCGTGGGCCGGGCTCCTCGCCGGCGAGCTCCTCCTCGTCGCGCCGGTCGTGCTGGTGCCCTGCCTGCTCCTCGGCGCCACGTTCCCGCTCGCCGCGCGACTGCTGCAGCGCGACGCCGCCGGGCCCACGACCGGCGTGACGTACTCCGTCAACACGCTCGGCACCATCCTCGGCTCGCTCGCCGCCGGCTTCGCGCTGCTCCCGGCGATCGGCGTGCAGGGCGTGGTGGGGCTCGCCGCCTCGCTCGCCGTGCTCTCGGGACTCGGCGCGCGCGCGCTGCCGGGCGGCGCGCGACCGCGCCCGGCCGCGCTCGCGCTCGCGGCGACGCTGGCGGTCGCCGCGGCGGCGGCCGTGTTCACCGCCCCCCGCTGGGACCCGCTCCTCATGTCGCTCGGCACGTATCGGCCGTTCCACGCGGGCAACCTGCTGGAGTCGTTCCGTGCGACCGGGGTGGGCGCGGGCGATCCCACGCGCGCGACCGTGGCGGGGCATCGCACGCTCTACTACCACGACGGCATCAACGCCTCGGTGCTCGTGGCCACCGACAGCGCGCGCACGCGGACCTGGATGCGCGTGGGCGGCAAGGTGGACGCCAGCACGGGCGACATGCTGACGCAGGTGCTGCTCGGGGCGATCCCGGCGGTGATCGCCGAGCCCGGCGCCCGCACGCTCGTCATCGGCCATGGCTCCGGCATCACCGCCGCCGCGGCGCTCGCGGCCGTGGCCGGCGCCACCGAGATCGCGGAGCTCGAGCCCGGCGTCATCGCCGGCTCGCGGCACTTCCACGCGGCGGGGGAGGACCCGCTCGACGACCCGCGCGTGACCGTGCACCTGGAGGACGCGCGCACGCGGCTCGCGCACGGGGGCGGGAGCTACGGCCTCGTGATCTCCGAGCCCTCCAACCCCTGGATCGCGGGGGTCAACAACCTGTTCACGGTGGAGTTCTACCGCCAGGTGCGCGCGCGGCTCCGGCCGGACGGCGTGTTCTGCCAGTGGCTCCAGCTCTACGAGCTCTCGCCGGACACGTTCGCGAGCCTGCTCGCCTCGTTTCTGGCCGTGTTCCCCGACGCGCACCTGTTCTGCGTGTGGGGCTCGGCCGACGCGCTGATCGTGGCGGCGCCTGCGGGACGCTCGCTCGCGCTCGACCGCCTCGCCGCGCCGGGGCTCCGGCCGCAGCTCGCGCGCGCCCGGCTCGCCGCGCCCGAGCAGGTGGCGGCGTTCTACGTGGCTTCGGGCGCGGCCGTGCGCGAGCTGGCGGGCGCAGCGGCGCTCAACACGGACGACCGCCCGTTCGTGGAGTACCGGGCGCCGCGCGACATGATCGAGGTGGGCCGCGCGCACGCGAGTCGCCATCCCGGCATCGCGGGCCGGCTCGCGCTCCCGGTCGTGCCGCCCGCGGGGCACCCGCTCTCCGGCTGGCCGCTCGACGCGGTGCTCGTGTGGCGGGCCCGCCAGCGGCTCGCCTCGGCGGACGCCGCCCAGGCGATGGACGTGGCCGCCGCGCTGGCCACGGCCGGCGTGCCCGCCGACTCGCTCGAGGCGGTGCTCCGGCGCGCCGGGCCCTTGGAGTCCGCGCCGCGGGAAGAGTCCCGCGCGCGTCGCCCGGCTCCGGGCGCGAGCGGGACTGCGCGATGAGGCGCGCCGGCTGGCGGCGACCCGGCTCACGCTCCGTGACCGGGAGCTCCTGTCCGGACTCCCGCTCGCGCTCTCGCTCGACATCGAGGGCCTCGGACCGACACTCTTCTGTCACGCCACACCGAGGAGCGACGAGGAGATCGTGACCCGGGTGTCACCCGAGGCCCGAGTCGCCGCGGCCCTCGCCGGGGTGAAGGAGCGGCTCGTGATCTGCGGCCACACCCATATCCAGTACGACCGGTGGGCGGGCCCCACGCGCCTCGTGAACGCCGGAAGCGTGGGGCTCGCGTACGAGGACCGTCCGGCCGCGTTCTGGACGCTGCTGGGGCCCGCGCTCGAACCGCGCTCAACGGCGTACGACCACCCGGCCGCCGCCGAGGCCGTTCGACGGCTGGGATTCCCGGGCGGCGAGGACTACGCCGCGCGCTACCTGCTCGCCCCACCGCCCGCCGAGGAGGCCACGGCGTTCTTCGAGCGCCTGGCCGAGGAGCGGGCGAAGGCCGCGCGGCTCTGAGGCGAAGGCCGCGCCGGTCCGAGGCGAAGGCCGCGCCGGCCCGAGGCGAAGGCCGCGCGGGCCCGAACCAGGGGCCGCGCCGGCTGGCGAAGCGCGGCCGGGACGCACGCCCGGGCCGGCACGTGCCGGGCGGCTGCGGTAGATTGCCGAGATGGCCCTGTCCGCCGGCACCCCGCTCGGTCCGTACCGGATCCTCGGCCCGCTCGGCGCCGGCGGGATGGGAGAGGTCTACCGCGCGCACGACACGCGGCTCGGACGCGACGTCGCGCTCAAGGTGCTCTCGTCGCGGCTCGCGCCCACGCCCGAGGTGCGCGCCCGGTTCGAGCGCGAGGCCCGCACCATCTCGCAGCTCAACCACCCGAACATCTGCACTCTGTTCGATGCCGGTCGCGAGGACGGCACCGACTTCCTGGTGATGGAGCTGCTCGAGGGCGAAACCCTGGCCCAGCGGCTCGAACGCGGGCCGCTGCCGCTCGCCGACATCGTGTCGCT
Source organism: uncultured bacterium (assembly GCA_964609125.1). GTDB lineage: Bacteria > Eisenbacteria > RBG-16-71-46 > RBG-16-71-46 > RBG-16-71-46 > JAIOPA01. Next base: position 44,640 of record CAZSQX010000021.1, read on the forward strand.
GGGCCGCCAGGTGGCCGGGGCGCTGGCGCGAGCGCATGCCGCGGGGGTCGTCCACCGCGACCTCAAGCCCGGGAACATCATGCTGACCCGGACCGGCGCCAAGCTCATGGACTTCGGCCTCGCCCGGGCGCAGGCGGCGTCGGCCTCCACGCCCGACCTGACCCAGGCGCCCACGAGGACGGGGCCGCTCACCTCCGAGGGCACGCTCATCGGGACGTTCCAGTACATGGCCCCGGAGCAGCTCGAGGGCAAGGACGCCGACGCGCGGGCCGACCTGTGGGCGCTCGGCTGCCTTCTCTACGAGATGACGACCGGCGTGCGGGCATTCGCGGGCGAGAGCCAGGCGAGCCTGATCGCGGCGATCATGACCGCCGAGCCCCTCCCGGTCGCGGAGCTCCGGCCGGAGACACCCCCGGGCCTCGACGCGCTCATCCGGCGCTGCCTCGCCAAGCGCCCCGAGGAACGCGTGCAGTCGGCGCTCGACGTCGGGTTCGTGCTCGAGCTGGCCGCGGGCGGGGGGGCGCGCGGGGCCGCGGACGGCGCGACGGCCGCCGGGCCCGGGCTCCTCCGCGCGCCGTGGGCGCTTCTCGCGGCCGGGCTCGCGCTGGCCGCGGCGGCGTTCTGGACCGGGCGCGCGACCGCCCCACCCGAGCCGCCGGGCTCGATCCGCGTCTCGACGCTCTCGCAGGGCAACCGCGACAGCGGCCCGGCCGTCTCGCCGGACGGGCGCATGGTCGCCTTCTCGGCCGTGCGCCAGAACGGCTCCGGGCTCTGGCTCATGGACCTGGTCACGCGCACCGAGGTGAAGCTC
>CAZSQX010000021.1:45460-60513 GCA_964609125.1 uncultured bacterium
CGATCAGTGGCCCCGGTTCACCCCGGACGGCGGGAGCATCACGTTCTCACGCCTCGATGGCGGCCGGCAGTCGCTGTGGCGGGTCCCCGTGATCGGCGGCAGGCCGCGCCTGCTGCTGGAGGACGCCACCGACGCCGACCACTCGCCGGACGGTGCCAGCATCGCCTACATCGCGAGCACGTCGGACAGCTCCGGGGTGCGCGCGCGACTCGTCGTCGCGCGCGCCGACGGCACCGGCGCGCGTGAGTACTGGTCGAGGGGTTCCGTCGTGCTCGCCTCGCCCCGGTGGTCGCCGGATGGAAGGCGCATCGCGCTCATCTCGTTCGGCAGCCAGAACACCCCCTACACCGTGGTGGTCGTGGATGTCTCGAACGGGACTTCCCGCGACCACGTGTCGCCCGACCGCGCCGTGCTCTCGAACCCCGTCTGGGACGGGACCGGCCGCGGACTCCTCGTGGCGCAGGGCGAGGGCATCACCGCGCTCCAGCGCGGCGCCCCCGGCCGGCTGTTCCGTCTCGACGTGGACTCCGGCTCGTGGCGCGCGCTCGGCTGGCTGGAGAACTATCCGACCACGATCGACGTCCTGCCCGACGGCCGTCTCGTCCTCTCGAGCTTCCTCGCCCGGCAGAACCTGTGCGAGGTGGCCGCGGACGCCCGGGACCTCAACCAGGGCCGCTGGCTCACGAGCGGCCTCGCCATCGATCGCCAGCCCGTCTACTCGCCCGACGGGAAATCGGTGATGTTCTCGTCCAACCGCGGCGGCACGCTCGACCTGTGGGAGGTCTCGGTGGAAACAGGCGAGATCCACCGCGTCACGGACGACCCCGCGGACGACTGGGATCCGGAGTACTCGCCGGACGGACGCTCCATCTACTGGTGCTCGGGGCGGAGCGGCGTGTTCGAGATCTGGACCGCGCGTCGTGACGGCAGCGCGCCGCGCCAGCTGTCGCGAGACAGCCTGGACGCGGAGAACCCGTCCGTCTCCCCGGACGAGCGCTGGATCTACTACAGCTCGTCGCATCCCAGGAAGGCCGGCCTGTGGCGGATCCCGGCGGACGGGGGAGAAGGCGAATGGCTGCTCAACACCGCTTCGCTCATCCCCGATCTCTCGCCCGACGGTCGCCATCTCTCGGCCGTCATGCAGGTGGGGACCGTGGAAACGATGCTGGGCGTGTTCGCCGTCGAGGACAAGCGGACGCTGCCCGGCTCCGTCCCGCTCCAGGTCATCACCGGGACGGTGCAGCCCGGGCGCTCCCGGTTCACCCCGGACGCGAGCGCGATCGCCTACCTCCAGATCCGCGAGGACGGGCAACCCGTGCTCCTCCGCCGGCCGCTCTCCGCGTGGCGGTCCGGCACCGCCCGCGTGGACACGCTGTTCGCCGAATCGAACCAGACCATCGAGTCGTTCGGGTTCTCGCCGGACGGTCGGCGGGCGGCGGTCTCGGTCGTGGACTGGCTCTCCGGGCTCACCATCGCCGAGGCCGTGCCGGGCATGGTGCCGCCGAGACGACCCAGGTAAGTCCACCATCCTCCCGAGCAGGAGACGACCATGACGCAGCGCGCGAGCATCGCGATCGGCCTTGGCCTGTTGCTTCTTCCGGCGACTCCCGCGTTCGCGGACAAGTACGCCGACGCCATCCGCACGTTCCGGAACGCCGGCCAGAGCGCGGGCTACTTCGGGAAGTGCCACGGCTACGCCGTGTTTCCCACGATCGGGAAGGGGGGCATCGGCATCGGCGGGGCCCGCGGAACCGGCCGGGTCTACCGCCAGGGCGTGCCGGTCGGCACCACCACCATGACCCAGGTCACGGTCGGCATGCAGTTCGGCGGCCAGGCCTACAGCCAGATCATCTTCTTCCAGGACAAGCGCGCCTTCGACGAGTTCACGAGCGGCCACTTCGAGTTCGGCGCGCAGGCCACCGCCGTCGCCATCACCGCCGGCGCCTCGGCCCAGGCGTCCACCGGCGGCTCGGGCGCCGGCGCGAGCAGCACCCCGGAGAACGCGGCCACGGCCGGCCGTTACTACAAGGGCATGGCGGTGTTCACCGTGGCCAAGGGCGGGCTCATGTACGAGGCGACCATCGGCGGGCAGCGGTTCAGCTTCAAGCCCGCCCGGTAGCCGGTCGGCCGGTCAGCCCGAGCGAGTACGCGCGGCACATCTCAACCGCGGTGGGTCGGGCCTGTCCGTTCGCGCAATTCGGGGAGCAGGTCAGAAACGCTGGATGCGCTGGGGCCCGGCCTGGCGGGAGTGGAAGCCGGCGCGCGACCAGGGCCAGCAAGGCGTTGCGGCGTCGTGGTGGAAGCACGCCGGGTTGGGGCAGAACGGGGGCACCCAGCACGTCGAGCGGTCCCGCATGCCGGAGCCGCTCGGCACCAGCCACGCCACCCGCACTCCCCTGAGCACGACCCGGCGGCCGCTTAGGTTATCCTCGCCGGTTCCATCCTGGCGGAGCCCGCGTCCACCCGGCCGAAGGTGCGGCACGCGTGACCGCCGCCGGCACCCTCGACCGGAGTCCCATCTGGCCAACGCACCTGCGGCAGCGATCGTCCCTGCCCTCCGCCTCGTCGACGTCACGCGCGAGTTCGCGGTGGGCGAGACCGTCGTGCGCGCGCTGGACTCCCTGTCGCTCGAGGTCCCGGCGGGGGAGTTCGTCGCCATCGTCGGCCGGAGCGGCTCGGGCAAGAGCACGCTCCTGAACCTCGCGGCCGGGATCGACCGGCCCACCCGGGGCGAGGTGTGGGTGGCGGGCCGCGAGCTGTCGCGGCTCACGGACGACGAGCTCACGCGCGAGCGGCGCGACCGCATCGGCATCGTCTACCAGTTCTTCAACCTGCTCGCGACGCTCGACGTGCGCGAGAACGTGGCGCTGCCCTCGCTGCTCGCCCGCCGGCCGGAGCGCGAGTCGCTCGCGCGGGCCGAGGCCCTGCTCGCCGAGGTCGGGCTCGCTCACCGGCTCCGCTCGCGCCCGCACATGCTCTCCGGCGGCGAGATGCAGCGCGCCGCGATCGCGCGCGCGCTCATGGCCGAGCCGCGCCTCGTGCTGGCCGACGAGCCGACCGGCAACCTGGACTCCCGCGCCGCGGCCGCCGTGGTGGAGACGCTCGGCTCGCTCGCCGCCCGCCACGACAGCACGGTCGTGCTCGTCACCCACAGCCGTGAAGCCGCGGCGGCGGCCCGGCGCGTGGTGGAGCTTCGCGACGGCCGCGTGGTCTCGGACGAGCGCAGGTGAGCGCCGTCTTCCGCTGGATGATCCTGCGCCGGCTCGCGGGCGAGCGCGCGCGCACGCTGCTCGCGCTCGCGGGCGTGGCGCTCGGCGTGGCGGTGTTCGTGGCCATCCGGCTCGCCAGTCACTCGGCGCTCGCCTCCTTCGCGGACACCGTGGACGCCGTGGCCGGGAGGGCGAACCTCTCGGTGTGGTCCACCTCGGACGGCTTCGACGAGCGGCTCTACCCTCGGCTCCTGCGGGTCGCCGGCGTCGAGGCGGCCGCGCCCATCGTCCAGGTCGCCGCGCATGCGAAGCCGCGCGCCCCGCGGCCGGACGACCCGGCGACGCTCGCGGCGGGCGAACGGGGCCCGTACGTCGAGAACGTGCTCGTGCTGGGGCTCGACCCGCTGGTCGAGGCCCCGTTCGCGCGCTGGCGGCCGCCTCGCGCGGAGCCGGGCGGGGGCGGCGGGCCGCGCGCGGCGTTCCTCCGGCTCCTCGCCGAGCCCGGCACGGTGGCGGTCACCCGGACGCTCGCGCGCCGCCACGGGCTCGCCGCCGGCGACACGCTCACCGTGCTCGCCTCGGGCGAGCCCACGCCGCTCGTCATCGTCCAGGCGCTCGAGTCCGAGGAGCTCCAGCAGGCGATGGGCGGCAACGTGGTGATTGCCGACATCGCCACCGTGCAGGAGGTGTTCCACAGGGCCGGCCGGCTGGACCGCGTGGACCTGGTCGTGGACCCCGCCCGCCGCGACGAGGTGCAGGACGCGATCGCGCGCGCGCTCCCGGCCGACGCCGCGGTCGGGCTGCCGCAGGGGCGGACGAAGCAGGTCGAGAACATGGTGGCCGCGTTCCGCCTGAATCTCACCGCGCTCTCGTTCATCGCCGTGTTCGTGAGCACGTTCCTCATCCTGAACGCCGTGGCCATGTCGGTGCTCCGCTGGCGGCGGGAGATCGGCATCCTGCGCGGGCTCGGCGCCACGCGCGGCGAGGTGCGCGCGCTGTTCCTTGGGGAGGGCGCTCTGCTCGGCGTGGTGGGCGGGGCGCTGGGGCTCGCGCTCGGCACCGTGCTCGCGGGCGGGGCGCTCCACGCGGTCGGGCGCACGCTCTCCGACCTCTACATGCTCCAGTACACGGACCGGCTGCGCGGCGACCTCGCCACCTACGCCGCCGGGTTCGCGATCAGCGCCGCGAGCTCGCTGCTCTCGGCGCTGGGCCCGGCCATCGAAGCCTCGCTCACGCCGCCCGGCGTCACCATGCGCCAGGGCCAGATGATCGAAGCGCAGCGCCCGCCGCTCGGGAGCCTCGCGCTCGCCGGCGCCGCGACGCTGGTCGCGGCGGCGCTCGTGGCGTACTGGACGGTGCGCGAGCACCAGGCGTGGGGCGGGTTCCTGAGCGCGTTCCTCGTGCTCGCCGGCTTCTCGCTGCTGGCCCCGGGCTTCACGCTCGCCGGCGAGCGGCTCCTGCGTGGCGCGGCCGCGCGGCTCGCCGGCATCGAGGGGCGGCTCGGCTCCCGCTACCTGCGCGAGTCCGTGGCTCGCGCGAGCGTCGTCGTGGCCGCGCTCATGGTGGCGGTGGGGATGATGGTCGCGCTGAACGTCATGGTCGCGAGCTTCCGCCGCACGGTGGACACGTGGATCGGCCAGTCGCTCCGCGGCGACCTCTACGTGGAGCCGGCCGGGCACCGGGCCTCGCTCGGAGCCACGGCGCTCCCCGAATCCCTGCTCGCGGCGACGCGGCGCATCCCGGGCGTCGCGGGCGTGGACTCCTACCGCGCCACGCCCCTCACGTACGGCGACCGCATGGCCATGGCGGTGGGCATCGACTTCGACGTCCACCGCCGGTTCGGCTCGCTCCAGTTCGTGGGCGGTGCCCGGTCGGCCGAGATCCTGTCGCGGGCGCTGGAGGGCGGCGGCGTGCTCGTGACGGAGAGCTTCTCGCACCGGCACCGCGTGTCCCCCGGTGACACGCTCGCGCTCGCGACGCCGGCGGGACCGGAGCGCCTGCGGGTCGAGGGCGTGTTCTTCGACTACAGCTCCGACGCCGGCGCCGTGCTCATGGACCGCCAGCTCTTCGCCCGGCTCTGGCGCGACGAGCGGACCGAGAGCCTGGCGCTCTACCTGGCACCCGGCGCGAGCGCGGACAGCGTGCGGACCGCGTTCCTCGCGCTCGCGGGCACGCGGCTCTTCCACGTGACGCCGCACCGTGCGCTCCGGGCGCGGGCGCTCCAGGTGTTCGACCAGACCTTCCAGATCACGTTCGCGCTCCAGGCGATCGCGGTGCTGGTCGCACTGCTCGGCGTCGTCAGCACGCTCACGGCCCTCATCCTCCAGCGCGGCCGGGAGATCGGCGTGCTGCGCGCGACCGGCGCGCTCCGCGGCCAGGTGCGCGCCATCGTGCTCGTGGAGAGCGGCATGCTCGGGCTGATCGGATCCGCGCTCGGCTGTGCGGCCGGGCTGGTGCTGGCGTTGCTTCTGGTCCACGTCATCAACCGGCAGTTCTTCGGCTGGACCATCCGGTTCGAGGCCGAGCCGTGGGTGTTCGCGCAGGCCGTGGCGCTCGTGGTGGCCACGGCGCTCGTGGCCGGGCTCGGTCCCGCTCGGCTCGCCTCCGGGCGCGCCGCCGCGGAAGCGATGCGGACGGACTGATGCGCGCGCCGCGCGTCCTCGCGCTCGCGGCCGCGCTGATGGCGCTGGGCCGGCCGGCGACCGCCGGGGACGGGCCCGTGCGCTTCGGCCCCGACGGCTTCCGGCTCGCCGTGCCGCCCTACGCCTACGAGTTCCCGCGCGACCACGCGTCCCACCCCGGGTACGCGGTCGAATGGTGGTACTACACCGGGCACCTGGCGGGCGGCGCGCGACGGTTCGGCTACGAGCTGACCTTCTTCCGCGTCGCCGTCGCCCGACTCGCGGAGCGGCGCGCGGAGGGCTCGGCCTGGCGCGCGCGGGACGTGCTGTTCGCGCACCTCGCGCTCACCGACGAGACCGGGCGGAGGTTCCGGCACGTGGAGCGGGCGTCGCGCCCCGCGCTCGGCATGGCCGGCGCCGGCACGGCGGCCTACCGGGTGTGGATCGGGGACTGGAGCGCGTCGCTCGCCGGCGACGGGCGCACGCACCGGCTGGAGGCCGGAGCGGACGAGTTCGCGCTGGCGCTCGACCTCTCGCCCTCGAAGCCGCCGGCGGTCCACGGCGCGGGCGGAGTGAGCCAGAAGGCCGCGGGGGAGGGGAACGCGTCCCACTACTACTCGCTCACCCGCCTCGTCACGACCGGCACGCTGGTCGTGGCCGGCGACACGCTCGCCGTGACGGGATCGTCGTGGATGGACCACGAGTACGGCTCCGGGCGGCTGGCGGGGACCCACGCCGGCTGGGACTGGCTGAGCCTCCAGTTGGACGACGGCCGCGAGCTGATGGTCTACCGGCTCCGGCGGAAGGATGGCTCGCCGGAGCCGCTCTCGGCCGGCACGCTCGTCGAGCGCGACGGGCGCACGCGGCACCTCGCCCTCGCCGACTTCGACATCGCGCCCACGGGGCGCTGGAAGAGCCCCGCGACGGGCGGCGAGTACCCGAGCGGCTGGCGGGTGCGGGTCCCGGGCGAGGGCCTCGACCTGACGCTGGAGCCCACGCTGAAGGAGCAGGAGCTGGTCTCGCCCGCCATGGGCGGCATCGCCTACTGGGAGGGAAGCTGCACCGTGCGGGGGACGAGCCGCGGCGCGGCGGTCACCGGCCGCGCGTACGTGGAGCTCACCGGCTACGCCGGCCCGCCGCCGTTCTGATCGCAGTCCGCGCGACCGCGGCCGGGGCCGAGCGAGGCCGTGCTCCCGCCCGCGCGATGCGGTAGATTCGGGTCGGCATGCGGAATGGCTTCGAAACGCGCGGCGGCGTCCCGCACCTGGTGCCGGAGCCGGTCGGGGGCGAGCCGGCATCGGGCCACCACGGCGCGCTCGCGAGGCCGGGCATCGAACGGGGAAGGTGAGCCGCGTGAGCCATCCGGTCCCATCCGGCGGATCGAGCCGGGAGATCGCCGAGCGATATGACCGCGAGGCGGCCGCCTACGCCGAGCTGTGGGCGCCCGTGCTGCGGTCGGCGTCCTCGAGGTTCCTGCCCCGACTGGCCGGCGACCCGGTCCGCCGCGTGCTCGACGTGGGCGCGGGGGTCGGAAGCCTGTTCCCGGACCTCTCGAGCGCGTTCCCGCGCGCGCACATCCTCGGGGTCGACCGGTCCACCGGCATGCTGACGCTTGCCCCCGGGGGTTTCGATCTCGCGACCATGGATGCCGGGCAGCTCGCGATCCGGGACCGCAGCGTGGACCGCGTGCTGATGCTGTTCATGCTCTTCCACCTGCCGTCCCCGGCGACGGGGCTCGCCGAGGCGCGGCGCGTGCTCAAGCCGGGCGGTCTGGTGGGCACGATCACGTGGGGCGGCGAGCTGGAGTCGCCCGCCACGCGGCTCTGGACGGAGTGTCTCGACTCGGCCGGAGCCGCGCCCCTGGACGCCGCCACGCTGACCCGCCACGAACGCATGGACACGCCGGAGAAGCTGGATGCGCTCCTCGCGCAAGCCGGCTTCGAGCGTCGCGAATGCTGGACGGACGACCTCGCCTGCCGAATCGAGGCGGAGCACCTGCTTCGCCTGCGCACGAGCATGGGGGCGACGAAGCCGCGCTTCGACAGCCTCGAGCCCGCCGCCCGGGCCGCCTGCGTGTCGGAGGCACGGCATCGCATGGGTCGACTGCCCGCGGATGCGTTCGTCGCCCGCGCAACGCTCGTTAAGGCGGTGGCCCGCGCGTGAGCGCTCCCGCCCGATCGCAGGCGGCAGGTGATCGCCGACGGCGGGCACTTCGTGCCGCGCAACCGGCTGATCGGCGAGCCGCTCGACTGGCTGGACCGCCATCTCGGTCCGGTGCGACAGCATCGGCGACACGACATGCATGAGGGAGGCCGCATGACGGAGAAGTCGTTCACGTTCAGCCCCATCGGCGTCGTTCGCAGCCCGTTCACGGAATCCTCGCAGATCCCCAAGGGTGTCGGGACCAGGAACGACGCCGAGGGCGTGCTGGAGTTGGACCCCGCGCTGGAGCCGGGCCTCACCGACATCGACGGGTTCTCGCATCTCTACGTGCTGTGGATCTTCGACCGCTCCACGGACTGGGATCTGATCGCCCACCCGCCCGTGGACGAGAAGCGCCCGCACGGGGTGTTCGCCACCCGCTCGCCGCGACGCCCGAACCCGATCGCGCTCACCGTCGTGAGGCTGCTGCGGCGCGACGGGCACCGCCTCCACGTCCGCGGCGTGGACATGCTCGACGGCTCCCCGATCGTGGACCTGAAGCCCTACCTTTCGAGCGTGGCGCCCGAGGAGCTGCGTCGCGGCTGGGTCGCGCAGGCGGAGGCGCGGCAGGGCGGGGGAGCGATCCCGGGCTAGGGGACCGCCTCGCGGCCCGCGCCCCGCCGGGTGCGCCGGGGTGCGCTCCTTTGCCTAGTTCCCCGCCGTCGCCTTCTCGCCCGACGCCGGATCGCTCCGCGCGTGCTTCCTGAACCATGCCTGCAGGTAGAGCTGCTGCGCGAGCTGGTGGGAGGGCCTTCGCCAGCCGTGGTACTCGTCGGGCATGCGCACGAGCAGCGTCTCCTTTTTCAGCATCTTGAGCGCGCGGTAGTACTCCTCGCTCTGAGCGATCGGCGTGCGCAGGTCGGCCTCGCCGGTCATCACCATCGTGGGCGTGGTCACGTTCGCGACGTAGGTGAGCGGCGAGCGCGCCGCGAACTCCGCCGGGTCCTCCCACGGGTACTTCCTGAACTGGTGGTACCAGTCGGGCCCGTCCGTCGTCCCCACGAACGAGTGCCAGTTGATGACCGGCCGCATGGCGACCGCCGCGGCGAAGCGATCCGTGTGCCCCACGATCCAGGCCGTGAGCACGCCGCCCCCGCTCCCGCCGCACACGAACAGGTTCCGCTCGTCCACGAAACCCCTGGCGATCGCGGCATCCACCCCGGCCATCAGGTCGTCGTAGTCCCTGCCCGGGTAGGAGTACTGGATGCCGTTGACGAACTCCTGCCCGTAGCCCGTCGAGCCGCGCGGGTTCGTGAACAGCACCGCGTAGCCCTCGGCCGAGAAGTTCTGGAACGCCCAGTTCCAGGCGGTCGAGTACATGGACCAGGGCCCGCCGTGGATCCACAGCACCATCGGGTACTTCTTCCCCTGCTCGAAGCCCGCGGGCTTCACGAGCCAGCCCTGCACGTCGAGGCCGTCCTTCGACTTGAACCACAGCTCCTCCCAGGCGCCGAGTGCGACGCCGTCCAGCACGTCGGCGTTTACGTCCACGAGCCGGGTGGCCGCGATCGCGGCGCCGCTCTTCCCGCCGGCGCGGAACGTGACGATCGTGGAGGGCTGGGAGAGCGTGCTCGAGACCGCCGCGAACCGCCCGGTCCGCGGCGCGTAGGAGACGCCGTTCAGCATCGTCCCGGCCGAGACCCGCTGCAGCTTCCCGCCGGAAGGCGACACCGAGCACACGTCGGTCCGGCCCTTCGTGCCGACCGTGAAGTACACGGCCTGACCGTTCGCCGACCACTCCAGGTTCTGCGGCGAGCTGTCGAGCCCGCCGGCGAGCAGCGCCTTGCCGCCCCCGTCGCGCCGCATGATGTGGACGCTCGAGACGTGGTTCGTGTACGAGCGCTCGTCGTAGCCCACGTAGGCGATCCACCGGCCGTCGGGCGACACGCGGGGCGAGCCGTCGGGTCCCCTGCGGTCGGTGAGCGGGGTGACGGCCAGGGTCCCGAGGTCCACCGCGTAGATCTCGCTGTCGTTGCGCAGGTACTCGGCGTCGGGCTTGCGGATGCCGGACACGTACATCGTCCTCCCGTCCGGAGCCCAGTCGAAGCTCGAGTGATCGTACTTCCCGCTCGTGACCTGCCGCGGGGTCCCGCCGAGCACCGCGTCCACCGTGTAGACGTGCGTGTGTCCGCGCGTGAGGGGGCCGCGCCCGTCCGCCGCCCACGAGAGCCGGTCCACGAGCACGGCGGGCTTCGCCCACTCCGCGCCTTTCGGCTTCTCGGGCAGCCTGATGTTGAGCAGCGTGTCCTTGTCGGGCACGAACGCGGTGAACGCGATCTGCCGGCCGTCGGGCGACCAGCGGATGTTGGACGGCGCGTGCTCGAGCGACGTGAGCTGGGCGATCTCCCGCGAGTCCACGTACATCACGAACAGCTGCGCCGTGCCGTCGCGGTCGGAGAGGAAGGCGATCCGCGATCCGTCGGGCGACCACACCGGCGCGCTGTCGTCACGGTCGCCCGTCGTCAGCTCGCGGATGCGCGAGCCGTCGCTCTCGGCGATCCACAGCGTGCTCCGGTAGACGTCCTTGGTCTTGTCCACGCGCGTCCTCGAGAACACGATCCGCCTGCCGTCGGGCGAGATGCTGGGGGCGCTCACGGACTCCATGTCCATGAACGTGCTCTTGTCCAGCCGCCCCGGCGCGGCGGCGACGGCCGTGGCGGCGAGCAGGCTGGCGAGGACCGGGAGTGCGATCGCGGATCTCATGGGACCTCCGGGGATGGTCGCCGTTCGCGCGGCGCCGTGGCGCGTGAGCGGCTGACTGCGGAGCGCGGGTGAGACAGGGCCGAGGCGGAGTCTGCGCGCCGCGACGGCCCGTCGCAAGAGCCGGTCGCGAGGCCTCGAGCGCGGGAGGCCGCCGGCGGACGGGCGGGGTGGTCCCCGGGCGCCACGGCTCCCAGCCTGGCAGGGCCGCCACCTGCCGGACCCACTTCGCCAACCAGGCCTCGTCGAACGCGTCCCTTTCTCGGATGTCGAGGTAACGCGTGCCCTCGACCTTGCTCGCGCCCGGGGGGAGGGGTCGAAGCGAGGTGCCGCGGAAGAAGGCGACCTTCACGTAGTTCGTGAAGGTGTGGAACGACAGGAACCAGCCCCGTCCCTCGACGCCATAGAACGGCGAGTTCCATTTGACCGCCTTCCTCACACCGGGGACGAGCCGCGTGATCAACGCGTCGAGCCGGCGGCCGACGTCGCGCTTCCAGCCCGGCATCGCCGCGAGGTAGGCCTGAACGGGCGCGTCGCCCTCGGCCTTCGCGATCTGCGGATTGCCGCCGCTCAGGAGTCGCACCGGCTTGGGCCTGGGCGTGGGCTTGGGCCTGCGTTGCATGTCCCTGCCTCTCCCCGCCGAGGGTCCGAGCAGCCGCCCGCTCCTCGCCCCGCACGTGATGCGCTAGGATGCGCCCATGAAGAAGCGCGGGCAACCGGCCGGCGGATCCGCCTCCGAACTCATCGACCAGCGGATCCGCGACCTCGGGGACTGGCGGGGCGAGACGCTGGCCCGCATGCGGGGGCTGATCCTGGAGGCCGTCCCGGGGATGACCGAGGAATGGAAGTGGAACGTCCCCGTCTGGTCGCACGGCGGGATCGTGTGCACCGGCGAGACGTACAAGCAGGTCGTGAAGCTCACGTTCGCCCGCGGCGCCAGCCTCCCGGACCCCTCGCGCCTGTTCAATTCCAGCCTCGAGGGGAAGACGCGAAGGGCCATCGACATTCGCGAAGGGGAGAAGGTGGACGCGCGCGCGTTCAAGGCGCTCGTCAAGGCGGCGGCGGCCCGGAACGCCCAGCCCGCGAGGAAGCGGTAGGACCGACGGCCGCCGGGCATCTCCGCCATGAGGGAGGGCGACGGCGGCCGCGACGCTCGCGGCGCCCACGTTCCAGGGCACGTTCACGAGCCCGGACCTGTGCAGCCCTCGAGGGATCGGACTGCTGCCGTCGGGCCTGGTGTACGTGGGCAGCGACTGCCTGGACCCGCACATGGTGCAGTTCAGCGCCTCGGGCGCGGTTCTCGGCTCGTGGGGATTCCCGGACGGCTACCAGGGCTCGCCGAACGGCGTGGCGGCGGATGCTTCAGGCAACGTCTTCGTCGCCGACTACGAAGGGAATGCGGTGCACAAGTTCACGAGCCTGGGCGCGCTGATCACGAGCTGGGGCTCCACCGGCGGGCTCCCCGGCATGTTCCGGCAGCCGGTGGACATCGCCGTGGACGGTTCGGGCGACGTGTACGTCCTGGAACTTCTGGGCAGGCGGATCCAGAAGTTCACGAACGGCGGGGCGTACCTGACGACGATCGGCACCCCCGGAAGCGGGCCCGGACAGTTCCAGGATTCCGTGGGCATCGGGCTCGACGACGCCGGACGGATCTACGTCGCGGATGCCGGCCGCGTGCGCATCCTGCGGTTCCTGCCGAGTGGAGCCTTCGACATGGAGTTCGCTCCGCCGGGCATGCCGACCGACGTGGCCGTGGGGCCCGACGGCAACGTCTACGTGATCCTGTTCGAGACCGGCTGGGCGCGCCAGTACTCGCCCGACGGGGTGTTGCTGCAGCTCTTCGGGGGCGGACTGGCGGGCGCCTACCGGATCGCGATCGCCCCCGACGGCGCCCTCTACATTACGGAGCAGTACAACACCCGGGTCTCGAAGTTTCAGCTCGGGCACACGACGGGTGCCACGCGCACCACGGTCGGCCGGCTGAAGGCGGCGTTCCGTCAGGGCTTCGCGCCGGCCTCCGAGCCTGCGTGCCTCCCGAGTCGCGCCCGCGCCCGCGGACGGGGCGGGATTCCCCCTTCGCGGACGCGCCCTCTACCGTGCGGTCATGCGAGTGGGCACCATCGCCCAGCTATGGCGCTATCCCGTGAAGAGCATGGGCGGCGAGCGGCAGCGGTCCGCGCGGCTCTCGTGGCGAGGCATCCCGGGCGACCGGGGCTGGGCGGTCTACGACGAGGCGCGCGGCGGCGTCACCAACGCCAAGCGCCTGCCCCCGCTGCGGACCTGCTGCGCCCGCTACGCGGCCGAGCCCGTGCCGGGCGACGGCCCGCCGCCGGCCGAGATCACGCTGCCCGACGGGACGACGGTCTCGACCGGTTCCCCCGGGATCCCCGGCCGGCTGAGCGAGCTGGCCGGCCGCGCCGTCTCGCTCCGGGCGCTGGGACCCGCCGGGGACGAGGCCGCGCCGCGCGTCACGACGGCGGGGGAGTCGCCCGAGACGCTCCGCGCGCTGATGGGCATCCTGCCGGGCGAGCCGGAGCCCGACATGAGCGAGTTCACGCCCGAACGGCTGAGACTCCTGGCCAGGGCAACTTCTTCGACGCGTTCCCGCTCCACCTGCTCACCCGCACGACCCTGCGCACGCTCGCGCGCGTCGCGCCGGACCCCGACTGGGACGAGCGCCGCTTCCGCCCCAACCTCCTGATCGAGATGGATGACGGTGACGGCTACCCCGAGCTCGCATGGGTCGGACGCCGTCTCCGCGCCGGCGGCGCGCTGCTCCAGGTGGTCACCGGCTGTCCGAGGTGCGTGATGGTCACGCTGGAGGGCGACGGCCTGCCCCAGGACCACCGCGTCATGCGCACGCTCGTCCGCGAGACGCGTCACACCGCCGGGATCTACGCGAGCGTGGCCGGGGAGGGTGAGGTGCGGGAGGGGGACGCGATCGAACTGGTGGAGTGACCGGCTCGAGGGAGCGGACGGATCGTCATGAGGCGACGGATCCGCGCGAACGCGCCGCCGGCGCTGCCGGAAGCCCCGAAGACACAACGACCACCCCCGCGTACGAGGGTGGTCGTCGTGGACGCCCGGTCGCTCCAGATCAGCGATAGATGGCCTTCACCTGGCCCCAGCTCTTCGAACGCGAGTCGACCGTGTCGCAGTGCCCCGGCCCGATGATCCCCTGGTTGAAGCTGTCGAGCGTGCTGGTGAGGCTGCTCGTGGAGGCGGGGCTCAGGTAGCCGGACCCGATCGGCGGAACCACCAGGCTGCCGATCAGGGCGTCCGCGGCGGCGATCGCGGCACTGACGCTCGCGGGCGCGGTGGCCCCCTGGGCGATGTTCAGCTTGGCGGCGATGAGCTGGTGAGCGAGCGAGATCAGGCCGTTGCCCGCAGCCGGCTCGTTGAAGATGAGCAACAGCTGGGCCTGCGTGTAGGTCACCGTGCCGAGCGTCACGCTGCCGACGGGCCAGAATTCGGGGTGGGTCTTCCAGTAGCCCTGCGTGTAGGTGCAATCCTGGAGCAGGCGACTCAGCGTCGTGAGCCGCAGGGTCGCCGACGGAGCGCTCGCCTCGTCGGAACCGCCACCGTTCGCACGCACCCTCACGACGTAGGCGATCCCCTCCTGCAACTCGTCGACGTGCTGGGTGACGACCCCCGTCTCGTCGAACAGGTCACCGATCTGGACGCCGGCGAAGTCGGCGCTCGAAAGGGCGTAGCTGTCGGTGCCGTCGTCGATGTTGAGCGTCGGCTGGCCGCGGAAATCGGCATTGAGGAGCGTCGGGCTGCCCGGAGCGGGCCACCCGCCGATCGCGTCGAACGTGGCCGCCGGCATCCACTCGACGGTGAAGCCTTGCGGCGCGCCGGATGCGCCCGCCGTTACCATGACCGAGATCGAAGTCCGGCCCACCACGACGCCTTCCAGCGTGGGCGTATCGAGCACGGCGGCGGTGGCCATGGGGGCGAGCAGCGCAAAAGCCGTGGTCGCAGCGAGGGCGAAGCGGAGGTATCGAGCGGACATTTGGAGTGCTCTCCTTGGGGGATGGGACGCGGTCGCGAAGCTGCGGGACTTCACCCGAGGCCATAGGATGCCACTTCGGGGGCCGGGCAACAACTACTCCCTGCGGGAGCGACCGGGCCAGGCACGAAAGCCTTGAGGAGCGGGCGTTCGCCCTGCCGTCTGCGCGGCAGGGACCGAGGTTCGCCGGGTAATCGCCCGGCAGTATCCACCGCCGTAACCTCCGTCAGGGCAACGGGAACGTCTTTGCCTGTGGAGTTGACCCGCTTTCGTGGACACCTTACCCCTTTCGGCAGGAGGGTCCAC
>CAZSQX010000022.1:0-58569 GCA_964609125.1 uncultured bacterium
GAACCGCACCCGCTCCTCGATCAGCGCGTGCGTCCCCACCACCAGCATCGGCTCGCCCGCCGAGAGCCGGGCCTGGAGCGCGCGGCGCTCGGCGGCGCCCGATCCGCCGGTGAGCGTGGCCACCGCGAGCGGCGTGCCGCCGGCGAGCGCGGCGAGGCGCGCGCCGTGCTGGCGGGCGAGGATCTCGGTGGGCGCCAGGAGGGCCGCCTGCTGGCCGGCCTCGACCGCGGCGCAGGCGGCGAGCAGCGCCACCACGGTCTTCCCGCTGCCCACGTCGCCCACCACCAGGCGCTGCATCGGGCGCGGGCGCGCGAGGTCGGCCGCGATCTCCGCGAGCGCCCGGTCCTGCCCGGCCGTGAGCTGGAACGGCAGCGAGGCGCGCACACCCGCCGCGAGCGCGCCCGGCGGCCGAAGCGCGAGCGCCTGTCCCTCCTCGGCGAGCGCGCGCCGCCGCAGCGCCTGCACCATCTGCAGCAGGAACAGCTCCTCGAACGCGAGCCGCGCCCGGGCCGCCGCGAGCGCGGCCGCGTCGTCGGGGAAGTGGATGTCGCGGAGCGCCCGGCCGAGCGGCGGCAGCCCCGAGGGTCCCACGGCGGAGGCCGCCACGTCCGCGGGGACCGGGTCCGGGATGCGGTCGGCGACCAGGTCGAGCGCGCGGTGGACCGCGGCGCGCATGCCGCGGGCCGTGATGCCGCGCGTGAGCGCGTGCACCGGCACCAGCCGGCCGGCGTGGAGCAGCGACTCGAGGTCGCCCTCCAGTACCTCGTACAGGGGGTTCGACATCTGGCGTTCGCGGCCCGTGAGCTCGCCGCTCACCGCGACGCGCGCGCCGGGCGTGAGCACCTTCGAGAGCCAGCCCTGGCCGTAGAAGTAGCAGTGGAGCGAGCCCGTCCCGTCGCTGATCGTGGCCGAGAAGTCCCGGCGGCGGCCACGTGTGAGCTCCTCCGCGTGCCGGACGGTCCCCACCACGGTCAGGAGCTCGCCCGGGCGCAGATCCTTCACGCTCACGAACCGGCTCGCGTCCATCCACGAGCGCGGGTAGTGGCGCACGAGGTGCTCGAGCGTGACGATGTCGAGTCGCTCGAACAGCAGCGCGCGCCGCGGGCCCACGCCGGAGAGGAACTGGACGCGCGTGTGCGGGTCGGACGGCGGCGAGGGCGTGGCGGGGCGGGTCGAGGTCATGGCGGCGGCCGCGTGGACGCGGCCGCCGCACGATACGCGGGGCCGGCCGGCGGAGGCCAGAGCCCCGGGGACCGACCCGCCGCCGCCCCCGCGAGACCCCGATGCGGCGGCGTGGCCGGCCCGTGAGGCTCGTTCCGGGCCGGCCGCGCCGGCTACTTCGCGCCGGCCCCGGCCTTCGCCTCGGCCACGACGTCCCAGGCCCCCCGCGAGTCCACGAACATCACACAGTCCTGGTCGCCCTCGACGCGCGCCACGTGCGCCGCTTTGCCGGTGAACGCGAAGTAGGAGCCGGGCGGCAGCTTCGCCTCGCGCCCGCCCGCGGACAGCGACAGCGTGCCCGAGACCACGGTCACGTAGTGGTCGGCGGAGTGATGGTGCACCGGGGTCGCGAGCCCGGCCGCGTACTTGAGGAAGAAGTGGCTCGGGCCCTTCGCGCGGTCACCCCGGACGGGCGCAATCTGGACGCCCGGGATGCCGGCATCGCCCCACTGCAGCTCCGAGACCGGCGTGAGCACGGCCTTCGACGCCTCCCTGGCGAGGGACGGCGGTGCGACGGCCAGCAGCGCGGCGAGCGCGACGGCGCACGAGCCACCCACGATGCGACGGTTCATGGAATCACCTCCAGGACGCGGGACCACCCCCCGCGCATCTCGCGGGGCGCCGCCTGTATACCACCCAGCAGGTAGGCTGGACAAGATCCGACCGACCAGTAGGTAGGTTCGCGAGGCGGCGCCCGCCGGAGCGCCGGGCTGTGGTAGGGTGCCGCTGCGGCGGACCTGGAGACCGGCATGGCGAAGCGCCCCCGCGGCACCCCCAAGACGGCGGAGCGGATCCTGGACGTGGCCGAGAAACTGGTCCAGGCGCGTGGCTACAACGCGTTCAGCTACGCCGACATCGCCCGCGCGGTCGAGCTCCGCAAGGCGAGCCTCCACCACCACTACCCCACCAAGGCCGACCTGGGGCTCGCGCTGCTCGCCCGCTACCGGAAGGAATTCCACGCCGCGCTGGAGGCGATCGAGCGCTCGAGGCCGGGGGCCGTCGGGCGGCTCGAGCGCTACGCCCGCCTCTACCGCTCGGTCCTCGAGCGCGACCGCATGTGCATGTGCGGGATGCTGGCCTCCGACATCGCCACGCTGCCGCGCCCGATGCGCGAGAGCGTGGCCGGGTTCTTCGCCGAGAACGAGGCCTGGCTCGCGCGCGTCCTGCGGGAGGGCCGGCGGCGCGGCGAGGTGCGCCTGTTCGGTTCCGCGAGCGCCACCGCGCGGCTCGTCGTCAGCTCGCTCGAGGGCGCGCTGCTCGTGGCCCGCGGCAGCACGGGACTGGCCGCGTTCGACGACGTCGTGCGCGGGCTCGTCGCCGGCCTGCGCCAGCCGCCGGCCGGGGCGCGGCGGCGGGCCGGGTAGGCGCGCTGGCGGCTTGTCAGGCTCCCGCGGCCTCGATATAGTCCCGCGCCTCCCTGGATCATCCGCGGCCCCGCGTGTGCGCGGCCCCACCGGGGCACCGGCCGCCCGGCGCGGCCCCTACGAGGAGAAGTCCATGGCGAAGTGTTTCGTGTGCGGCAAGCAACGCATGGCGGGCCAGAACGTGAGCCACGCCAACAACGTCACCAAGCGGGTGTTCAAGCCGAACCTGCAGGTCGTCCGCGCCCGCGTGGACGGGCGCCCGAAGCAGGTCACCGTGTGCACGCGCTGCCTGCGCTCGGGGAAGATCGAGAAGGCGGTGAGGGGCTCCCAGGCGCCGGTCGCGGTCTGACCCCGGCCTGAACCCGGACGGGCCCGGCGCCGCGGCGCCGGGCCCGTCCGGCTATCCGTCGCCCCCGGGGGCGAGCAGCTCCCGCCAGCCGACGTGCCCGCGCGCGAGCGGCAGGAGCGGGTCCTGCTCGAGCGCGAGCGCGAACTCGCGCTCGGCCTCGTCCGCGCGGCCCGCGCGCAGGAGCGCCACGCCCAGATCGGCGCGCGCGGTGGCGAAGCCGGGGTGGATCCCGAGCGCGGCGCGCAGCGCGCGCTCCGCGCCTTCGGCGTCCCCGAGCGCCGCCCTCGCGCGGCCGAGCAGTGCGTGCGCGTCCGCCCATCCCGGGCGGCGCGCGACCAGCTCCTCGAGCCGGGCGGCCGCGATCCGGGGCTCGTCCATCTCGAGCGCCAGCGCGGCTCGCTCGAGGGCGGCCGCGTCGTACGCGGGGCGCAGGGAAAGTGCGCGGTCGTAGGCCGGCGCGGCCTGCTCGTGCCGGCCCTGGTCGCGAAGCGCCCGCGCGAGCGCGAGATGCACGTCGGGCCAGTCGGGGCGCAGCGCGAGCGCGCGGCGAAGCGCCCGTTCGCAGCCCTCGAGGTCCCCGAGCTCATGCAGCAGCCGGGCCTCGGCGAGCGCTGCGCCCGGGGCCTCGCCGCCGCCCGCGGCGGCCCGGCGGACCGCCCGGAGCGCGTCGTCGTTCCGACCGAGCGCGTGAAGCACCAGGGCGAGCAGGCGCTGGGCCCTAGCGAAGCGCCGGTTCAGCTCCACCGCGCGCTCGAGCGGCCCGACGGCGGCGCGCAGGTCGCCGGCGCGGAACCGGGCGAGCCCCAGCCAGAACCACAGGTCGGGGTACTGCGGGTGCCGCGAGAGCGCGTCCTGGACGTGCGCCTCGGCCGCGCGCGGCTCGCCGCGCTCGAGCTCGACGCGTGCCGCCAGCAGGCGGGCGTCGAGGTAGCGCGGATTGAGCTCGAGCGCCACGCGCACCTGGCGGAGCGCGTCGTCGGCGCGGCCGGCCTCGAGCAGGAGACCGGCGAGCCGGCAGCGGAGGTCGGCGTAGCCCGGCCGCGTCGCCACGCTCTCCGTGAGGGACTGGATCGCCCGGGCGAGGTCGGCGGCGCGGCGGCGGGCGCGCGCTTCGGCCGCGGACGCCTGCGCGGCCCGCGCGGCCCCGCCCGGGAGCAGGCGGCGCCACTCCTCGCCGGTCCACTCGCGCGCGACCTCGGGCGTCACCCAGTCCGGGGCGTCCAGCCCGAGCGCGAGCGCCTCCGCGAGCTCCGAGGCCGCGCCCTCCCGGTCGCCGTGCGCCCCACGGCAGACCGCGAGCAGGAGACGCGCCTCGAGGTGGTGCGGGTGCTCGGCGAGCGCGCGCTCCAGGTCGGCGACCGCCTCGTCCACGCGGCCGGAGCGCTCGTAGAGCCGGGCGCGCTGGTAGCGCACCTCGGGGAACGTGGGGCTCGTCTCGAGCGCCCGCGTGAACTCGGCCTCCGCGCGGGCGTGGTCGCCGGCGTGGAGCAGGGCGAGCCCCAGGTTCGCGCGCGCCTCGGCGGCGTGCACGCGCGCCAGGCAGCGGTCGGGGTCGCCGGCGCTGCGACCCTCCCGCAGCACGGCCTCGAAACCCTCGGCGGCGCGCTCGAACTCCCCGCGATCGAAGTGGCCGACCGCTGCGTTGTACCGGGGCGAGTGCCCCCACTTCACGAGCGAGGCGAGGAACGCCACGGCGGCCCCGGGCGCCGCCTCAGTCCATCTGCCGCCGCAGGAACGTGGGCACCTCGAGCGAGTCGGCGCGCGTGCCCGACCGGCTCCAGCCGGAGCGGGGTTCGCGGCGCTGCCACGCCGGGGCGCTCATGCCCGAGACGTCGTCGTCGCCCACCGCGGCCGCCACGCTCGGCGGCGCGGACGCCGGCTGGGCGCGGTGCCGGCGCTCGACCAGGCGCAGGTTCGAGCTGTGCGCGCCGAACCCGGTCGCCACGACGGTGATGAGCAGGTCGCCGTCCAGCGACGGGTCGATGACCGCGCCGAAGATGACGTTCGCGTCGTCACCCGCCGCCTGCGTCACCACCTGGGCCGCCTCGTTCACCTCGTGCAGCGACAGGTCGCGACCGCCGGTGATGTTCACGAGCACCCCCTCGGCGCCGTGGATCGAGACGTCCTCGAGCAGCGGGCTCGACACCGCCTGGGTCGCGGCGTCCACCGCGCGCTTCTCGCCGCTGCCTCGCCCGCAGCCCATGAGCGCGTTGCCGCGGCAGGCCATGATGCTCTTGACGTCGGCGAAGTCGAGGTTCACGAGCCCTGGCACGGTGACCAGCTCCGAGATTCCGCGCGTGGCCTGCAGCAGCACGTTGTCCGCCACCGAGAAGGCGTCGGACAGCGAGGTGCCCTTCTCCACCACCGAGAGCAGACGCTCGTTCGGGATCACGAGCAGCGTGTCCACCTCGGCGCGCAGCTCCTCGAGCCCCTCCTCGCACTGGCGCATCCGGCGCCGGCCCTCGAACAGGAACGGCTTGGTGACGACCGCCACGGTGAGCGCGCCCGCCGAGCGCGCGAGCCGCGCCACGACCGGCGCCGAGCCGGTGCCGGTGCCGCCACCCATGCCGGCGGTTATGAACACCATGTCGGCGTCCGCGACCGCGTCGGTGATGGCGGCCTCGTCCTCCTCCGCCGATCGGCGGCCGGTGGCGGGGTCGCCGCCCGAGCCCAGCCCGCGCGTGGTGTTCACGCCGATCTGGATGCGCGTGGGCGCCAGGGACTGGGAGAGGGCCTGCATGTCCGTGTTGGCGACGATGAACTCCACGCCCCGGAGCCCGGCCCCGATCATGCGGTTCACGGCGTTGCCGCCGGCCCCGCCGCACCCGATCACCTTGAGCTTGGCCGAATTGCTGCGGTCGATCTCCAGTTCGAACGTGGACATGGGAACCCTCCCTGGTTCGAGCGTTCGGCCGGCCCGCGCCCTGCGCGGGGGCGCCGGCCGGCGCCCGGCGTGATGATGGTCAGAACAGGTCGGCGAACCAGTTGCGCAGGTCGAAGCGCGACCGAGTCCTGGACGCGCCCGCCTCGACGAAATCCCCCGGCCCTTCCTCGGACTTGGCGGCATGGAGCACCAGGCCCACGCCCGTCGCGTAACGCGGGTCGCAGACGTTGGCGGAGAGACCGCCCAGCCCGCGCGGCACACCCAGCCGCACGGGCATCTCGAACACCTGCTCGGCGAGCTCCGCCGCGCCAGGCAACAACGACGTGCCCCCCGTGAGCACGACCCCGCCCCCGATGAGCGGGGCGAAGTGATTCTTGCGCACCTCGCGGTTCGCGAGCGCGAAGATCTCCTCCATGCGCGGCTCGATCATGGACGCCAGCACGTGGCGCGAGATCTCCTTGTCGCCGCGCCCGCCCACGCCCGAGACGCTCACCGTCTCGTCGCCGACCATGGCGGCGAGCGCCGCGCCGTGCTGGATCTTGATGACCTCGGCCTTGTCGATCGGCGTGCGCAGGCCGATCGCGATGTCGCTGGTCACGTTCGCGCCGCCGAACGGGATGATGCTGGTGTGGCGCACCGCGCCCTCGTGGAACACGGCCATGTCGGTGGTGCCTCCGCCGAGGTCGAGCAGCACGACGCCGAGGTCCTTCTCGTCGTCGTCCAGCACGGCCATCGCCGAGGCGAGCGGCTCGAGCGTGAGGTCGTAGACCTTGAGGCCGGCGCGCTGGATGGCGCGGCAGATGTTGCGCGCGCTCGTCACCGCGCCGGTGATGATGTGCACCTCCGCCTCGAGGCGCACCCCGCTCATGCCGACCGGATCCTTGATGCCGTCCTGGTCGTCCACGATGAATTCCTGCGGGATGACGTGGATGATCTCGCGATCGGTGGGGATCGCGATCGCCTTCGCCGCCTCGATCACGCGCTCGAGGTCGGCGGGCGCGATCTCGTTGTCCTTGCGCGACACGGACACCACGCCGCGGCTGTTGAGGCTGCGGATGTGGTCGCCCGCGATGCCGGCGTGCACGCCCTTGATGTCGAGGCCGGCCATGCGCTCGGCCTCCTCGACCGCGCGCGTGATGCTGGCGACGGTCTTCTCGAGGTCCACCACGGCCCCGCGGCGCAGGCCCTCGCTCGGCGCGTTCCCGATGCCGACGATGCGGAGGCCGCCGGCCGGATCCTGGTCGGCCAGGATGCACGAGATCTTCGTCGTGCCGATGTCGAGACCGGCGAACGTCCTTGTCGCTTGAGCCATGGGGGTCCCTCCCGCGGTGGCCTCAAATCTCCCGCAACGTCCCGGTCGTGGCGGTCGGGCCTCCCGGCCTCGCGCCGCGCACGACGATCTGGTCCTTGAAACGCACGTCCACCTCGCGCGGCGTCAGTCCCTTGGCCGCGAGGTCGGCGAGCGTCGCGCGCAGGCCCGACAGCTGCCGCGCGCCGTTCGGCCACACCGGCGCGATCACGCGCACCCCGTTCAGGAGCACCAGCCGCGTGAGCCGCGAGTCGGAGACGTCCACCTCCGACACCTGCCCGATGAGCCGGAGCGCATTGTCGCTCAAAATCGCCGTCCACGCGAGTCCCCGCTGCACCTCGAGCGTCTGGATCTGGCTGCCGGGGCCGAAATCCGAGAAATCCGGGCCGGCCAGCATGGGCACGTCGGCCACGACGCCGGCCTGGAGCGGCTCGAGCAGCACCCCGTTCGCGTCCAGCTCCCACGGCTCGCCGTGCTCCACGGCCAGCGCCGGGACGCGTTCCTCGACGCGGATCTCGACCGAGCGCAGGCCCACGCGCCGCAGGCTCGCCGAGTGGACGCGCGGCTCGAGCAGCACGAGCTGGCGCGCCCGGCCGAGGTCGAGCTCGAGCAGGTCCTGGCCCTTCGCGAGCCCCGAGCGCTCGCGGACCCGGGCCGGGTCCAGGTAGCGTGTCCCGACCACGTGAATTCGGTCCAGCACGAGCAGCCGGGCGCGCAGCTCGCCCCAGGGGACCATGGCGAGGAGCCCGATCCCGAGCATGATCAGCACGACGCGCAGCGCCCGGTCGAGCGGCGAGCGCCGCCGGCCCGCGCGCCGCGCCGCGTGGAGCGCCTTGCCCTGGTAGCGGTTCACGACCGGCCCCGCCCGGCCGGCGCGCCGCGGGGGTTCGCCCGGGTGCCGGACCCGCCCGCGGCGGCCCCCGCGCGGGGGCCGCGGGCCAGCGCGGCGAGCAGCGGGTCGGCCAGCCGCGAGACGTCGCCGGCCCCGAGCGTCAGGACCACGTCCCCGGCGCGGGCCTCGGCCGCGACCTCCTCGAGCGCCTCGGCCGCGGTGGGCGCCGAGCGCACGTGGTCCGCGCCGTGCGCGTGGGCGGCGCGCACCAGGCTCTCCCCCGTCACGCCCGAGATCGGCGTCTCGCCGGCCCCGTAGACGTCCATCACCCACACCCGGTCGGCATCGCCGAAGCAGGCGCCGAACTCCTCGCGCAGCGCCTGCGTGCGCGTGTATCGGTGCGGCTGGAACACCACCAGGACCCGGCCGCCGAGCCCGCGCGCGGCGGCCAGCGTGGCGGCGACCTCGGTGGGATGGTGGCCGTAGTCGTCGAACACGCGCACGCCGGCGGCCTCGCCGCGCAGCTCGAAGCGCCGGCCGACGCCGTGGAACCCGGCGAGGGCCTCGGCGATGTGGGTGAAGCCGATCTCCAGCTCGAGGCCCACCGCGGCCGCGGCCAGGGCGTTCAGCGCGTTGTGGCGTCCGGGCACGTGCAGCTCGATGCGGCCGAGGACCCGGCCGGCCGCCTCGAGCTGGAACGTGGCCCCCTGCGGCCGCAGCTCCAGACCCACGCCGCGGATCTCGGCCTCGGGCCGCGTGCCGTAGAGCAGGTGGCGCTTCGTGACCCGCGGCAGGATGCCGCGCACGTGCTCGTCGTCCACGCACAGCACGGTCACGCCGTAGAACGGCACCCGGTTCGCGAAGTACACGAACGCCTGGCGGATGTCGTCCAGGTCCTTGTAATGGTCGAGGTGCTCGCGGTCGATGTTCGTGATCACGGTCACGGCGGGCGCCAGGCGCAGGAACGAGCCGTCGCTCTCGTCGGCCTCGGCGACGAGGAACCGGCCGTGCCCGAGCCTGGCGTTGGTGCCGAGCGTGCGCAGCCGGCCGCCGACGACGATGGTGGGGTCGAGCCCGCCGCGCTGGAGCACGGCGGCGATCATGCTGGTGGTGGTGGTCTTGCCGTGCGAGCCGCCGACCGCGACGCCGTACTTCATGCGCATTAGCTCGGCGAGCATGTCGGCGCGGGCGATCACCGGCACGCCGGCTTCGCGCGCGGCGACGAGCTCGGGGTTGTCCGGGCGCACGGCGGAGGAGTACACGACGACCTGCGCGCCCTCGACGTTCGAGGCGGAGTGCCCGGTGAACACCCGGCCGCCGAGCGAGACGAGCCGGTCGGTGACATCCGTGGCCTTGAGGTCGCTGCCGCTCACCTCGTAGCCCATGTTGAGCAGCACCTCGGCGAGCCCGCTCATGCCGCTGCCGCCGACGCCGATGAAGTGGATGCGGTGCGTGCGTCCGTACACTGGCTCAGACCTCTCTCTCTGCGGACACCTGCGGCTCACGCGAGGCGGGGGCTCGCCTCGAAGGCGACGCGCGCACCTGTGACTCACGCGGGACGGGGGGGCCTTCGCCTTCGGCGAAGACCCGCCCCCGTCCCGCCGGCGGGCGGGCGGGCGCGGCGAATCCAAGCCGGAGCGATCCCCCGCCGGCCCGGGCGCTCACGACCTCCCCTCCTCCGCGGCGGGTTCCTCGGGGGTGGCCTGGGCGCGGCCTTCGCCCCAGGCGACCAGGGCGCGGGCGATGCGGGCGGCGGCGTCGGGGCGCGCGAACAGGCGCGCGTTCGCGGACATGCGGGACAGGAGCTGACGGTCGGCGAGCACGTGCGCGATCTCCTTCGCGAGCCGTTCTCCGGTCAGCTGGGCGTCCTCGATGACCACCGCGGCGCCGCGGTCGGCGAGGTTGGCGGCGTTCACGCGCTGGTGGTCGTGCGCCGCGAACGGGTAGGGCACCAGGATGCTCGGCCGCCCGCACACCGCGATCTCGGCCAGCGTCATGGCGCCGGCCCGGCACACGACCAGGTCGGCCGCGGCGTAGGCCAGGTGCATCTTGCGCACGAACGGCAGCACCGTGGCCGGGAGCTGCTCGTCGGCCACCTCCTTCGCCACCGCGTCGTGGTCCTCGCGCCCGGTCTGCAGGATGCACTGCACGTCCACGCGGCCCTTCAGGCGCCGGAGCGCGTCGAGCGCCGCCGCGTTGATGCGCCTGGCGCCGAGGCTGCCGCCGAACACGAACAGCGTCGGCCGGCCCGGCTGGAGCTGGAACTCGCGCAGCGCGGCCTCCCGCTCGCCCGACAGGATGTGGGCGCGCACCGGATTGCCGGTGATGCGCAGGTGATCGCGACGGGGGAAGTAGCTGCGCGCCTCGACGAACGACAGGTGCACCTCGTTCGCGATGCGCGACAACCAGCGGTTCGTGAGCCCGGGGATGCTGTTCTGCTCCTGGAGCAGGAGCGGCACTCCGAGCAGGCGCGCGGCCACCGAGACCGGGCCGCTCACGTAGCCGCCGGTGCCGAGCACGGCGCGCGGCCGCTCGCTCATCACGATCCACAGCGCCTGGAACAACCCGCCCACGTTGACGAGCGCGGCCCACGGCCAGCGCCACCAGCGGCGGCGCGGGAAGCCGGCGGTGGCGAGCGTGCGGAGCCGGAAGCCGGCCTCGGGGACGGCCTGCGCCTCGAGCCCCCGCCCGCCCCCCACGAACAGCACCTCCACCGGCGGGCTCATCGCGCGCAGCTCCTCGGCCACGGCGATGCCGGGGAACACGTGCCCGCCCGTGCCGCCGCCCGCGATCAGGACCTTCATGCGGCCTCCCGGCGCCAGCGCTGGCGGGCGAGCGCGTCCTCGTTCCCGTTCATCGCGCTCACGCGGTAGAGGAGCCCCGCCGCGGCGAGGTTCACGAGCAGAGCCGAGCCGCCGTAGGACACGAACGGCAGCGGCAGGCCCGTGGTCGGGGCCAGCCCGGTCGCCACCGCAAGGTTCGCGAGCGCGTAGCAGCCGATCTGCACCGTGAGCCCGCCCGCGAGCAGGCCGGCGAACGGGTCCGAGGCGCGCGCCGCCGCGCGCAGGCCGCGCCACAGGAAGATGCCGATCGCCGCGAACAGCAGCGTCGCGCCCCACAGCCCCAGCTCCTCGGCGAGGATCGAGAAGATGAAATCGGTGTGCGCCTCGGGCAGGTAGAGGAGCTTCTGGAGCCCGCCGCCCAGGCCGCGGCCGAGCACGCCGCCGGAGCCGATGGCGATGAGCGACTGGTCGAGCTGCCAGCCCGCGCCGCGCTGGTCGAGCGTGCCGCCGAACACGAACCCGACGAACGTCTTCACCCGCGTCATCATGTACGGATGGGTGGCGAGCGCGAGCGCGACCGCGGCCGCGGCGGCCCCGATCGGCGCCGCGAAGTAGCGCCACGGCGCGCCGCCCAGGAACAGCATGGCGAGCCCGGTGCCGAGCAGGAGCGCGGCCGAGCTCAGGTTCGGCTGCTTGAGGATGAGCGCGGCGACGACCCCCAGCACGAGCAGCGGCGGCACCATGCCGCGCCAGAAGCCCAGCTCGGCCACCGGCCTCCGCTTGAGCCACCAGGCCAGGAATACGACCGCGGCGAGCCGGCCGAGGTCCGTGGGCTGGACCGAGAAGAAGCCGAGCCGCAGCCAGCGGGTCGCGCCGTTCGACA
Source organism: uncultured bacterium (assembly GCA_964609125.1). Classification (GTDB taxonomy): domain Bacteria; phylum Eisenbacteria; class RBG-16-71-46; order RBG-16-71-46; family RBG-16-71-46; genus JAIOPA01. The sequence goes on from CAZSQX010000022.1 coordinate 11,626, forward strand.
TGTGCCCGCTCACGGCCACGAGCGCGAGCAGCGCGCAGGCGCCCGCGAGCAGCCACGGCGCCAGCGACTCGAGCCGCCGCAGGCTCAGGCGCGAGCACGCGAACAGCACGCCCACCCCGATCAGCGTGCGCACCAGCTGCTGGCGCAGGAAGTAGTTCGTGTCGCCGTAGCGCACGAACGCGTGGAACGAGCCCGCCGAGTACACCATCACCAGCCCCACCGCGGTCAGCAGCAGGGCCAGGCCCACCAGCCAGCGATCCCCTCGACTCAAGCGGTCACCCCTCCTGCCGCGAGCCGCGTCACCTCGTACTTGAAGCGGCGGCCCCGGTCCTCGTAGTCACGGAACATATCGAACGACGCGCAACCCGGCGACAGGAGCACCACCGCCCCCGATCCCCGGGCCGCCTCGAACGCGGCCCGGACCGCGTCGGCGAGCGACCCCGCGCGCTCCTGGGAGACGTCCGGCCACGCCCGCGCCATGGCCGCGGCCCCCTCGCCGATCAGCACGATGTGGCGCACGTGCCGGGCCACGAGCGGCGCGAGCGGCCGGAAGTCCTGGCCCTTGTCGCGCCCGCCGGCGATCAGCACCACCGGGTCGGGGAAGCTCTGGAGCGCGACCCGCAGCGAGTCGGCGTTCGTGGCCTTGGAGTCGTTCACGAACCGCACGCCCTGGAGCTCGCCCGCCGGCTCGAGCCGGTGCTCGAGCCCGGCGTACTCGCGCAGCACGCCGCGCAGCAGCGCCGGCGCGGGGTCGAGCGGCAGCACGGTGGCGAGCGCCGCGAGCGCGTTGGCCAGGTTGTGCGGGCCCGGCAGCCGCAGCTCGGCGCGCGGCATGAGCCGCTCGCGCCCGCCGCGGCGGGCGAGCCACAGCCAGCCGTCCTCGGCGTACGCGCCCTCGTCCACCGCACGAGTGACCGAGAACTCGGACGGCTGGCCCGCCCCGGTGCGCCGGCGCGACACCTCGGGGTCGTCGGCGTTCAGGATCGCCCAGTCCTCCTCGGTCTGGCGCGCGAACAGCCGCTGCTTGGCGGCGGCGTAAGCCTCGAGGCTCCCGTGCCGGTCGAGGTGGTCGGGCGTGAGGTTGAGCCAGGTGGCGATGGACGGGCGCAGCCGGTCCACGGTCTCCAGCTGGAAGCTCGAGACCTCGACCACGAGCAGGCCGGCCGGGCTCACCCGCTCGGCCACCTCGCACAGCGCGCGCCCGATGTTCCCGCACACTTCCACCTCGCGCCCCGCCGCGCGCACGAGCGCGCCCACCAGGTCGGTGGTCGTGCTCTTGCCGTTGGTGCCGGTCACGCACACGAGCGGGGCCCGGGCGGCGCGGTAGCCCAGCTCTAGCTCGCCGATCACGGGCAGGCCGGCGGCGGCGGCGGCCCGCGCGAGCGGGTGCCCCACCGGGATGCCCGGGCTCCAGACCACGAAGTCGTGCCCGGCGAGCAGCCGCTCGTCGTCGCGGCCCCACACGCAGGCCACGCCCTCGCGCTCGAGCGCGGCGGCCTCGGCGGGCGCCTCCGCGGCCGGGCGGCGGTCGCACAGCGTCACCTCCACCCGGTGGCGCCGCAGCAGGCGCGCGGCCGCGACGCCGCTGCGCGCGGCGCCGGCCACGAGTGCGCGGCGGCCCGGGAGCGGATGGCGGAGGTCGAGGCTCATTGGAGCTTGAACGTGGACAGCGACAGGAGCGCGAGCAGCGCTCCGGCGATGTAGAACCGCAGCACGACCCGCGACTCGGGCCAGCCGATCAGCTCGAAGTGGTGGTGGAGCGGGGACATGCGCAGCAGCCGCTTGCCGGTCAGCTTGAACGAGGCCACCTGCAGCATCACCGACAGCGCCTCGGCCACGAACACGCCGCCCACGAGCACCAGCCAGAACTCGCGCTTGATGAGCACCGCGACCACGCCGAGCGCCCCGCCCAGCATGAGCGAGCCCGTGTCGCCCATGAACACGTCGGCGGGGTGGCAGTTGTACCAGAGGAAGCCGAGCGCGGCGCCCAGCACGGCGGCGCAGAACACGGTCAGCTCGCCGGCGAACGGCAGGTAGCCCGTGTTCAGGTACTCGCTGAAGCGGACGTGGCCGGTGAGGTAGCACATGCCCGCGAACGCGATCGCCGCGATCGCGACCAGGCCGGAGGCGAGGCCGTCCAGACCGTCGGTGAGGTTCACGGCGTTCGAGGCGCCGGTGATGACCAGCACCACGAACGGCACGAACAGCAGCCCCAGGTCCACGTAGTAGCGCTTCATGAACGGCACGTGCGTGAGCGTCGGGCCCGCGGCGGGCTCGGGCCACGCCAGCACGCACGCGCCGACCACGATGCCGATCGCGACCTGGCCGGCGAGCTTGTAGCGGCCGAGCAGCCCCTTGGGCAGCTTCTTCACGACCCGCAGCCAGTCGTCGAGGAAGCCGAGCGCGCCCAGCCACACCGTGGTCCCGAGCGCCAGCCACACCTGCTTGTTGTGGAAGTTCCCGCACAGCAGCACCGGGATGGCGATCGCGGCCAGCATCAGCAGCCCGCCCATCGTGGGCGTGCCGGCCTTGACGTAGTGGGTCTGCGGGCCCTCCTCCCGCACCTCCTGCCCCAGCTTCACCCGGCGCAGCCACTCGATCATGACCGGCCCGAGCAGGAAGCTGATGAGCAGCGCCAGCACCGCGGCCATCGCCGAACGCACGGTGATGTACTTGAACAGGTTCAGGAACGACAGGCCCGGCACGTCGTGCAGCGGGTAGATCCATTCGTAGAACACGCCGCGGTCCTCCTCAGGCTTCGACCGGAAGGCCGGCCAGAACGTCCTCGAGCGCCGCCCCTCGCGACGCCTTGAACAGGATCACGACGCCCGGCCCGAGCTGCTCGCGGATCGCGACGGCCACGGCCGGCTTGTCGGGGAACGTGCGGACCTCGGTCCCGGCGGCGCGCGCCCCGGCCGCGTAGTCCGCGGCGTGCGCCCCCACCGCCCACAGCTCCGCGGCGCGCACCGCGCCGCCCACCTCGCGGTGCAGCTGCGCGGCGGTCTCGCCCAGCTCCTTCATGTCGCCGAGCACCGCGATGCGCCGGCGCGCCCCCGGCCAGGCGGCGAGCGTGTCGAGCGCCGCGCGCATGGAGTCGGGGTTGGCGTTGTAGTGGTCCACGAGCAGCGTCGCGCCGCCCGCGTGCCGCACCTGCATGCGGCCCTCGAGCGGGCGGTGCGCCTCGAGCGCCGCCACGACGAGCGCCGGGTCGAGCCGCCGCTCGCGCGCCACGGCGAGCGCGGCGAGCGCGTTGCTCACCTGGTGGAGCCCGACCAGCCGCAGTTGCACCGGCGGGAAGCCGGGCACCTCGAACCGCGAGCCCGCCTCGCCCCGGTCCTCGACCTTCACCGGCCGCACCTCGGCGCCCGGCGCGAGCCCGTAGGTGACGACGCGCGCCGCGACCCCCTTCACGGCGGCCAGCAGCCGCGGCGAATCGGCGCCGATGAACGCCGGCGCGCCCGCGCGCAGCGCCCGCGCGAGGGACGCCTTCTCGGCCGCGATCGCCTCGAGCGAGCCGAGGTTCTCGAGGTGCGCCGAGCCGGCGTTGGTGATGACGCAGGCGTCGGGCTTCGCGATGCCCGCGAGCGCGGCGATCTCGCCGGCGTGGTTCATGCCCATCTCGACGACCGCCGCGTGGTGCCCGCCCGAGAGGCCCATGAGCGTGAGCGGCACGCCCCAGTGATTGTTGAGGTTGCCCTCGGTGCGGAGCACCGGCCCCGCGGTCGCGAGCGCGGCCGCGACCAGCTCCTTCGTGGTGGTCTTCCCGGCGCTGCCCGTGACCGCCACCAGCCAGCCCGTCCAGCGCCGGCGCAGCTCGGCCGCGAGGCGCTGGAGCGCTGCGGTGACGTCGTCCACGAGCACGAGCGGCCCGAGCGGGAGGTGGGCGATGCGCGGGTGTACCGCGCGCGCGCACAGCGCCGCTCCGGCGCCGCGCGCGAACGCCTCGTCCAGGAACGCGTGGCCGTCGGTGCGGCTGCCGGCGAGCGGCACGAACAGCATGCCGGGCTCGAGCTCGCGGGTGTCGAGCGTCGCGCCGCGCACGCCGGTCCGCAGCAGCGTCTCGCGCGCGGCCGGGCCCGGCGGCACGTCGCGCACGACCAGGTCGCCGCCCGCCCATTGCGCGAGCTGCACGAGCGTCAGCGACGAGGGCGCGGTCACGCCGACCCTGCCCCGCCGCCCGCGAGCAGCGCGCGCGCCACGACGCGGTCGTCGAAGGGCAGCACCTCGCGGCCCACGGTCTGGGTGGTCTCGTGGCCCTTGCCGGCGATGAGCACGATGTCGCCGGGGCGCGCGTCCGCGAGCGCGGCCGAGATCGCGGCCCGCCGGTCGAGCTCCACGAGCAGCCGGCCGCCGGGATCCCCGGCCACGATCTCGGCGGCGATGGCCGCGGGGTCCTCGCCGCGCGGGTTGTCGTTCGTCACCCAGGCGCGGTCAGCGCCGCGAGCCGCGGCCGCCCCCATGAGCGGGCGCTTGCCGCGATCGCGCTCGCCGCCGCAGCCGAACACGAGCAGCACTCGCCCGGCCGAGTGCTCGCGGCAGGCCGCGAGCGCGCGCTCGAGCGCGTCCGGCGTGTGCGCGTAGTCCACGACCACGGCGAAGCCGCGCGAAGGCCCCACGCGCTCGAGCCGCCCGGGAACGCCCGGGAACGCCTCGAGCGCGGCCGCGGCGCGCGCCGCCGGCAGGCCGAGCGCGCCGGCCACGGCGAGCGCGGCCGACGCGTTCCACGCGTTCACCCTGCCGAGGAGCGGCAGCGCCAGCGCCACCGCGCCGTCGCCGGTGGCGGTCCCGTCCCCGGGGGCCGTCCCCGGGGGCGCCAGGCCGCGCGCGCGGACGCGCAGGGAGATCCCGTCCGCGCGGGCGCCGATGTCCTCGATCGCCACGCCGTCCCGGCCCGCCACGGCCGCGGCCGAGCCGAACCGGAGCACGCGCATGCCGCCGCGGGCGGCCGCGGCGGTCACCGCGTCCGCGTGCGGGTCGTCGGCGTTCACCACCGCGACGCACGTCTTGCCGCCCCCTCCGTTCCGGCCGTCGAACAGCCGCAGCTTGGCGTCCAGGTACGCCTCCATCGTGCCGTGGTAATCGAGGTGGTCCTGGGTCAGGTTCGTGAACACGCACGCGTCGCACGCCGTGCCCCAGGCGCGGCGCTGCGCGAGCGCGTGGCTGCTGGCCTCGAACGTCACGCACCGGACGCCGGCGTCGCGCATCTCGGCGAACAACGCCTGCAGCTCGGGCGCTTCGGGCGTGGTGAAAGGGGACGGCCGCGGCTCGCCCGCCACGCGCACGCCCGTGGTGCCGATGAGCCCCGCGCGCCAGCCCGCGGCCGAGGCGATGGCCTCGACCAGCCAGGACGTGGTGGTCTTGCCGTTCGTCCCGGTCACCGCCACGACGCGCATCGCGCGCGAGGGATCGCCGTGGAAGCGGACCGCCGCCTGGGCCAGCGCGAGCCGCGGCTCGGCCACGTCCACCTGCGCCGGCGAGCCGGGCCCCGGCGCGCCGGCGAGCCCGGGCGCGGCGAACACCGCCACCGCGCCCGCGGCGGCGGCGGCGGCGGCGAAGCGGGCGCCGTCCGTGCGCACGCCGGGCAGCGCGAAGAACGCGTCGCCCGGGCGGACCGCGCGCGAGTCGAGGACCAGACGCCGGACCTCGACCCCGGTGGGACCGCGAACGGCGAGCGTGTCCACGCCGGCGAGGAGATCGGCCAGCATCACGGGCGCCGCAGCCGGGCCGCGATCGCGTTCGCGGGCGACGAGGGGGCGGCCTCCGGCTCGCGCGCGGGCGTGGCCGGGTCGGCGGGCGAGCACCACAGCCGGCACGGGCCCGCGAGCGGGAGCGGTGTCCCGGGCGGGGGCTCCTGCCGGGTCACGAAACCGCTCCCCGAGATGCGCACCGGGACGGCGCGCTGCGTGAGCCGGCGCATCGCCTCGCGCACGGTGAGGCCGACCAGGTCCGGGAGCGAGCGCCCGAGCGAATCCTCCGGTGCCGAGAGGTAGGCGAGCACGACCGCGCCGCGCTCCACCGGCTGCCCGGCGGCGGGGACCTGCGACAGGACGCGCGGGCCGCTGCCTTCGAACCGCACGTGCAGGCCGAAGTCGGCGAGCCGGCGCTCGGCCTGTCGCGGCGGCAGCAACCGGAGATCGGGCGCGGTCACCGCGGGCACCTGCGGCGGGCGCATCGCGACCGCGGCGTCGGCCGGGTCGAACCCGGGCCACGCCATGCGCTGGAGGTCGAGCATGACCTCGCGGAACACCGGCGCCGCGACCTGGCCGCCGTAGTAGCGGGCCCCGCTCGGCTCGTCGAGCACGATCACGCCCACGAGCCGCGGCCGGTCGGCCGGCGCGATGCCGGCGAACGACGCGACGTACATGCCGCGCCCGTAGGTGCCGACGCGCGCGTCGTACTTCTGCGCGGTGCCGGTCTTGCCCGCGACCCGGACGCCGGGCAGGCGCGCCGCGGTGGCGGTGCCGCTGTCCACGACCGCGCACAGCAGCTCCAGCAGCGTGGACGCGGTCGAGCCGCTGAACACGCGGTGCGACGGCTGCGGCGTCGCGCGGCGAAGCTCGCGGCCGTCGGCGTCCCGGATCGAGCGCACGAGCAGCGGCTCCATGAGCACGCCGCCGTTCGCGATCGCCGCGTAGGCGAGCGCCAGCTGGAGCGGCGTCACCGTGAGCTCGTGGCCGATCGCGATGGTCGGGGTCGAGCGCGGCTGCCAGGCGGACACGGGGCGCAGACGGCCCGCGGTCTCGCCCGGGAACTCGATGCCGGTCATGCTGCCGAAGCCGAGCGCCGAGGCGTAACGGTGCAGCCGGTCGGCGCCGAGCTTGAGGGCCAGCCGTCCCATCACGATGTTGCTCGAGTGCTGGATCGCGCTGCGCAGGGTGAAGGTGGCGGCCTCGTGTGTGTCGTGGATGATACATCCCGGGACCAGCTCCGCCTCCCCGCTCGCGGCGCCTTCGAAACGGTCGCCCGGGCGGGCGAGGCGCTCCTCGAGCGCGGCGCCGCCGACCACGATCTTGAACGTCGAGCCCGGTTCGAACTGGTCGGTGAACGTCCAGTTGCGCGCCCGGCCCGGCGGCAGGTGGGGCACGCAGGCCGCGGCCAGGATCTCCCCCGTCCACGGGTCGAGGAAGATGGCGAAGCCGCGCTGCGCCTTCAGCGTGTCCACCGCGCGCGCGAGGTGGTGCTCGACGCTCGCCTGGAGGTCGGCGTCGAGCGCGAGCTCGAGCGAGGCCCCGTCGCGCGCCGGGCGCCCTTCGGCGCCCGGCAGGAGCAGGCTCATGCGCGAGGACCCGGTCGGCACGCGCGTCACCCAGCCGGTGCGGCCGCCGAGCAGGTTCTCGAACTGGTACTCCAGACCGTCCACGCCGACGTTGTCGCGGTTCGTGCGGCCGAGGATCTCGGCGGCGGCGGCCCCGAGCCGGTAGAAGCGCCGCGTCTCGTCCTCCACGACCACGCCCGTGACGCGCGCCTCGCGCAAGCGCTGCCCCACCTCGGGCGGGACGTCGCGCGCGATCCACGTGTAGCTGCGTAGCGAGCGCAGGCGGCGCGCCAGCTTCGCCTCGGGCTCGCCGGTCACGGGCGCGAGCACGCGCGCCGCGGCCGCCGGGTCGGCGAGCTGCGGCGGGTAGACGGCGACCTGGCTCACGCCGAGGTCGTGCGCGAGCACACGCCCGCGGCGGTCGCTGATCACGCCGCGCCGCGGCAGGATCTTCTGGTGATGCTGCTGGTTCTCGCGCGCGCGGCCCGCGTAGTGCTCGTGCATCGCGGTCTGCAGCACCGCCACGCGGACCCACAGGCAGGCGAGCCCCACGAAAAAACCGGCCGCGGTCATCAGCACCCGACTCTTGCGCATCTCCCTGTGGGCCAACTGTTCCCTCCATGGAACGGCGGTTCACGCAGACCGCCGGCCCCACTGGCGCGGTGCTGTGACGCGGCCGGTACCCTGTGCCGGTCGCCTGGACGGCGAGCGGGTCAATTCACGCGACGACTCCGTGCCTTCGCTTCCGGCACGAGCGACTGGAGCGCGCGGCCTGCCGCGGCGAACAGCGCCGGCGTGCCCCGGCCCGCGGCATCCGCCGCGGATGCCCCGGCCGCCGTCACTCCGTCCTCCTCCAGGTAGTCCTCCGGGAGCCACACGACCTGCGCGACGTCGCCCGGGCGCACGCCTGCGTGCTCCGCCAGCGATCCGACCTCCGCGCGCGTCGCGCCCTGGTCGAGCTGAGCCCGCGTCCACTCCAGGTCGTTGCTGGCGTGCTTCCGCTCGTCGGTCGCGCGTCCGGCCCGCACCGACAGGCTCGCGACCGCGGACTGCTGCCAGACCTCCAGCAGCAGCATCGCCAGCAGCAGCATCGCCCCCAGCCACCACGCCGGTTGGAGCGAGCGGACGTCGGGCCTGCGCCACGACGGGACGGACTTCCGCGTTCCTCTTCTCATCTCGGCTTCCTCCGAAAAGCCCTGAGTCGCGCGCTGCGGGCGCGCGGGTTGTCGCGGATCTCCTGCTCCGATGGGGTGACGACACGACGGGTGAGCTCCTGCCACGGGCCGGCGGCCTCGAGGGCGGCCGCGGCCGGAAGGCGGCGCGAGACCGGCGGTGCGGCGCCGCGCAGCGCCTGCTTGATGCGGCGGTCCTCGCCCGAGTGGTAGGCGAGCGTGACCACCACCGCGCCGTCCTCCATCGCCTCGGGGAGCCAGGCGATTCCGGCCTCGAGGTCCGCCATCTCGTCGTTCACCCAGACGCGCAGCGCCTGGAAGACGGGAGCGACGGCGGCCGGCCGCGGGTCGCGCAGCACTCGCCGGGCGAGCGCCGCAAGGTCGAGCGTGGTGCGGAGCCGTCCGGCGTGCGCGGCGGCGAGGATGGCGCGAGCCAGCGGACGGGCCGGCCCCACGTCCCCGTGCGTCCGCAGCACGCCGGCCAGCTCCTCGGCCGTGGTCTCGAGCAGGCGCTCCGCGAGCGGCGCGCCGCGGCCCGGATCCATGCGCAGGTCGAGCGGTCCCGCATGGCGGTAGCTGATGCCGCGCGCGGGGTCGTCGATCTGCCGCGACGAGAGGCCGAAGTCGAAGAGCGCGCCCGCGAAGCGCTCGCCGCCCAGCGCCGCGTGCGCGGCGGGGAGCTCGCGGAAGGCGCCGTGGGCGAACGTCACGCGCGCCCCGTAGCCCGCGAGGCGTCCGCGCGCGAACGCGAGCGCGGCGGGGTCGCGGTCGTTGGCGAGCAGCCGCACGCGGGGGTCGGCCGCGAGCAGCGCCTCGGCGTGCCCGCCGTCGCCCACCGTGGCGTCCAGGAAGAGCCCCGCGCGCGGAGCGAGGAAGGCGAGCGTCTCGCGCACGAGGACCGGCTCATGACGCGCGCTCACGCTCTCGGGTCGCGCCCGTGCGGAGCACGGGCCCGGTCTCGGGGCGCGTCTCCAGCAGCTCGTCGGCCGACGGCCACCAGGTCAGGCGCGAATCGCAGCCGGCGATCCGAAACAGGTCGCGCAGATAGCGCGAAAGGCCGCACAGGCCCACGGAGCCCGCCCGCCGCTCGAACTCCACGAGCGCGTCGGCGAGCCGCGGCACGAGCCGGTAGTCGATGTGCAGGAGCTGCGAGCCGTCCACGATCAGGCGAGTCACGCCGCGCGCGGCGAGGTCCTGGAGCGTGCGCTCGATCCCGCGCGCGGCCGAAAGGTCCACCCAGCCGCGGAGCGCGAGCAGCCCGATCCGGCCGGCCGGCCGCTCGACCACCTCGAGCCGCGCACCGGCGCCGTGACGCCCGCGCGTGTACTGGAGGTGCAGGGTCACGGAGGAACGCCCGTCCCCCGAGCCGGTCCGCGTCGCCATCCCCGTCACTCGCCTCCCAGCACCTTCTCCGCCAACGCGTCGTAGGCCGCCGCCTCGGTGACCAATCCGGTCTGGAACCGCTCCGGCGCCCAGATCTCGATCCGACCGACCTGGCCATGCAGGACGGCTTCCTTGCCGAGTCCTGCATGGCCCATGAGTGACGGGGAGATCGTGATGCGTCCCTGCCTGTCCACCGTCACCTTGCTCGCTCCCACCAGTGCGGTCCGAGCGAACGCCCGATGGTCCCGGGGCCCGGTCGAGAGCCGCTGCAGCAGATCCTCGAGTCGCCGCCAGTCCTCTTCCGCGTACATCCACAGGCAGCCGTCGAGCCCGCGCATCAGCACGAACGCGTCGAGCGGCTTCCTGCGCCCGGAGCCCACGCGCCGCATCGGGGCCGGCACCACGACGCGGTTCTTGCCGTCGATGGAATACGTCTCGGTACCCAGGAATGTGGCCATCGCGCGTGTGCTCCACGGGGAACCCCGGCTCCCCCATTTCTACCACGGTTCCCCACGGCTCCCCACGGGGCGGCAAGATAGGCGCTGGCCCGGGGCGAGTCAAAAGAAAAAACGCCGCGCTCGACGAAATCCACGACTGCACGGACGTGCAGTCGCGCCGTCCTCGCTCAACGCGCGCGCCGGAGCGAGTCGAAGGCCGCCCAGTCCACCTGGTAGAAGGTGTAGACCGCGGGCTCCGGCCGGGCCACGCCGAGGTTCGGGAGCTCGGCGTACCCGATCTCGACGAGCGCCGCGCCGTACTCGCTGCGCCGGGCGAGGTCCCCCGTGCGCGGCGCACGGTCCACGACGTAATCGGGTCGCGCGAAGCGCGCGAACTCGAAGCGCGCGATCGCCTCCTCCTGCGGCATCTTGCGGAGCGGCTCCACCATCTGCGGCGTGACGAGCCCCGCCAGGTCCACGACGCGCCGGCGCCCGAGGTAGCCGAGCGCGCCGATGTCCGGCGCCGCGATCACCGCGTCGGGCGGCGTGTTCGCCGCGAGCCACTCGCCCCACGGCATGAGGCTCGTGCGCATGCCGGCGCTGAACGACTCGACCTGCGGCCGCACGACCCGCTGCCAGACCACCAGGTTCTGGACGAGCGCGAGCGCTCCGACGGCCACGCCCAGCCACGCGAGGCCGCCGCGCCCCGGCGTGCCGGCCGCGGCAGCCGTCGCACCTGCCGGGCGCACCGTCAGCGCGCGGTCGAGCGCTCTCCACCCGAGCCAGGCCAGCACCGGGAGGAGCGGCACCAGGTAGCGCGAGAGCACCGGCACGCCGCGGAGGAGATAGAGGAGCGGCACCGCGGCCAGCCACGCCGCCGGCAGCCAGTCCGGCGACGGGCGCGCCCCGCGGAGCGCCCCGCGGCGCAGCGCCTCGGCGGCGGCCACCGCCAGCACGAGCGCGAGCGCGCCGTCGGTGGAGGCCACGATCGCGGCCTGGCGGGCGACCTGCTCCAGATGGTAGGCGAGCCCCGCGCCCCCCGCGGCCTTGGCTGCGAGCGTGTTGGGCCAGGCGCGCCCGAACCAGGCGAGCGCGAAGCCGGCCCAGCCGGCGAGCAGGAGGAGCCCGGGCCACAGGCCCGCGAGCGCCCGGCGCGCGCCCGCGACCGGACCCGAGCGCGCCATCTCGAGCAGCGCCCAGAGCGGGAGCAGCAGGCCGCACTCGGGGCGCGCGAGCCCGGCCAGCGCCCACAGCAGGCTCGCCGCGCGCGCGCGCGCGCCCCACGGCTCGCTCGCCGTGAACGCCACGAGCCCCGCCAGCACGAGCGCCACGGCGAGCGGCGTCTCCATGCCCGAAAGCGACCAGCGGAGCATCCAGGCGTGCCCCGCCCACGCGAGTGTGGCGAGCGCGGCGAGCCGCGGGCTCGCGAGCGTGCGCCGGAGGAGCGCCGCCCACAGCACGATTGCGGCCAGCGTGGCGAGCCCGCCGAGCGCCTTCGCAGCCGCGAGCCCGTCCACGCCGAGGGCCATGGCGTTCGCGAGCAGCAGCACCCAGAGCGGGCTCGTGGTGCCGTAGACGCGCTCGCCGGGGTTGAACACGAACCCCTGCCCCTCCGAGAGGTGGCGCGCGTACTGGAGGTGGATGAACGTGTCGTCGGTCACGTAGCCGCGGAGCGGCCAGGCCAGCGCGGCGGCGAGCAGGATCGCGGCGGCGAGCGCGAGCCGCGGCTCCCAGGCGCGCGCCGCGGCGCCGCTCACCGGCCCTCCACGAGCGCGTCGAGCGCGCGCGCGAGCTCGGCCGCGAGCGCGGCGCGGGTGCGCGACTCGAGCCCCTCGACGCGCGCGTCCGGCTGGCGGCCCTCGCGCCGCCAGCGTGCGAGCCGCGCGGCGAGCTCGGCGGCGAGCGGCCCCGCCCCGCCGGGCGGGCCGATCCAGCCGCGCGCGCGCGCCACCCACTCCCCCGCCTCGTCGTCCGCCGGCAGGAGCGCGAGGATCGGCCGGCCGCTGTCCAGGTACTCGTAGAGCTTGCCCGGCACCATCGTCCGGTATCCCGCACCGTGCGGCTTCCACAGCAGCAGCGCGTCGGCCGAGCGCTGGAGCGCGCGCGACTCGTGGTGCGGGCGCGGCCCCAGGAAGCGCACGACCTCGCCCAGCCCGCGCGCGCGGGCGCGCGCCTCCCAGTCCCGGTCGTAGGGGCCGGCCAGGTCCACGCGCAGCTCGCGGCCCGCGGCGGGATCGTCGTCCACGACGCGTGCGACCGCCTCCAGCAGCGTGCCGGCGTCCTCCATGAGCGACAGCGTCCCGGTGAAGACGAGCCGGAAGTGCGCGCGGTCCGGCTCCGCCGCCGCGGCCGGCGCCGGCTCGAAGCCGTTCGGGAGCTCGAGCAATCGGCGCGGCCGGCCGCTCGAGCGTGCCGCGAGCTCGCGCGCGTGCGTGCGCGACGCCGCCACCACCAGGTCCGCGCCGCCCGTGACGCTCGACTCGAGCGCTGCCTGCCGGGCGCGGTGCCACGCGGTCGGGGGGTCGCGGAAGTGAAGCCCGACCCACGGGTCGCGGAAATCCGCGGCCCACGGCAGCCCGCTCGCGCGGGCGACCTCGCGCGCGGCGAGGTGCGCGCTGTCGGGGGGCGAGCTGGAGAGGATCGCCTGCACGTCGCCGCGCGCCACGCGCCCCGCGGCGGCCGCGCGCGCGCGCCGTGACCAGCCCACGTACGGATCCGGCACGAGCCACCAGTCGGCGAGCGCGCGGAGCGGCGCGAACGCGCCGCCCGACCGCCGCCCGGAGCCCGCGGCGCCGCGCACGCGGAGCCAGGCCGACATCGCGCTCCCGCCGCGCACGCGCAGCACCTCGGTTCCGGCCGGCACGCGCTCGAGCAGCGACTCGTCGCGCACCCAGTAGTCGCGCTCCCCGCCGCAGACCACGGTGCACGCCCAGCCGTGCGCGGGCAGGTGGCGCGTGAACGACAGCACACGATGCACGCCGCCGCCCGCGAGCGGCGGATAGAAGAGCGAGACGAGGAGCACGCGCCTCACGCCGGTCCCTCCGCCGGGAACGCCCGGCCCGCGGCGAGCGACGCGAACAGCGCCTCGATCCGCGCCAGGTTCACGTGCCAGTCCCCTTCCGCGGCGACCCGGGCCGCGTTCCGCGCCCGCGCGCGGGCCGCCCAGTCCGGGTCGCGCAGCACGGCGTCCACCGCCGCGGCGAGTCCGGCGGCGTCCCCGGCCGCGAACAGCCGCGCGCCGTCGCCGGGCCCGACCCACTCGCGGTTCCCGGGGATGTCCGTGACCACCGGGATCGCGCCCGCGGCCATGGCCTCCAGCAGCGACTGGGCGGTGGAGTCCGAGCGCGACGCCGACACCGAGACCTCGGCGCGCGCCAGCAACTCCGCCAGATCGGCGGGCTCGATCCGGCCGGTGAAGCGGTAGCGGCCCGCGGGCAGTGACGCGGCGGCGAGGGACTCGAGCCGCGGGCGGAGCGAGCCGTCGCCGGCGATCACCGCATGCGCGCGCGGGTGGGCGGCGAGCACGCGCGCGAACCCCGCGAGCACGGTGGGCATGTCGTACACGGGTTCGTGCATCCGCGTGCTGAGGAGCAGGCCCGGCTCGCGCGCGGCCGCGGGCCGGAAGCGCGCGCGGTCCACGCCCCACGGGATCGCGCGCACCGTCTCCGGGCGCGCGCCGGCCCGGCGCGCGGCCTCGGCGAGGTTCGCCGCGTCGCACAGGACGAGCGCGGCGCGGCGGAGGGCGAAGCGCGCGCGTGCCCGCTGGAACGGGTCGCGCCCGGCGGCGAGCAGCAGGTCGCTCCCCCACGCGGCGATGGACAGCGGCCGCCAGCCGGCGAGCGCCCCCATCAGCCCGTAGTTGGGGACGAAGTGCGCGTCCACGAGCTCGGGCCGGAACGCGGCCAGCTCGCGCCGGAGCGCGGGCACCGCGAGCGGGTAGCGGAGCGCGCCCGGCAGCGGCGCGCGCGGCAGCCGCCGCGCCCCGAGCGCGGCCGGCCCGTCCTCGAGCGAATAGAGCCGCACGTCGTGGCCGCGCGCGCGGAAGTGCTCGACCCAGCGCCGCGTGTGCACGACGGCGGCGTTCGAGAGCGTCGCGATCCTCACCCGGGCTCCCCCCGCGCGCGGCCGCGGCGGACCAGCGTCTGCGCGCGCGCGAGCCCGCGTCCCGCCCAGCCGGCCGCGCTCGCGTCGAGCCAGCGCACCGGGTAGCCCACGCTCACCGCGCCGAGCGAGCGCTTGAACGCCGCGACCGGCGCGAGCCCGGTGCTGGCTCCGAGGTCGAGCCGCCGCCGGCCGCGCGCCGCGGCCCATTCCGCCACCGACCACACCAGCCGCACGAACGCGCCGCTCCGTCGCGCGCTCTCGTGCGTGCCGCTCCACCACAGGAACGTCTCGTGCGGGCCGTCCAGCGCGAACGCGGCCGAGGCCAGCTCGCCGGCCTCGCGCAGCGTGAACAGCCGCGCGACCGGCTCCGCGCCGGCGCCCGCGCGGAGCAGGCGGCGCGAGAGCTCGAGCGGGAGCGGCCGGTGGCCCGGCCAGCCGGCCGACTGCGCGAGGTGGAGCGCGCAGGCCTCGTCGAGCGCGGCCGGATCCTCCGCGAACGTCGCCCGCCGCGCGAGCGCCTGGTCGAGCGCCTGCCGCTGCCTGCGCTGCATACCGTCGCGGAGCCCGCCCGTCCCGCCCGCGAGCGGCAGCGTCGCCGCCTCGAACCGTCGCGTCTCGCCCGGCACGCGCTCGAGCGCCTCCGCGGCGGGCTCGGGCCCCTCGGGCCGGTACCACGACCACGAGCCACCCACGGCGCGGCACGCGCGCGCGAGCCGCGCGAACGCCGAGGCCAGCTCGCCGTCCGCGCGCGCGTGCGCCCCCGCGACGGCGAGCGGCGGCGCCGGCAGCAGCCAGGGGAGTGCGTGCAGCCAGCGGAACGGGCCGCGCCGCTCGAGCACCACCGGCACGCCGGCCACGAGCGCGCCCGAGTCGCGCAGCACCAGCACGCGCCACTCGAACGACGCGATCGCGGCCGCGAGCGCCGCCCACAGCGCCGGCCGGTGCGCGGGCGACGCCGACGGGTCGGCGGCCACGAGCCCGCCCCAGCCGGCGGGCTCCGTGTCCTCGACCGAGCAGCCGGGCGGGAACTCCTGCGCCTGCGTCACGTGCCGGACCCTCCGTGGCCAGCCTGCGCGTCGTCGAGCGTTAGCGTAGCACCACGACGCGCGACGTGGCCTCGGCGCCGCCCCCGCGGACGCGCACGAAGTAGACCCCCGGCTCGAGCGCGCGCTGCGAGAGATCGCGGCCGGTCCAGAACACGTTGCCGTTGCCGCCGACGCTGAAGCGGTGGACGAGGCGGCCGCCGAGATCCAGCACCTCGCCCTCGTAGGCCAGGGCGTCGCCGGAGATCCGGAGCCGGAATCCCGCGCCGGTGAGCCAGACCGGGTTCGGATAGAGCGTCACGCGCAGCGCGGCGAGCTGCGGCTCGGGCGGCGGCAGGTAGTTCGGGTCGAAGCGGTTGATGCCCCCCGCGGTCCCGATCCAGACCGCGCCCGAGGGCTCGGAGAACACGGCGCGCACCTCGATGTCGGCGAGCGGCGAGTTGTCCGGCGTGTAGTCCACGGGCGCCTGGCCGCGGCGGTGGACGCGCAGTCCGCCGGTCGTGCCCACGAACACCGTGCCGTCAGGCCCGACCGCGAGCGGGTGCATGCTGGCGAGCGCGGGCGGGCCGGCGATGTCCAGCTCGGCGGCGAGCGTGCGCGCCCGCTGCCGGTAGCGGCGGAGCCCGTCGGTGGCGAGCACCCACACGCTGTCCCCGCGCGCGGCCAGCCCGAACACGTCGAGCAGGTTGGAACCGGAGACGTCCGAGAGCGCGATCGGAACGGACAGATCGCCCGGCACCGGGAACGTCGAGAGGCCGGCGCCGCTGCTGCCCTTGTAGCCCACCCACATCACGCCGTCCCGGTCGCAGACGAGGCCGCGGATGAGGCCGTTCCGCATGCCCGGGTAGGTGGTGTCGAAGTTGCGGATGAAGTTGCCCTGCGCGTCGTAGAGGTCGAGCCCGAGCGGGTTGCCGATGTCGGCGCCGATCCGGTCGGAGTCGAGCCCGAACCAGCGGCCGGCCTGCGAGCCCCGCGTGGAGTCGGCCGAGACGGCGTGGATCGTGTAGTGAAGGTGGGCGCTGTCGGCGTTGCCGCTGGCGAAGTAGAGCTGGCGGAACTCGGGCGGGTCGCGGGTGTCGTCGAACCACGCCAGCGGGCCCTCCCAGAACGACAGCCACTTGTGGCCGAGGGGGTCCGCGAGCATGGTCGCCGGGAACGTCGTCGCGGCGAACGTCGTGTCGCACGCCGGCCCGCTGCACGTGGAGCCGCCGGGGAAGTTCCGCCATACGCCGTCGCGCAGCCGGCTCACGCCCTCGCCGTCGTAGCTCGCGTATACCGAGCCGTCGCTCCAGGCGATGCCGCGGCAGCGGTTGCCCACCGGTCCCGGCGGCGTGCGCGACGTCCACGCGGGGAGCGCGCGCTCCAGCAACCGGCCGGCGAACGAGGCGAACACGAGCGTGTCGGCCACGGGCAGGTTCGGCACGACCTGGGCGCCCACCTCGAGCCCGGTGGCGTCGACGTTGTCCGTCGCGGGCGAGGCCGGGAACTGCGTCCAGCCCCCGCCCGGGCCCCGCACGTGCGTGCCGGCGAGCGTGGTGGCGAGCACGACCCCGTGGTCGTCGCGCAGCCGGCGCACGGACGTGGCCGCTCCGGGTCCGGGGAAGTCGAGGGGCCACGACCCGGTCGCCGG
Source organism: uncultured bacterium (assembly GCA_964609125.1). Classification (GTDB taxonomy): domain Bacteria; phylum Eisenbacteria; class RBG-16-71-46; order RBG-16-71-46; family RBG-16-71-46; genus JAIOPA01. The sequence goes on from CAZSQX010000022.1 coordinate 28,650, forward strand.
CGCCCAGCGGAAGCTCGTGAACAGCGAAACGAGCGGATTGCTCACGCTCTGCCCGCTCGCGAGCGCCAGCAGCTCGCGTCCGTTCGTGGCGATCCCGCGCACGTTGAGGTTGGTGAGCCCGATGGTCCCGGTGATCTCGGTCCAGGTCCTGAGACGCTGCGACAGCCGCGCCAGGTAGATCGCGTTCGGCGTGCTCACGAACAGCGTGTCGCCGGTGATCGCGACCCCGTTCACGTTGTTGTTCGAGAACGGCGACGGCGTGCCGAGGTCGGGCACGGAGCCCGCCACGGCCTCGCCGTCCCACAGCGCCAGGCCGCGCGTGGTGCCCATCCACACCGTGTCGCCCTGCGCGCGCATGGCGAGCACCGTGTCCGAGGGCAGGCCGTCGAACGCGTTGATGAGCGACCAGCGGCCGTCCCGGCCGAGCCGGCTCACGCCCTTGCCGGGCACCGCGGCGAACAGGTTGCCCGAGCCGTCGAACACGATCGCGCGCACGTTGTTGCCGGCGAGACCGCTCGGCTCCCGCGTGATCGTGGACCACGTCCCGCTGGAGCGTTGGTAACGCACGAGCCCCGCCTCGCCGGTGGCGATCCAGACCGTGTCCCCGAGCACGAGCAGGTCGTTCGCCGTGCTCATGTGCAGGTAGGTCGTCCACTGCCCCTGGGCGCGCGCGTCGGGGACGCCGCCCGGGCCGCGGCCGGCGGCGAGGAGGAGCAGCAGCACGGTCAGCGCACGGCGCACGCGGTCACCCCAGCCGGCCGGTCAGATCCAGGAACCGCAGCTTCCACACCAGCAGCGCGGCCTCGAGGATGATGCGGCGGTTCATCTTCGAGATCCCGGCGCGGCGGTCCACGAACACGATCGGGATCTCCTTGATGCGGAAGCCGCGCCGCCAGCAACGGTAGCTCATCTCGATCTGGAACCCGTAGCCCTCGGTGCGCACCCGGTCGAGCGGGATGGCCTCGAGCGCGCGCCGGCGGAAGCACTTGTAGCCCCCGGTCGCGTCCGCGATCGGCATGCCGGTGACGAGGCGGGTGTAGACGTTGGCGCTGTACGACAGGATGAGCCGCGACAGCGGCCAGTTGACGACGGTCACGCCGTGCAGGTAGCGCGAGCCGAGCACCACGTCCGCGTCCTTCGCGGCCTCGAGAAAGTCCCCGATCGCCTCCGGGTCGTGCGAGAAGTCGGCGTCCATCTCGAAGATGTACTCGGCGCCGTGCTGGAGGGCGTATCGGAACCCGTCCCGGTAGGCCGAGCCGAGCCCGAGCTTGCCCGGGCGCCGGAGCAGGTGGACGCGCGGCGACTTCTCGCGCCAGCGCTCGACCAGCGCGGCCGTCCCGTCGGGCGAGCCGTCGTCCACGACGAGCACGTCGAGCCCGTGCGGTTGCGCGAGCAGCCGCTCGAGCAGCGGGTCGATGTTCTCCCGCTCGTTGTACGTGGGCACGATGACCAGCTTCTCCATCAGGTCGCCGCCCCCTCGAGCGGCGGCGACTCGGCCGGGAGCCCGGCCGGCCGGCGGCCGAGCCACCAGCCCGCCGCGAGCAGCACCAGCGTGGCGACGATGCTCGCGATGGACACCCAGAAGCCGACCGTGAACGAGCGCGACTCGAGCTTGAACAGCACCTTGTGCCGCCCATCCGGCACGGCCACGGCGCGCAGCAGGTGGTCCGCGCGCAGCAGCGTCGCCGGCCGGCCGTCCACGCTCACCTTCCAGTCCGGGTACCAGAGGTCGGCGAGACGCAGGAGGCCCGGCCGTGCGGCGTCCACCTCGACCTCCACCTCGTGCAGCCGGTACCGGGTGACGTTCGCGCGGCCAGCGGGACCCGCCGGGCCGGACGGGATCCCCGGGTCGGAGGTGAGCCACGCGAAGCCGGACGGGTCGCGCGCGGCCACGCTGATCGAGTCGAGCACCGCGCGCCCGGTGTCGGGGACCACCTGCCACGCGCCGACGAAGCTGGCGCGCGGCAGCGCGAGCGCGTACTCGTACACCACGCCGCCCTGGCCCGAGAACACGCGCTTGATCAGCGGGTACCAGTCGGCGGGGATGTCGGTGGGCGCCACCGGGCGCGAGAACACCCAGTAGCGCGCGTTCAGCAGCGCGAGCCACGGCAGCTGCGCGAGCGAGTTCGTCTCCAGCAGGTCCTGGAACAGCTTCGGCTTCGCGGCGTGGTAGCCGCCGAGTGTGGCGATGCCGAAGCCCGCGAGCCGGTTGTCCTGGAACAGCTCCGACTCGGGGAAGAACACGCGGAAGCTCCCGGCCGGGCCGGCCTTCTCGAGGAACTCCACGACCTCGTCGCGCCCGGCCTCCAGGTTGCGGGCGACCGGCTCGCCGATCGTGGGCTGCATGACCGTCCGGCTCACCGGCCAGATCTCGGCGAGCAGCAGCACCAGCGCCGCGACCGAGGCGAGCGCGACCGGCAGCCGCCCGCGCCGCGCGATCCAGCCCAGCGCCACGAGCGCGAGCCCCACGAACGCCACCTTGCCGAGGTCGCCGGCGAACGCGGCGAACGCGGCGCGCGCGGCGTCGGCGCCCAGCCGCGGCTGGTGCCCCAGCGCCGAAGTCACGTAACCGCCGCGCAGCGCGTCGGTGCCGAACAGCGCGACGAGCCCGAGCAGCGCCAGCGCCACCACGCTCCCGCCCACGATGCGGTCGACGCGGTCGGGCCGGACGCCGTCGCGCGCGGACTGGACCAGCGCCCCCCACCCCCACGCCGCCGCGAGCGCCATGCCGAGCTGGAACAGGATCAGGATCATGACCGGGATCCGGAACCTGTTGAACAGCGGCAGGTGGTCGAACAACAGGCCGTAGAGCGGGAAGTGACGGCCGAGGCTCACGAGCAGCGCGAACCCGGCGATCGAGCCGGCGAACACCCGCGCCTGCGGGGAGGCCCCGGAGGAGACCGCGAACCCGAACACCGCCAGCAGCACGACCACGATCCCGACGTAGCCGTTCGGGTAGTCCGTGAACGGCATCGCGCCCCAATAGGTGGCGCCGCCGAAGCCGGCGAAGTGCGGGAACACGATGCTCGGCAGCTCGTGGAACCCCATGCTCCAGGACGTGGCGTAGCCGAACGCGACGCCGCCCCCGGCCGAGGCGCCGCGGATCGAATGCTGCGCGTAGTCGCGCAGCGGCAGGTTGTAGATGCCGGCGACGCCGAACGCGAGCAGCGCAGCGCCGCCCAGCGCCAGGGCGCGCAACGCCGAGCGCATGAGGTCCGGAAGCTGGCGGGCCTGGAACGAGAGCACGACCACCGCGTGGATGCCGATCGCGAGCCAGGTGTAGAAGCAGATCTGGACGTGGCCGCGCAGGAGCTGGAAGCCTCCCGCGAGCCCGAGCCAGCCCAGCTCGGCGAGCGTGCCGTGCTTGAGCCAGCGCGAGCTGAGCCAGAGCATGAGCGGCAGGTAGGCCGAGTCCACGAGCTGGCTGCCGTGGCCGTGCGAGCCCACCGCCACGAGGTTGGGCTGGAACACGAACGCCGCGGCGGCGAGGAGCGCCCCCTCCGGCCGCGCCCCCCACTCGCGCGCGAGCAGGAACGTGAACAGCCCGGCGAGGAAGTAGTACAGGAGGAGCCAGGTGAGCTCCGGCAGCGGGAGCACATTCTGGAGCAGCGCCACCGGCCAGTCGGGCGGGTAGATGAGCGGGTTGTAGGCGCCGGCGCCGAACGAGGGCATGCCCAGGAAGACGTACGGGTTCCACAGCGGGTAGACGTGGTCGCGCCACAGCGACTGCTCGCCGATGCGGACGAAACCGGCCGGGGCCGTGGCGTCGGGCGAGACGAACGTGCTCCCCTGGAGCGACACCTCGTGGAAGAACACGATCGTGAGCAGCGCCACCACGACCGCCGCCCACGAGGTCGTGAGCGTGAAGCCCTTCGCGTGGCGGACGGGCTCGGGACGTCGGGTCATGCGCGCTGTCCTCGGTTCACGCGGCCGCGAGCCGCGCCTCGATCTCGGCCCGCATGCGAGCCGCGAGCGCGTCCCAGTCGTGGGCCCGGGCCCGGGCGCGGCAGCGCTCCGGGTCGCGCGGCGCGTCGAGCGCCCGGGCCAGCGCCGCCGCCCACTCGGCCGGCTCCGAGGCGAACTGCAGCTCGGGCACCGCCGGCTCGAGGTCGAGCAGCGGCGTCGTGACGACGGGGATCCCGGCGGCGAGATACTGGTAGACCTTGTTGGGATTGATCCCCCGGACGTACGGGTCGCCGGCGCGGAACGGGATCACGCCGACGTCGAGCCCCTGCATGTAGGCGGGCACGTCGGCGTACGGCCGCGCGCCCAGCACGGCGACACCCTCGCGGCGGGCGAAATCCGCCACCGCCGCGTCCGTGGCGGGCGACCCCGGCCCCAGCAGTACCACCGTGCCGCCGCGCCGGTTCCGGCGGAGCGTCTCGAGCGTCTCGAAGTCGAGGAAGTGGGACAGCAGCCCGACATAGCCGATGCGCGGCGCCGGCAGTGCCGCCAGGTCGGCCGGCAGCGGCCGTGGCGTCTCGAAGTGCGCGCGCTCGACTCCGTTCCCGAGCAGGATCAAGGGGCGGTCGGTCTCCGAGGCCAGAAGGCGGCGGTAGTGCTCCGAGACGACGAACACCCCCTGCGCCTGGCCCAGCGCGCGGCGCAGGTAGGCCCCCGCCCACGGCGGGGTGGCCGAGAACTGCAGGGGGTGGTCGTTGAAATCATAGAGTAGCAACTTCCGGCGGAGCCGAGAAAGCAGCCCCGCCACGTAGATGTTGGAGACGAGCACGACCGGGTCCCGCTCCACGCCGAGGCGCGACAGCATGCGGTGCAGCCAGCGCTCGGCCACCCATTCGAGCAGCGCGCGGCCGGGAGGAGCGGCGGAGACGGCGTTGTAGAGCGGGCTCTTCGTGCCGGGCTTGAGGAACGGCACGGTGAAGATCGTGACCCGGCCCTCGCGCCGCGGCCGCCACGGGTCGTCGCCGTCCGAGCCGGGCGGCTGGGCGAAGAAGACGCGCCACGGCTCCGGGAAGCGCGACAGCAGGAATTGCTTCCGGGTGCGGAAGTACCCCCAGCGGACCTCGGACAGGACGAGCAGATCCAAGCGCGGGCTCAGCCGGCCGTGGCGCCCACCGCGACGTCCGCCTCCTGGTGGGCGACCGCCTCCACGTAGCCGAGGTGCCGTCCGGCGGCGACCGACGGGTCCGCGGGCCGCCCCACCACGCGCGGATCGCGCGCCAGGTAGCGCTGCGACCACGCCTCGAGCGCGAGCCAGCGCCAGACCTGGAGCCCGATGCCGCGCCGGCCGGCGAGGTACTCGTCGAGCGCGGCGTCGACCGCGCCGCCGTCCACCCAGTCCTGGAACGGGCCCTTGCGCGCGAGACGCCGCCGGACCTCGAACGCGAACCGTCCGCGCCACCACAGGTCGGTGGGCGTCTCGAAGCCCATCTTGTCGCGCCGCGCGAGCACGCCCGCCGGGATCCGGTCGCCGAGCGCGCGGCGCGCGATCGCCTTGGTCGTGACGCCGTCCAGCCGCTCCTCGTCGGGCAGCGAGAACGCGAACTCCACGAGCCGGAAGTCCAGGAACGGCAGCCGGGTCTCGATGCCGAACGCCATGCTGCTCCGGTCCTCGTAGCGGAGCAGGCTCGGCAGCTGGCGCACGGTGGTGTCGAACGCGAGCTGGTCCCAGAGCCCCGAGCGGCCGCTCCGCGGGGCGCGCGGCGCCTGCGAGGCGACCTTGCGGAGCGCGCTCGAGATCACGCGGTCCTTGCCCTGGCCGTAGCGGCGCCGGAGCGCGGCCACGAGCGGCGCCGGCAGCCACGGCTCAAACGTGTGCAGGAGCGTGGTCGCGAGGCCCAGCCGGCCGGCGACGGGGCCGAACAGGCCCGCGAAGCCGGCCCAGTCCCCCGCCGCGGCGAGGTCGCGGAGCCGCGTCGGCAGGTAGCGGAAGTAGCCGGCCAGCGTCTCGTCGCCGCCCTGGCCGTCGAGCAGCACCTTGAGCCCGGCCCCGTGCGCGAGCCGCATCACCTGCCACTGCGAGTACACGCCGGGCCCGGCGGTGGGTTCTCCCTGCCGGTCGGCGAGCGTGTCGAACACGCGCCAGAAGTCGGAACCGTCCGGCACCACGACGTGCGACGTGGCCCCGCTCGCCTCCGCGACCGCCCGCACGTGCGCCCGCTCGTCGTACGCGGGTCCCTCGTCGTAGGCGCAGGTGAACGCGTGCAGGGCCTTGGGCGCGAGGCCGGCCGCCGTGGTCACCACCGCGCTCGAGTCGAGCCCGCCCGAGAGGCACGAGCCCACCTCGACGTCGGCGCGCAGCCGGAGCCGCACCGAGTCGGTGAACAGCGCCGCGAATTCCTGCGCGAGGTCGGCCCCGCCCGCCGGGGCGCGGCGGTCCGGGTCGAGCCCCCACCAGCGCCGGACCTCGAGCCCGTCCGCGCCGAACGACAGCCAGTGGCCGCCCGGGAGCTGGTGAAGACCGGCGAAGAACGAGTGCGACTCGTGGTCCACCCAGTCGAGCGCGAGCAGGTCGCGGATCGCGGGCAGGTGCGGGTGGAGGCGTGACGGCTGCGTCAGCACCAGCGCGCGCGCCTCGGAGGCGAACGCGAACGAGTGGCCGTCGAACTGGTAGTAGAACGGCTTGACCCCGAGCCGGTCGCGCGCGCAGAACAGCCGTCGGCGGTCGGCGTCCCAGATCGCGAACGCGAACATGCCGTTCAGCCGCTCCGGCGCGCGCTCGCCCCACGCCTGGTAGGCGGCGAGGATGACCTCGGTGTCGCTCCGGCCGAGGAAGCGCCGGCCCTCGCGCTCCAGCTCGGCGCGCAGCTCGACGTGGTTGTAGATCTCGCCGTTGTAGACGATCCACAGCCGGCGCGCCGGGTCGCACATCGGCTGGTGCCCGGTGGGCTCCAGGTCCACGATCGCGAGCCGGCGGTGCGCCAGCGCGAGCCCGTAGCGCGCGGTGGCCTGGTCCCCCACCGGCACGCCGGGCGCCCACGGCAGGCCGGAGGCGAACACGGCCCCGGGCGTGTCGGCGCCGCCGTGCGCGAACGCCTGGCCGCCGACCGGGTCCACGAGCACGAGGCCCTCGTCGTCGGGGCCGCGGTCGCGGAGCAGGTGAGACATCGCCTGCAGCCGGCCCAGGTCCGCGCGTCCGTGTCGGTCGAAGAGTCCGGCGATGCCGCACATGGGGGGTCCGCCTTTCGGTTCGGCGCTTCCCTACATCTCATGGAGCGGCCGGCCGGTGCCGGACCGCGCCCCGCTCCGCCCACAGCCCGCTCGTCCAGGCGACGCCCGCGAACGCGAGGACGGCCGCCGCCCGGATCGCCCAGCCGGAGGCGTCCTCGCCTGCGGCGTGGGCGGCCGCCACCCCGAGCGCCAGCCCGGCCAGGAACACGAGCGCCATCCGCCGCCCGCGGTACGGCATCGCCTGGAACCGCTGCGCGATGACGTAGGTGAGCGCCGCCGACGTGGCGTGCGCGGCCAGCGTGGCCGCGGCCGCGCCCTCCGCGCCGAGGCGCGGCACCAGCCACGCGTTGAGCGCCGCCGCCGCCAGCGCGGCGCCCCCCGCGGACACGCCGAGCCAGCCGTTCCGGAGCGACAGGTTGATGCCCAGAGCCGCGACAGTGTAAGCGCCCTGCGCGACCGCGGCAAAGCAAAGCCAGACCGCGGGACGCGCGGCGTCGGCGTACGCGGCGGGGGCCAGCACGCGGATCGCGAGCGGCGCGAGCAGACCGCACGCGAGCGCGCCCAGACTCGCCACCGCCACGTAGAGCCCGAGCACGCGCGCGACGAGCCGCGGGGCCTCGGGGTCGCGCGCGCGCGCGAACGCGTGCGGCATGAACGCCAGCTGGAACGCCGCCACCCCCATCGTGACCACGGCGAAGAACTTGACCGCGAGCGCGTAGGTGCCGACATCGTCGAGCGATCCGAAGCGCTGGAGCGACCAGCGGTCCACGGCGCCGATCACGCCGTAGGCGAGCGCCACCGGGACGAGCGGCAGGCCGTAGCCCAGCATGCGCGCGAGCACGGCGCGGTCGAAGCGCGGTCGCACGTGGTGCCGGCACAGCGCCACGCCGAGCAGCGCGGCGAGCCCGTCGCCGGCGAGCTTCGCCCACAGCACGCCGGCCACGCCGAGGTCGCGGCCGAGCACAGCCCAGACCGTGAGCCCGGCCACGAGCGCGGTCTGCGTGACGTTCAGGGCCACGAATTTCCACGGCTGGAACGTCACCCGGAGCAGGTCGTTGCACCACAGCGTGACGAGCGTGAACGGCAGCGCCGCGGCGCCGAGCCGCAGGTACTTGGCGTAGACGCGGTCGCCGAGCAGGCCCTCGGCGAGGGGCACGGCCGCGGCGAGCAGCACCAGCGTCACGGTGCCGGAGCTCACGAGCCGGAACGCGAACGAGGTCGAGGACATGGTCACCCGCGCCTCGCGGTCGGGCTCGTGGTAGAAGAAGCGCGCGAGCGCGCCGTCCATGCCGAACACGAGCACGAGCAGCGTGCTCGCGGCGTAGCCGGCGACCAGCTCCGCGACGCCGAACTCCTGCTTGAGGAGCGCGCGGGTGAGCAACGGCACGAGCAGCAGGTTCACGGCGCGGCCGCTCACCTGCCCGAACCCGTACACGAGCGACTCGCCGGTGAGCCGGCGGACGGAGTCGCGGAACGTCACGCGGCGCCGATCTCGCGGTAGAGCGCGACGAGGTCGCGCGCGATGACGTGCGCCTCGTGCCGGGACTCGACCCAGGCGCGGCCGGCCTCGCCGAGCGCGCGGCGGCGCGGGGCGTCGGCGAGCAGCGACCCGAGCTCGCGCTCGAGCGTCTCGACGGTGACGCGCACGACGGGGCAGCCGGCGGCGCGGGGCTCGAACCCGGGGCGGATGTGGGCGAGCGCGGGGCGCGCGAGCGCCATGGCCTCGACCGCGACCATGCCGTACCAGCCCATGAAGACCTGGTCCACGAGGAGGTCGCAGTCGGCGAGCAGCTCGCGCAGCTGGGGCCAGGGGAGCTTCTCCACGGTGCGGAACGTGACGCCGGGGAAACGCGGGCGGAGGCGCTCGAACGCGGCCTCGACGTGGGGCGTGCCCTTGATGAGCCGGTTCGTGGGCGCATGCAGCACGAGCCGCGGGCTCTCGCGGAACGGGCGGGGCTCGTAGTCGGGGAGCCAGCACGCGACGTGCACCTGGCGCGCTCCGGGCACGCTCTCGAGCAGGTCGGGCGTGGAGACGAGCTGCGCGTGCGCGTGTGCGCGCCCCTCGCGCAGGATGCGTCGCTGGCGCTCCGGGATGCAGAACGGCTCGCACTCGACGCACGTGCTCCAGCGGTGGGCCTGCAGCATGTGCGCGCGGTTCCGCACGTCGCAGCCGTGGTAGTGGAACACGAGCTTCTTCCCGAGCGCGCGGTAGAGCGGCAGGTCGAGATTGTGCGGGGGGACGAGGGTGCGGCCGAAGTGGAAATGGAAGACGTCGTGCCTCGCGAGGTGCTTCGCGACGAGGCCGGCGTAGCCGGCGTAGCGCGGGAGCGGGGCCATGGCGTCGAGCGGCGGGGCCTCGTCGGGCCGGTGGCTCGCGAACGTGGGATTGGTGGCGAGCGACCAGGCGTTCACGCCGAGGTCGCGCAGGGCGCGCGCGAGGATGCTGGGCTGGCCGGCGATCTCGGACGGGGCGTGGAGGACACGCATCAGCGCCTCATCGCGCGCGTCCGAACGGGTTGGGCCTGCCGCAGTGGGGGCAAGTCCAGCGGGTGGGGTCGGCGGAGCCGGCGGCGACCGTGTCGGGGGGGATCACCGCGTGCTCGCCGCACTCCCGGCAGACATGGGTGACCGTCCGCAGGCCGACCTCGCCCACCTTCTCGAACGTGAGGACGAAGTTGGCGTCCCTGGCGAGGTCGAGGGCGAGGGTGCGGTGGAGCCATGCGAGCGCGTCGGTGAACGCGCCCTGGAGCGGCTTCGTGCGCGGGTCGTTCATCCAGCTGAAGCCGGCGGGCACGCGCGCGGTGGCGGTGAGCCGCATGCCGCGAAGGTAGAAGCGGTCCACGAGGCCGTGGAAGTCGAACCGCTGCTGGTGCTCGAGACGCTTGCCGAGCTTGAGCAGGGCGTACTTCGCGAAGTACCCGGCGAAGCGGTAGAGCCGGTCGTCGAACGCGGCGGCGCGCGGCACCGACAGGTAGAGCGTGCCGCCGGGCCGCGTGACGCGCACGAGTTCGTCGCAGCACGCCTCCAGCCCGGTGACGTGCTCCAGGACGTAATGGCACACGGTGAGGTCGAAGTGGTCCGAGCGCAGCGGCAGGCGCGCGAGGTCGCCGCGGAAGACGCGCACGCGCTCCGAGCGCGGCGGCGGACCGGGCGGGAACTTGATGTCGAAGCCGGTGATGTCGAGTCCGGGCCGGAGCGCGTAGGGCCACGAGCCGGGGCCGCAGCCGGCGTCCAGGACGCGCGCGCCGTCCGGGAGCGCGGCGACGAGCTCGCGCAGGAACAGGGGGCGCTCGCGCGGGCCGGGCCCGGGCGTGCGGGCGGCGAGCGGGTTCATCGCACGCCTCCCGGGTCGCGGCCGGCCGCGGCGTCCAGCAGCGCGCGCGGCACCGCGGCGGCGGCGCCGGCGTGCCCGCGCGCGAGCAGCCACGCGACGTAGGCCGCCTGCTGAGCGAGGAGCGCGGGCAACCAGGTGAGCCGGGCGAGCCCGCGCGCGTGGCGCGACCACAGCGTCAGGTTCGCGCGCAGCCGCTGGTAGACCTTCCACGGGCTCATCGCGCCGCCCGAGCTGGCGCTCACCCGGTGCCAGAGCCGCGCGGTGGGCACGAACAGGAGTCGGTAGCCGGCCGCGCGCGCGCGCAGGCACCAGTCGGCGTCCTCGGCATAGATGAAGTAGCGCTCGTCGAGGAACCCCACCTTCCGCCAGACCTCGGCACGAGCCAGCAGGCAGCAGCCCGTGAGGTAGCCGGTCTCCTCGAGCGAGCGGTAGCGCCCGCGATCGTGCTCGCGCAGTCCCCGGTGCGAGCTGTGCGCGAGCCACGGCTCGCAGCGGCCGCCCGCGTACCAGATGGTTCCCGAGGGCGGAGCGAAGTAGATGAGCGGCGCGGCGGCCCCCGCCTCGGGGCGCTCGTCCAGCGCGGCGAGCAGCTTCTCGAGCAGCGCGGGGTCCGCGAGCACGTCGTTGTTGAGCAGCATGACCGCGTCGGCGCCCGACTCGAGCGCGCGCGCGATCCCGGCGTTGTTCCCGCCGGCAAAACGCCGGTTCTCGGCGAGCACCAGCAGCTCCACGGCCGGAAACTCGCCGCGCACCATGTCCGGCGAGCCGTCGGTGGACGCGTTGTCCACGACCAGCGTGCGGAGCCGCCAGGCTTCCGGCACCCGGCAGGCCGCGAGCGAGCGGAGGGTGTCGCGCGTCAGGTCACGACCGTTCCACGACAGCACGATCACCGCGAGCGTCCTCACGCCCGGCCCTCCCCCGCCTCGCGCGCCCCGGCGCGTGGTCGCGCGGCCGCCCCGCCGACCGCGCCCGCGGCCGCCGCACGCAGCGTGCGCCGCCAGGCCTCGATCGCGCCCACGAGCAGCGCCAGCGCGGCGAGCGCGAGCGGTTCCCTGGGGAGCCCGGCGTAGCCGGCGTAGCACCACCACAGGTCGAGCGCGTGCAGCAGCGTCTCCTGCTCCTCCGGCGTGAGGCCGGTGCGAGGGTCCACGGCACCGCCGGGGCGAAGTCGGGGTGCCTCGCCGCGCAGGTGCGCGGCGGCGTTCCGCACGAGCATCCGCCAGTGCCCCGCGATCGGCGAGAAGCGCGGGTTCCAGTGGCTGGACTCCATGAAGCGCGGGTCCTCGAGCGCGAGCGTGTAGGGATAGTCCCCCGCCTCGCGCATCTGGGCGCCGAAGTAGATGCCTACGCCGCCCAGGGTCACGAGCACGCCCACGGCGCCCAGAGCCCACGCGATCCGGCGCCGGAGCCGCGAGGCGCCCTCGAGCGCGAACGCGATCGCGACGCCCGCGAGCGGCAGCAGCGGAACCAGGTAGCGCGGACCCCACGAGCCGTCCCCGCCCCAGTGCTGGAACCGGCCGTAGACGAGCAGCGCCGCCGCGAACGCGGCGGCGATCGCCCAGCCGGCGCGGCGCACGCCCGCGCGCCCGAGGCCGGCCCCGCCCGCGGCGGCCGCCGGCGCGCCGGCGCCGCGAAGCATCGCCGCGACCCCCGCGGGGACCAGCCACACGCACGGCGCGAACCACGCCAGGCCCTTGCCCGAGGAGAGCAGCAGCCCGTAGGCGCCCACGAGCAGCGGCGTGTCGAACGCGGCGAGCGAGGCCTGCGCGCCGTAGCCGGTCTCGAACGGCGTCCCGAAGCGGAGCGCGTTGTAGAGCGCGTGCCCGGCGAGCGCCGCGGCTACGCCCGCGAGCGGCTCGAGCCACGCCCGCGGCCGGCGGAAGCCCGCGGCGGCGAGGCAGGCGAGCACGAGCGGCAGCACGCCGAGCTTGGCCGAGACCGCGACGAACGCGCCGAGCCCCGCGAGCCGGCCGCCGCGCCGGGCCGCCGCCGCGCCGGGCGCCGCGCCCGCGCGCCCGGCGCCCACGAGCGCCTGCAGGAGCCCGACCGCTTCCACCGGCTCGGCCATGAAGCTCTTCGCGTACACCCACAGCGGCGTGGTGAAGCCCGTGAGCACGGTGGCGGCGAGCGCCACGCGCGCGCCCACGCCGAAGCCGAGGAGCGCCGCGAAGAGTGCCGCCAGCAGGACGGCGGTGACGGCGGCGTTGAAGAACGAGGCCACGAACCGCGCCGCCAGCTCGCGGCGATCGGCCTGGAAGCCGGCGAGCCTCGCCGCCGCGTCGCCGGCCACGACGAACGGCAGCGCGATCACCGCCTGCCCGGCCGTGTTCTTGCTGAAGTGCCGCCCGTCCGCGCCCGGGCGCGTGGCGCCCTCCGGGACCGCGATCCCGCCGCGCGCGATCGCGCGCGCGAGCTGGAACATGGTGACCTCGTCGCTGCCGACGATGCGACCGCCGCCGCTGAACGCGAGCGTCAGGAACGCGGCCAGCGCGATCCACGCCGGCGCGCGCCTCACGCCCAGCCCCGGCCGGGCGCGAGCTCGCTCACCAGGTCCACCGTGGATCGCGCGAGCGAGTCCCACGAGTGCTCGGAGCGCAGCGCGGCGATCGGGCCCGCCATGCGCGCGCCCAGCCCCTCGGCGAAGAAGCGCGTGATCGTCCGCGCCAGCTCCTCGGGGTCCTCGGGCGGGCAGGTGAGGCCGGTCTCCCCCTCGCGCACGGTCTCGGTGATTCCGCCCACGCGCGTGGCGATCACCGGCACGCCGAGCGCGTACGCGACGTGCGTCACCCCGCTCTGCGTGCCCGAGCGGTAGGGCAGCACGGTCACGTCCGCGGCGCGGAACAGCGCCTCGACCTCGTCGTCCGGGATGTAGCGGTCGAGGAGGCGCACGCCGCCCGCCTCGCGGGCGAGCGCCTCGTAGCCCTCCCGCCGATCGTAGAACTCGCCCGCCACGACGAGCGTGGCGTCCGGGCGGTCGCCGCGCACCCGGGCCCACGCCCGGAGCAGCGTGTCGAGCCCCTTGTAGTGGCGCACGTAGCCGAAGAACAGCGCCACGTCTCCCGAGAGCCCGAGTCGCTCTCGCGCGGTCTCGCGCGTCCAGCGGCCGCGGTCGAACTGGGCGTAGAACGGATGCGGCACGCGCCGTCGCGGAGCGCCCGGCTTCAGGCGGTCGAGGTCGCGCTCCACGGAATCGCTCATCACCAGGTAGCCGTCGGAGTTGCGCATCATCCAGGCCGAGAAGGCGGCGTCGTAGAAGCGGGGCTCGTGCGGCACCAGATTGTCGCACACGAGGACCACGCGCGTGCCGCGGCGGCGGAGCGGGCCCACGCTCGAGGCGAACGCCGGCGCGAAGAACGGCATCCACCACTTGAGCACCACGGCGCCCGGCGCGAAGCGCTCGAGGTGCGCGGCCGTGCGGCGCCAGCTCCAGGGCCCGATCGAGTCCAGCAGCGCCGCGGTCGGGAACCCCGGGCGCGGCGCGGCCGGGTCGAGCTGGCTCGTGCCGGGGAACAGGAACCCGGGATACTGGCGCGTGAACGTGACCCCGCGCACCTCGGTGCTCCGCGCCAGCGCCTCGCCGAGCAGCTGCAGGTACTGCGCGAGTCCGCCGCGCCACGGGTGCAGCGGCCCGACCAGCGCGATCCGTCGCGAGCCTCGCGACGGCGGTCCCGGAGCGGTCATGTCCGGCAGGCTACCGCTCGTGCGCCACCGACCACGACCGGACGCCGCGGGCCTCGAACTGGAACGGCACCACCTGCCCGCCCGACTTCTCGAGCGCGGCGGCCACGCGATGGCGCCGGTCGAACCGGGTCAGGAACAGGAAGTAGCCGCCGCCGCCGGCGCCGGTCATCTTGCCGCCGATCGCGCCCTCCTTCCGCGCCACGCGGTAGAGCCGGTCCACGTGCGGGGTCGAGATGCCCTCGGCGAGCCTGCGCTTGTGGAGCCACGCCTGATGGAGCAGCTCGCCGAAGCTGTCCACCTGCCCGAGCAGCAGCGCACGCTTCATCTCGCCCGTCTGGCGCTTGAGCGCGTGCAGCGCCTCGACCGTGCTCGCGCGGCCGCTCGTGTAGCCCTTCGTCTGGCGTTCGATCAGCTTCGCGCTCTGGCGGGTCTGGCCCATGTAGCAGAGCAGCAGCCGGTACTCCAGCTCCTCGAGCGTCTCCCGGCGCAGCCGGAGCGGCGTCACCACCGTGCCGTCGCCGCCGAACTCGATGAGGTTGAACCCGCCGAACGAGGCGGCGTACTGGTCCTGCCGCCCGCCGGCGAGCCCCAGGTCCACGCGCTCGACGCGATACGCCAGCTCGGCGAGGTCGTACGGCGTGAGGTCGAGCTTCAGCCACTCGCGCAGCACCGCGATCAGCGCCACCATGAGCGTGCTCGAGGCGCCGAGGCCCGAGCCGGGGGGCGCGTCGGAGTGCGTCCACAGGTCGGCGCCGCGGCGCACCTTGAGCGCCTTCACCGCGGCCTTGAGCAGGTCGAGCGTGCCGTCGAACTTGAGCCGCCGCGGGTGGTCGTACTTGGCGACGACGTCGTAGTCGAGCGAGGCGAGCGTGAGCCGCGCGTCGCGCCGCGGCCGGAGCGAGGCGTAGGCGTAGTGGTTGATGGTGGCGGACAGCACGCAGCCGCCGTGCTCCTCCGGGTAGGGCGAGACGTCCGTGCCGCCGCCGCAGAACGAGAGCCGGAGCGGCGCGCGCGCGCGGTAGTAGTGGATGCGCGCCTTCATCGCGCCATCTCCCGTTCGGCGCGCTCCCAGTCCTCGGGCGTGCCGATGTCCCAGAACCGCCCCGGGCAGCGCCGCCCGACGAGCGCGCCGCGCGCGGCGAGTCGCGGCAGCACGTCGCGCTCGAGCGAGGCCGGCCCCTCGGGCAGCTCGCGCCACAGCGCGGGGTGGAACGCGTACGCGCCGCCGTTCACCCACGCCGGCCCCCGCCAGGCCTCGTCCTTCTCGACGAAGCGCGTGACGCGCCCGGAGGCGTCGGTCTCGACGCGCCCGCGCGCGCGCGCGTCCTGCACCTCGTAGAGCGCGACCGCGCCCAGCGTGCCGCGCTCCCAACGGTCGCGCTCGAGCGCCCACGGATCGCCCTCGGCGATCGTGTCGCCGTTCAGCACCCACACCGGGCCGTCCACGTGGGGCGCCGCGAGCCTGAGCGCGCCTGCCGTGCCGAGCGGCTCCTCCTCGACGGACCAGTCCAGCTCCACGCCCGCCGCGCGCGTGCCCAGCTCCGCGCGCAGCGCCTCGGCGCCGTGGCCGGCCAGGATCACCGCCCGCCGCACGCCGTGCGTCGCGAGCGAGGCGAGCTGGCGCTCGAGGAACGGCCGGCCGCCGAGCGGCGCGAGCGGCTTCGGCAGGTCGCCGAAGCGCGGCCGGAGCCGGGTGCCCAGGCCGCCCGCGAGCACGAGCGCCTTCACGCGCCCTCGCCGCCGAAGCGGCGGCGCACCGGGTAGTCGGTGCGCGACGACTGGTGCGCGATCATCTCGCCGAGGAGTCCCATGAGGATGAACTGGATGCCGAGCAGCACGCTGGCCGCGCCGAACAGCATCAGCGGCCGCACCCGCAGCGGCTCGCCCTGCGACCATTGCCACACGAACCACACGCCGAGCCCGAAGCCGGCGAGCAGGAACACCAGCCCGATGCGCCCGAACACGTGCAGCGGCTTCAGGGCCGACGTCGAGATGAACGCGGCGGTGAGCAGGTCGAGGAAGCCGTTCACGAACCGGGCCGCGCCGAACTTGGATTTCCCGAACCGCCGCGCGCGGTGGTGCACGCCCGCCTCTCCCACGCGGAACCCGCGCCAGTGCGCGAGCGCGGGCATGAACCGGTGCAGCTCGCCGTAGACCTCGAGCGCGTCCGTGACCTCGCGCCGGTAGAGCTTGAAGCCGCAGTTGAAGTCGTGCAACCGCACGCCGGCCACCGCGCTCGTGACGGCGTTGAACAGCTTGCTCGGCCAGCGTTTCGTGACCGGGTCCAGACGCTTCACCTTCCAGCCGGAGACGAGGTCGTAGCCCTGCTCGAGCGCGGCGAGGAGCTTCGGCAGCTCGCCGGGGTCGTCCTGGAGATCGGCGTCCATGGTGCACACCAGCTCGCCGCGCACGGCCTTGAAACCGGTGGCGAGCGCGGCGCTCTTGCCGAAGTTGCGCGCGAGCAGGATGCCGCGTGCGCGCGGCTCGGCCCGGCACAGCGACTCGATCACGCGGTCGGTGCCATCGCGCGAGCCGTCGTCAACGTACACGATCTCCCAGGTGATCCCGAGACCGGCGAGCGCGGCGGTGAGCTCGCGGTGGAGCTCGGGCAGGCTCTCGGCCTCGTTGTATGCCGGCACGACGACCGACAGCTTCGGTGCCGGGGACCCACCGGAGGTGGGAGCGGCGACGGTCACCGTGCGCCCCCGTAGAGCGCGCGCGCCCACTCGGCCTCGGCGGCGAGCCCGTCCGCGATGCCGACGGTGGTGGCGTAGCCCAGGTCGGCGGCGAGCCGCGCGGCGTCCGCGCGCGTGCGGAGCGGGTCGCCCGCGGGGCGTGGCTCGAAGTTCACTCGAGCCTTCACCCCCAAGCTCTTCTCCAGCAACGCGATGGCCTCCAGCACCTCGACCTGCGACCCGCCCCCGATGTTGTAAACGCCCTGCGGCGCCGCGCGCTTCCACGCGCGCACGTTCGCCTCGATCGCGTCCGCGATGAACGTGAAGTCGCGCGACTGCTTCCCGTCGCCGTAGACCGTGATGGGCTCGCCTGCGAGCATCGCGCGGCAGAAGCGATGGAACGCCATGTCCGGCCGCTGCCGCGGGCCGTACACGGTGAAGTAGCGGAGAGCCGTGACCGGCAGGCCGAAGTTGCGGCCGTAGAGGAGCGTCAGGTGCTCGCCCGCGAGCTTGGTGACGCCGTAGGGCGAGAACGGCCGCGGCAGCACCGTCTCCGCGGTGGGGTAGCTCTCGGCGTCGCCGTAGACGCTGGACGAGGACGCGTACACGAACCGCTCGAGCCGCGACTGCTTGTAGCGCTCGAGCAGGCGCTGCGTGGCGAGCACGTTGTGGTGCGTGTAGGCGGTGAACTCCCGGCCCCACGACGCGCGCACGCCCGGCTGCGCCGCCTGGTGGAACACCACGTCCACCTCGGGCAACGCCGCGAGGTCGGCCGCCCCCAGGTCCAGCTCGAGCAGCGCGAACGACGGATGGCGCCGCGCGCCCTCCACGTTCCGGCGCTTGAGCGTCACGTCGTAGTAGTCGGTGAACAGGTCCACGCCCGTCACCCGCACGCCGTCGGCGAGCAACCGGTCGGTGAGCGTGGAGCCGATGAATCCCGCCGCGCCGGTCACGAGTGCGTGGCTCATGCGTCCCTCCCGGGCCCGCGCCGGGCGGCCCCCGCCTGCGTGCGCGTCACGCCCGCGCCCGCCTCACCGGATCCCCGGCCCCGGCACGGGCGTGCCGAGCGGAGGGCCGCCGACCCCGAGCCGCCGCCGCGCCTCCTGCAGCCGCATCTGCGCCTCCTGGTCGTCCGGGTGGAGGTCCACCCAGCCCTGCAGCGTCTGGATCGCCTCTTCGTAGCGGCCCAAGTCCCACAGTGTCGCGAACTCGTCGAAGTACGGGTTCGGGTAATTGCGGTCCAGCTCGCGCGAGATCCGGAACGCGGTCAGGGCCTCGGGCAGCATGCCGCGATAGGCGAGCGCCGCGCCGCGGTAGTACTGCGCCTCCGCGCTCCCGGGCACGCGCTCGGCGAGCCGGTCGTAGAACTCCCACGCCTTGAGCGTGTCCCCCATGGACAGGTAGATGGAGCCGAGCGGGAGCTGGATCTCCACCCACTCCGGGAACATCCGCTGCACGCGCTCCATCTCCGCGACGGCCTTCGGGTAATCGCGCACGCGGCGGTAGTGGAGCGCGAGCTGCATGTGCGCGAACGCGTAGTTGCGCGACAGGTTCTGCGCGTTCTCGTCCTTGAACACCTTCGGGTCCCACGAGCCGTCCGGCGTGACGAGGCCGCGGTAGCGGAACGTCTCGTACAGCGCCTTGCGCGTGGCGGGCTCGTCGAAGCCGGCCCTCATGCTGTCGCGCATGACCTCCTGGACGATGCCCTGCTGGCGGAAGTACGCGCCGTAGCCGAAGTCGTTCGGGACGGTGACCGCGAAGTACGGCTGCTTCACCCAGCCGGTGTCGCGTTTCGACTGCTCGAGGATGTGGTGGACCATGTACTCGTTGGTCATGATGATCCGGCCCTGCTCGTCCTGGAATGCGCCGCCGCCGAGGACGTCCACGGTGCGCTCGTCGAGCGCGATCGGCACCTTCGGCTCCTCGTCGCGCAGCTGGCGGATGTACCAGTCCGTGTTGAGCAGGCTCAGGTTCACGATCCGCACGTCCTTGCGGAAACCCTCCACCTCCTGGATGTACCAGAGCGGGAACGTGTCGTTGTCGCCGTTCGTGAACATGAACGAGTTCGGCGCGAGCGTGGCGAGCATGTTGTACGCGTAATCGCGCGCGATGTAGTTGCCGCTGCGGTCGTGCGTGTGCCAGTGGTTGGCCATGAGCAGGAACGGCTGCAGCGCGAGCAGCCCGCCCGCCCCCGCGGTGACCACGCGCTGCATCGCGTCGCCCTCGAACGATTCGCGCACCCACTCCACGAGCCGCGCCACGCCGAGCCCGATCCACAGCGCGTAGGCATGGAACCCGCTCTGGAAGAAGTAGTCGCGGTCGCGCACCTCGGCGTTCGAGAAATTGAGGAACACGATCATCCCGACCGTGGACAGTCCGAGGAACGCGCCCGTGTAGAGCCACGACCGCCGCTCGCGCGTGTACTGCCACCAGCCGCCGAGCAGGCCCAGCGCCAGCGGCAGGAACGCTCCCGGCGGGAAGCACAGCCACAGGTTGTGGACCAGGTTCCAGAACAGCGCCGCCGGCCCCTCCGCCCCGGCGTGCACGCGCCGCGAGGCCTGCAGGCTCGGGTAGTCGTCGGGCCCCACCAGCACCCACTGGCGGCGGAAGTAGCGCAGGAACTCCTTGTCGAGCTGCGACGCGAGCGTGCCCCGGCGCACGAACGGGTTCATCTCGCCGTACTGCCGGCGCTCGAGCAGGTCCCGCATCGCGGTCCACGTCGCCGGCGCCCCCTCGTTCACCGCCGGGCGCTGCGCGGCGCGGATCGGCAGATAGAGATGCGTCGAGTAGCCCGCCACCATCACGAACAGCGCCAGCGCCAGCACGCGCCCTTCGCGCTGCCGGAGCGCGACCAGGCCGAGCGCGGCGAACAGCAGCGCCAGCACGCCCAGGTAGTAGAACGGGTGCGTCGTGACCTCGACGAACCGGCGCGCCAGCTCGATCTGCTCGCGCCCCCCGCCCTTCGCCAGCTCGGCGACGACCCACTCCCACGCGGACACCAGCGTCGGCGCGCTCGCGAGCCAGGCCGCGAGCTTCGAGGCCTTGCGCCGCGAGACCAGCCACCACAGCGTGGCCGCGGACAGGAGCGCGATCATGTCCACCGACTTCTCGAGCCCGGCCGGCACGCGCAGCAGGCTCAGGAACGGCATCAGGAACAGCATCCCGACCTGGCGGTCCACGAGGAACACCAGCACGAGCAGCGGCGCGCCCATGATGCCCACGCCCAGGTGGAGCCCCACGCACAGCCACATGACGTAGGTGGCCAGCAGCAGCGGGCCCACGGTGGGCTTGCGGTCGTGCGCCTCCCACCAGCGCAGTCCCAGCCAGAACACCAGGATCTGGGCGAGGCTCATGAGCTGGTAGACCTCGGCCTCGATCGAGTTCTCCCAGAACGCGTCCGAGAACGCGAGCAACAGCGCCCCGGTGGCCGCGGCGGCGATCGCCACCGGCTCGTGCCAGGGCTTCCGCTCGGCGCCCTGCGAGAGCCGGATGAGCCGCAGCGTGCTCAGGTAGGTGAACCACACCGCGAGCGCCGCGGCGATGGCCGAGAGCGCGTTCACGCGCTGCGCGACGCTGGCCCACGGCAGCAGCGTGGCGATGCGGCCGAGCAGCACGTAGAACGGCGTTCCCGGAGGGTGGGGAACGCCGAGGATCGTGGCCACCGCGATGTACTCCCCGGAGTCCCAGAACGGGACCGTCGGGGTGAGCGTGAGGAGATGGACGGAGGCGGAGAGCAGGAGCACCAGAACCGAGACCAGCGCGGCCATGCGCTGCGTCGAGATCATTCGCCGGACCTCCGTGGATCCCGGGCCACCGCCCGCCGGGTCAGGATGCGCACCAGGAACATCAGCCCGCCCAGCAGGCTGACGCCGACCGCGACGAGGTAGGTACCGAACTGGAGCGCGAACGAGTTGCTGCGGTCGAGCCCCACCAGGCCGAACAGCAGCATGCCGGCCCCTTCGCGTACCCCGATGCCGTTCAACGAGATGGGCAGGGAGACTATCACCGCCAGCAGCGGCACGAAAAGGAAGAAGTAGGCCGTGGGCACGGCGAGCCCCAGCGCGCGCGCGAACAGCACGTGCACGCCGATGCGCATGACCTGCACGACGAGCGCCAGGCCGAACAGACCGAGCAGCAGCCGGCGCCTGCCGCGGAACGCGGCGAGCCGGACGGCGAGCTCGTCGAGCACGGGCGAGAACCGTCCGAGCCCCGCCCCGGCGAGCGCGCGCTCGAGCGCCGCGAGGACGCGCGGCTCGAGCGCCGCGCGCAGCACGAGCAGCGCCACGGCGAAGAACGCGAGCACGCCGCCGTAGGCGGCCGCGAGATGGAAGCGGTCCAGCGCCGGGATCGTGGTGAGCACGGCCACGCCGCCGAGCGCCACGGTCCCGATCAGCCGGTCGAGCAGAACGGTGCTGAGCGCGGTCGCGCGCGAGGAGCCCGTGCGCGACGCGTCGAGCGTGCGCATGAGGTCGCCCGCCACGTTGCCGGGCACGAGGTTGTTGAAGAAGAGCCCGATGTGGTAGTAGGCCGCGACCTTCCAGAACGGCAGCGAGATCCCCACCGCGGCGAGCAGGCGGCTCCACTGGTACGAGGCCAGCAGGTGGCTCGCCAGCAGCAGCGCCGCCGCGGCCAGCACGCCCGCCGGCGAGGCGGCGCCGAGCGTGGGACGGATCGCCGACCAGTCCACGCGCTGGAACAGCCACGCGAACAGGAGCGCGCTCACCAGCACCTTGGCGGCGAGGAGCGCGAGCGCACGCGGGCTCGCCGACGGGCTCACGCCGAGCCCTCCCGGACGAGCGCCGCGAGCGTGCGGTCGCCGCACTCCTCCCAGCGGAAGCGCGCCGCCCACGCGAGCCCGCCGCGCGCGAGCCGCTCGCGGAGCGGCGCGTCGCCGAGCACGCGCGCGAGCGCGTCCGCGAGCGCGCCCACGTCGCCGTACGGCACGAGCAGCCCGGTCTCGTCGCGACGCACCGAGTCGCGAAGCCCCGGCGCGTCGCTCGCGACGACCGCCGTGCCGCACGCCGACGCCTCCACGACCGTGAGGCCCCAGCCCTCCTTGGGGGACGGCTGCACGACCACCCACGCGCGCCGGAGCCGCGCCACCTTCTCGGCCGCGGGCAGGAAGCCGGCGAACTCGACCGCGGCGCCGAGCCCGAGCCGCTCGGACTGCGCGCGCAGCGCCGCCGTGTGGGGGCCGTCGCCCACGATCTCGAGCCGCGCGCCCGGCACGCGCGCGAGCACGCCGGGCAGCGAGCGCAGCACCCAGTCCACGCCCTTGTACCGGCGCAGCCTCCCCACGAACACGATCGTGGGCACGGCCGCCCGGGGCGTCGCCGGGTCGGCGCGGTAGCGCTCGTGATCGATGCCGCAGTGGACGACCGTGACGTCCCGCGCCGGGACGCCCCGCGCGACCAGGTCGTCGCGCGTGCTCTCCGAGATCGCCACGAACGGGCAGCCGCGGTAGGCGCGCGGGATCAGCCCCTCGAGCGCCAGCACATACGTCCCCACCAGCGGGTCCGCCTCGCGGTAGACGGTGGTCCCGAACAGGTGCGGCACGATCACCGACAGCGGCGTGCGGGTGAACCACGGCAGCAGGCACGGCGCCTTGTTGATGTCCTCGACGATCCGGTCCGGCCGGTCGGCGCCCGAGAACTCGCGCCGCACGACGCCGGGCACGAGCAGGTTGAAGTTCCACCACGCGCCGCGGCGGACGATCCTCATGCCGCGGTGCGAGGACTCGGCGGCGGCGCCGGGGAACGACGACGCGAGCCACGTCACCCGCCAGCCGCGCCGGAGCGCCGCGAGCAGAACGTGCTCGAGGTGCAGCTCGGCGCCGCCCGCCTCGGGGTGCGCCGGGTCGCGGAAGTTGACCGCCAGCAGGTGACGGCTCACCCGGCGCTCACCGGCGGCGGCCCACCGTCCCGATGACGTGGCAGGTGTGGAGCGCCCAGCGGCGCCGCCGGAGCCGGCCCCGGAGCCCGTCCCACGCGTCCGACCACCACGCCGGTCCGCGCGGATGCAGCGGCAGCCGGAACCCGAGGCCGCGCTTGAGCACCTCGCGCAGCACCCGGTACCAGAGCCCGGGCACCATCCAGTCGCCGTAGCTGCGCACGACCTCGAGGCCGGACTCGCGCACGAGTCGCTCGAGCCGCGGCAGCGTGAACTGAGTCTCCCAGCCCGCGAACCATCGGTCCACGAGGATGAGCACCTGCTTCATGAGCGTGTAGAGGTGGAACGCCTGCGGCACGTCCACCAGCACCCGCCCGCCGCTGCGGGTGATGCGCGCGTTCTCGGCCAGCAGCGGCCGCGGGTCGCGGAAGTGCTCGAGCAGGCCCTGGTGGAACGAGACGTCGATCGCGCCGTCGCGGAACGGCATGCGCGTGGCGTCGGCCTGCACGAGACGCACCGGCACGCCCTGCGCCCGGGCCTGCTCGCGCACCAGCGCGAGCGAGGCCGGCGAGTAGTCCAGCACGATGCCGCGCGCGCCGAGTCGCGCGAGCTCGAGCAGGTCGCGGCCGCTGCCCGCTCCGATCTCGAGCACCCACTTCCCCTCCACCGGGCCGTCGGCGAGCACTTCGCGCACGAGCCGGCCGCCAGTCGAGTAGGTGTCCTCGATGTCGTGGCGGTGGCCCTTCCAGTACGACTCCCAGTGATCGAGCGTCGAGTGGCGCAAGCGCCTCCCCCTACTCGCCGTAACGCAGGCGCTCGCCGAGCGCGCGCGGGAGGCCCGCGTCCACGATGCGGCGGACGGCGCCGGCGATGTCGTAGTCGAGCCGGACGTGCTCGAACGTCCACGCCTCGTCGTCCCACACCAGATAGCCGGCGCGCGGGTCGCCGTCGCGCGGCTGGCCGACGCTCGGGACCACGATCAGGTAGCGGCGCTCGCGCCGGCCGGCGATGGCCGCCTCGCGCGTGTAGCGGGCGCGACGGCCGTCGAGCTCGAACGTCCCGGGCACGTGCGAGTGGCCCACGAAGCACACGGGCTCCGGGCACGCCTCCATCTCGCCGATCGCCTCGCCCGGCGTGAACACGTAGTTCCAGGCCGGCGGGTCGGCGGGCGAGCCGTGCACGAGCCGCGCCCCGCGCCAGGCCACCGAGAACGGCAAGGCGCGCAGGTAGTCCAGGTGCTCGCGCCCGAGCGCACGGGCGGTCCAGCGCGCCGCCGCCGCGGCTTCGGGGTTGAAGCTGTCGAGCCACGTCTCGTCGAACGCGGCCTGATCGTGGTTGCCGAGCACCGCCGCCTGGATCGCCGGGCGCAGCCGCTCGACGCACTCGTTCGGCGACGCCCCGTAGCCGACGAAGTCACCGAGGCAGACCAGGTCGTCCGCGCCGCGCGCGCGGACGTCCGCCAGCACCGCGTCCAGCGCCTCGAGGTTGGCGTGGACGTCGCTGAGGATGGCGTGCTTCACGCGAACTCCGCCGGCCGCAGGCGACGGGCGCACTGGTCGAGCACGCCGTTCACGAACGAGCCCGACTCCTCGCCGCCGTACGTGCGCGCCAGCTCGATCGCCTCGTCGAGCACGACGCGGGCCGGCGAGCCGGGCCGCTCGAGCAGCTCCGCCACCGCCACCCGCAGCACGGCGCGGTCCGTGGCCGCGAGGCGGGTCAGCGGCCATCGCCCGTCGAGCGCCGCGGCGAGCGCGGCGTCCACGTCGGCGCCGCGCGCCGCGAGGCCTCGCACCACGTCCTCGATGAGCTCGAGCTGGTCGCCGGAGAGCCGCTCCTCGGCCTCGCGCCGCAGCCGCCACGCCTCCGGGTAGGGATCGCCGGCGACGTCGGCCTGGTAGGCGACCCGGAACGCCACCTCCCGCGCGCGGCGGCGCGCCGGGTGACCGCGGCCGGGGGCGGCCGGCGTGGCCGGGCTCACGCCCTCCCTCCGCGTGCCGCGGCGTGCAGCCCCGCCATCTCGATCGCGGCGAGCGCGGTCCGCGCCCCCGTGTTGCCGTGCGTCCCGCCGGAGCGCGCGTCGGCCTGGGCGGCGTCGTTCACGGCGAGCACGCCGTTGAGCACCGGCACACCGCTGTCGAGCGCCACGCGCTGGAGCCCCTGCACCGCGCCGTCGGCCACGAGCCGGAAGTGCTCGGTCTCGCCGCGGATCACCACGCCGAACGCGAGCACGGCGTCGAACCGCCCCGAGTCGGCGGCCCACGACGCGGCCACCGGCAGCTCGAAGCTCCCGGGCACCCAGGTCAGCTCGACGTCCTCGTCGCGCGCGCCGCCGCGCCGCAGCGTCTCGAGCGCCGCGTCCACGAGCCGGCGCACGTGCGCCTCGTTCCAGCGCGCGGCGACGATCGCGAAGCGGAGCCCCGCCGCGCTCACGAGTCCTCCCGCGCCAGCTCGAGCAGGTGCCCGAGCTTGTCGCGCTTGGTGGACAGGTAGCGCCGGTTGTGGCGCGTGGGCGAGACCTGGACCGGCACGCGCCTGACGATGGTGAGCCCGTACGCCTCGAGCCCCACGACCTTGCGCGGGTTGTTCGTGAGCAGCTCGATCCGGCGCACGCCGAGGTCGGCGAGGATCTGCGCCCCGATCCCGTAGTCGCGCAGGTCGGCGGCGAAGCCGAGCTTCAGGTTCGCGGTCACCGTGTCGTAGCCGCGGTCCTGGAGCCGGTACGCCTTGAGCTTGTTCTCGAGCCCGATGCCGCGGCCCTCCTGCCGCAGGTAGAGCAGCACGCCGGAGCCGCGTTGCGCGATCGCGCGCAGCGCGGCGCGGAGCTGGGGCCCGCAGTCGCAGCGCAGCGAGCCGAACACGTCGCCGGTCAGGCACTGGGAGTGGACCCGCACCAGCGTCGGACGGCGTCCCGAGATGCGGCCCTTCACCAGCGCGACGTGGTGGTCGCCCTCGAGCGCGCTCTCGTAGAGGTGGAGCTGGAACTCGCCCTCCTCGGTGGGGATCGGCACCTGCACGAGCCGGCGCACGAGCTGCTCGCGGCGGCGGCGCCACTCGATCAGGTCGCGGATGGTGAGGATGCCGATCCCGTGGCGGCGCGCGAACGCCCTGAGCTCGGGCAGGCGCATCATGCGCCCGTCCTCGGCCAGGATCTCGCACACGGCCGCGACCGGGCGGAGCCCCGCGAGCCGGCACAGGTCGGGCGCGGCTTCCGTGTGGCCGGCGCGGCGCAGCACGCCGCCCGGCATCGCGCGCAGCGGGAAGACGTGACCCGGGCGCACGAAGTCGGCGGCCGCGGCGCCCGGGCGCGCCAGCGCCCGCAGCGTGCGCGCCCGGTCGAACGCCGACGTGCCGGTCGAGGTGCCGCGCTTCGCGTCCACCGACTCGGTGAACGGCGTGCCGAACTTCGAGGTGTTGTCCGGCACGAGCAGCCTCAGTTCGAGGTGGTCCGCGATCTCGGCCGCCATCGGCGCGCACAGGATGCCGCGGCAGTGCTTGACCGCGAAGTTCACCAGCTCCGGTGTGGCGCGCTCGGCCGCGAACACGATGTCGCCCTCGTTCTCGCGGTCGGCGTCGTCCACCACGACGATCATGCGGCCGGACTGGAGGCGGCGCACCGCCTGTTCCACGGTGAGCATCACCGCGTCGCGCTCGCGCGCGGCCCGGGCGGCCGGTCGTCGGGTCGGGGTGGGGCTCGTCAAGGTCTCGTCCCTTCGTCGGGGGCCTCGAGCAGGCGCGCGAGGTACCGGGCCAGGAGGTCCACTTCCAGGTTCACCCGCGTGCCGGCCGCGTAGCGGCCGGCCGAGGTGACGGCGAGGGTGTGGGGAATGTACGCGATTTCGCATATCGAGTCGGCGAGCCCGGCCACGGTGAGGCTGACGCCGTCCACGGCCAGCGAGCCCTTGAGCGCCACGAATCGGGCGAGTTCCCGGGGCAGCGCGAGGGTCACCCGTCGGCCGGCCCCCTCCGGGACGCTCGCGCGAACGATGCCGACGCCGTCCACGTGACCCTGGACGAGGTGGCCGCCGAGCCGGTCACCGAGCCGGAGCGGGCGCTCGAGGTTGACCGGCGTGCCCTCCCGCCAGTCCCCGAGCGTGGTGCGGTGGAGCGTCTCGGGTACCGCCTCGGCCGCGAAGCGCCCCGGTTCCGCCTCGAGCACGGTGAGGCAGCACCCGGAGCAGGCGAGACTGTCGCCGGGCCTGGCGTCGCGCAGCACCTCGCGTGCGGCGATCCAGAACCGCCGGCCCTCGGCGCGATGCTCCACGCGCTCGACCGCGCCCAGTTCCTCGACGAGTCCGGTGAACATGCGGCGTCAGTCCTCCAGGTCCACGACCAGACAGGCGTCCTCACCGGACCGCCCGAGCGAGCGCCACGTGCCGCGCGGCGCGTCCGCGAGCCGCCGGTCGAGCCCCGCGCACCAGGTCGGCCCGCCGCCGAGCACGCGCGGCGCGGCGTAGAGCACGAGGCGCTGGACGAGCCCGGCGCGCAGGAACGCGCTGCCGAGCGTGGGTCCGCCCTCGAGCAGCACCTCGTGGCAGCCCGCGCGCGCGAGCCGGCGCGCGAGCGCGGCCAGGGACACGCGGCCGCGCGCGGCCGGCAGCCGCCAGACCTCGACGCCCCGCCGCTCGAGCGCGCGCGCTCGCGTCCCCGGCGCAGCGGCGGTGCACGCCACGACCGTCCCGCGCGCGAGCCGCGGCGAGTAAAGCCCGAGCGCGAGCGGCAACCGGAGGCGCGAGTCCACCACGACGCGGAGCGGCTGGCGCACGGGGCCCCCGGTGCGGGCCGTGAGCCGCGGGTCGTCCGCGCGCGCGGTGCCGGAGCCCACGACGACCGCGTCGCACTCCGCCCGGCGCCGGTGCGCGTCGGCGCGCGCCGCCTCGCCCGTGATCCAGCGCGAGCGGCCGCGCGCGTCGGCCACGCGCCCGTCGAGCGTGGCGGCCACCTTCCACGTCACGCGCGGCAGCCCGGTCGCGTGCGCGCGGCGGTAGCCGCCCAGCGCCTCGCCGACCTCGTCCGCGAGCACGCCGGTCTCGACCCGGATGCCGGCCGAGCGCAGGCGGCGCAGGCCGCGGCCGTCCACCCGCGGGTCGGGGTCGCGCAGGCCCACCACGCAGCGCCGGATGCCCGCCGCGACCAGCGCGTCGGCGCAGGGCGGCGTGCGGCCCCAGTGCACGCACGGCTCGAGCGTCACGTAGAGCGTGGCCCCGCGCGCATCCCGGCCGGCCCGCCGGAGCGCGACGGACTCGGCGTGGGCCTCCCCGAGCGCGCGATGCCAGCCCTCCCCCACGACGCGCCCGTCGCGCACGAGCACCGCGCCGACCACGGGGTTCGGCGCTGTGCGCCCCCGCCCGCGCTCGGCCAGGCGGAGCGCGCGCCGCATGTGGAGGAGGTCCTCGGAACGGATGCCGCTCGCGGTCATACGGGCCCCAGCGGAGACACCGGGGCGCGGGGACGCACGGCGACGCCGGGACGGCCGCGGACGGCCATCCCGATCACCGGACGCTCCTCCTTCTCTCATCCCGACTTTCACGGTCGGCCCCGGGATCTCACCGGGTCTGCCCCGCGGGTACGACTCCGCGGAGCTCGCGGGCTCCACCGCCGGTGGGGACTCGCACCCCGCCCCGAAGGAAAAAGCGGCGGGAAGTGTACGGGGCCCGCGCGGACATGGTCAAAGTCCGACCTTCGCACCCGCGGCCGGAGGGCCGCCGGTCCGGCCGTGTGCGCCGATCCGGCCGGCCCGCGCGCTCCGCGCCTGGCCCCGGCGGGCCGCTCGGCCCCCGACTCGCGAACGGACCCAACGAATCCCTTGCCCTGCGGCCCGGGGTCGGCTTCCATGGAATGGTCGCTCCTCCGCAGCCCGCCTCCAGCCCCCGGGGTCCCCTTGCGCCGCACCCTCGCGCTCTCCCTCGCCGCCCTCACGCTCGCGCTGGCCGTGGCCGCGATCCTGCCGCGCCCGGCGACGACCCGGGTCCAGTCCTCGCACGACTTCGTGCACTTCGAGAGCGGCCACGTCCACCCGCTCGCGATGACACCGGACGGCACCCGGCTCCTGGCCGTGAACACGGCCGACGCGCGCCTGAGCGTGTTCGACCTCACCGGCGCCGCGCCCGCGCGCGTGGCCGAGATCCCGGTCGGGCTCGAGCCCGTCTCGGTGGCGGTGCGGAACGACCAGGAGGCGTGGGTCGTGAACCACCTCTCCGACGACGTGAGCATCGTGGACCTCGCCACGCTGCACGTGCGCGCGACGCTGCGCGTGGGCGACGAACCGAACGACGTGGTGTTCGCGGGCAGCCCCGCGCGCGCGTGGGTGAGCGTCTCGCAGGAGGACGCGATCAAGATCTTCGACCCGGCCGACCTGGCCGCGCCGCCGCAGGTCGTCCCCGTGCCCGCGCGCAAGCCGCGCTCCCTGTCGGTGAGCGCCGACGGCGGCACCGTGTACGCGGCGATCCTCCACGGCAGCGACGGCCAGACGGTTCTGAGCGAGGACGAGGCGCGGGACTCGCTCCCCGCGCCGGTACCGCCCATGGCCGGCGGACTGCCGCCCGCGCCCGACGTCGGCCTCATCGTCCACTATACGGCCGGCCACTGGCGGGACGTCTCGGGCAAGCTCTGGGATTCGAAGATCCCGTACACCGTGCCGCGCGTGGAGCTCGTGCGCTTCGACGCGGCGAACCCGCTCGCGCTCACGGCGTTCGGGGACCTCGCCACGTCCATGTTCGCGACCGACGTGAACCCGGTGAGCGGCGCCTGCGCCGTGGCGGGGACCGAGGCGATGACCGAGCTCCGGTTCGAGCCGAACGTTCGCGGACACGTCACCGAGGCGCGCGTCGCGCTCGTGCCGCCCGCCGGGCCGCCGACGCTGGTGGGATTGAACCCGCACGTGAACTACGCCGTGCCGACGGGGCCGCCGTCCGAGCGGGACTCGTCGCTGGCGCTCCCGACGGGCGCGGACTGGTCGCCGGACGGCAGCCGGCTCTACGTCACCGCGCTGGGCTCGGACAAGCTCGGCGTCCTGAGCGAAGCCGGCGCGCTGCTCGCCCGCGTGCCCACGGTCGCGGGCCCCACCGGCGTCCTCGTGGACGGACCGCGTGGCCGGCTCTACGTGGTCGGGCGCTTCCGCAACCAGCTGCAGACCCTGTCCACCGGGACGCTCGAGGGCGTGGCCACCACCTCGATCGGCTTCGACCCCACACCCGATGACGTGGTGAACGGC
>CAZSQX010000023.1:0-54639 GCA_964609125.1 uncultured bacterium
CTGCCGCCGGAGCTGGCGGCGGGCGCGGGCCCGGCCGGCGCCGCGGCGGGTGACCCGTTCCCGCGCGGCGTCGTACGTCCGCTCGCCGAGATCGAGAAGCTGGCCATCGAGCACGCGCTGCGCGTGTGCGACGGCAACAAGACCCGCGCCGCCACGCTGCTCGGGATCGCCCGCCAGACGCTGCGGACGAAGCTCAAGGAGTACTCGATCGCCGACGATGGGGAGGACGCGGCGGGCGGCTGAGCGCCGGCCAAGAATCCATCGCTCATCGGCAGGAGGCGGTCGGGAGTTGAGCGGCCGGGGGCGGCGCGCCTCCGGCCGCTCGCGTCTCCGGCGCCGGGCTGGGGGAGCCGACCCGCCGGGCCGCGGCTTCGGGCGGGGCCGCCAATCGCTTGCGGAACCGGCGGTTGAGCGCGTACGGCCCGCCGGGCCGCCAAGCGGTGGAGCGGGGCGCGCGCGTTCCGGCGGACGGCCCGGGCGCGTGGCATGCGGCGTGCGAAAAGCCCGGGTGACCACGCCACCCCGTTCCCCGGCCCCGGAGCGCCGCGATGCCCCACATCCTCATCGTGGAAGACGAACCGACGACTTCGTGGGCCCTGGCGGAGGGGCTCTCGGACGACGGCTACACGATCGACACGTTCCGCACCGGCGAGGAAGCGCTCGCCTGGCTGCGGAGCCATCGCAGCGACATCGTCATCACCGACTTCCGGCTCCCGGGCCTTTCGGGGCTCGAGCTGGCGCAGAAGCTGTCGCGGGGCCGCAACGCGCAGCCGGTGATCGTGGTCACCGCGTACGGCTCCCCGGAGACGATGCGCGAGCTGCTGCGTGCCGGCGTGGCCGAGGTGTTCCCGAAGCCGTTCCACGTGGACGAGCTCCGCCGCGCGGTCCGCCGTGCGCTGCTCACCCGCACCGAGCGTCGTCGCCCGCCGCTGCGGAGGGCCGCGTGACGCCCGCGCCGCGCCGTTCGCCGCGGGACACCGGGGCACGCGAGCGCGTCGCCGCGCTCGTCGGCTCGCTCGACGCGAACGACCGCGCGCTGCTCGCGCTGTGCCTGCTCGAGGGCCTGTCGCCGCTCGAGGCGGGCGCCGCGCTGCGCACGCCGTCGCGCGAGGTCGTCCGCCGCCTCGGGGCGCTGCTCGGCCGGCTGTCGCGCCGGGCCCGCGCCGTCCGGGCCGCCGCGCGGAGGGTCGCGTGACGCCGGGCGCTTCGTTCGCGCCGCTCGCCGACCCGCGCCGGTCCATGCCCGTGTCCGCCACGGCGCGGCTCGCGGCCGCGGACGCCGCCGTGCAGGCTCTCGCCGCCGAGCAGCGGCGCGCCGAGCGGCTCGGGCTCGAGTGGCCGCTCGCGCGCGCGGCGCACCAGCTCCGCTACTGGCGGTTCGTGCGAGCGCTGTGCGCGATCGCCGCGGGGGCCGCGTGAGCCGGCGTCCCGATCGCAGGGCCCCGGTGGTCCGGGTCGTGCGCGGCGGCAACCCGGACTCGGCCGAGTTCGGCGTCGAGCACCCGTCCCGGCTGTCGCGCAGCCGCGTGCGCACGATCGTGGTCACGAGCGGCCGCGACGGCGTGGGCAAGAGCAATCTGGCCGCGAACCTCGCCGTCGCGCTCGGCGAGCGCGGCGCCCGGGTCGTGCTCGTGGACGGTGACCTGGCGCAGGCCAGCCTCGACCTTCTGCTCGGCGTGCACCCGCGTTTCGACCTCGGCCACGTGCTCGAGGGCACGAAGACGGTGGACGAGGTGGCGGTGCGTGCCGCGCGCGGAGTGACGCTGGTGCCGGCGTCGGCGGCCGCGCCCGAGCTGGCGGAGCTGGACGACGTGCGCCGCGAGCTGCTGCTGCGCTCGCTCGCGGTCGCCGACGACGGCGCCGACCTGATGCTGGTGGACACCGGCACCGGCCTGGGCCGCCAGACGCTCGAGCTGTGCCGGGCGGCGCACGACCTGATCGTGCTCGCCACGCCCGAGATGGCCACGTTCACCGACGCCTACGGCCTGGTGAAGACCCTCCAGCGCGAAGGCGCGCTCGCCCGTCCGCCCCGGCTGGTCGTGAACATGGCCACCACGCCCGGGGAGGCCGAGGAGGTCACGCAGCGCATGCGGCTGTTCGCGCGGCACTTCCTCCGGCTCGAGGTCGAGTCCCTCGGCACCGTGCCCTACGACGCCGCCGTGCCGCGCGCGGTGCGTGCGCACGAGCCCGTCACGCTGTCCTGGCCGGACTCGCCGGCCGCCGTCGCCTACCGCGCGCTCGCCGCGCGGCTGTGGAAGCCCGTCCCCTCGGGTCCCGGCGCCGATGTGGCGTCGGAGCCGTCGCACCGCCTCGAAGCCTAGGAGAGCCCGGATGCCCCGCGCCGCCACCCCGTCGTCCGCCGCTCGCAGGAAGCCCTCCTCCGCCCGCACCGCCCGGGTGGCCCGCCCCGCCCTCAAGCTCGTGCCGGGGAAGCGGGCGGCCCGTCCCGCGCCGGCTCGCGCCGTCGCGGCGTCGCGCGCGGTCGCGCCGGGCCGCGCCACGGCTCCGGCCCGCCCGGCCCCGGCCGTCCGCGCCGCGGCCCCGACCCGCACGCCGGCGGCCGCCGCGCAGGCGCGCGCGACCGCCCCGGCGGCTCGCGCGAACACCCCGGCGGTCACCTACAACAAGGAGGACCTGCTCAAGCGCTTCGCGCCGCTCGTCCGCCACGTCGTCGAGCGCGTCGCGGCGACGCTGCCGCGCAACGTGGACCACGAGGACCTCTACTCGGCGGGCGTGCTCGGGCTGCTCGACGCGCACGCGAAGTTCGACACCCGCAAGGGCGTCAAGTTCGAGACCTACGCGGTGTGGCGCATCAAGGGCGCCGTGCTCGACCAGCTGCGCGCGCTCGACTGGGCGTCGCGCTCGATGCGGCGCAAAGCGCGCAACCTGGACGGCGTGACGCGCCGGCTCGACCAGAAGCTGGGCCGGGCCGCGTCCGAGGAGGAGGTCGCGCGCGAGCTCAAGATGTCGCGCGAGGACTTCTACCGGCTGCTCGACCACGTCCGCGGCGCGGTGCTCGTGTCACTGGACGAGGCGCGCTCCAACGACGGCGAGGACCAGGGCACGCTCGCCGACCACCTCGCGGATCCCACGTCCGTGGACCTCGAGGCCCGGCTCGAGGACGACCAGACCCGGCGCATGCTGCTTCGCACCATCGACCTGCTGCCCGAGCAGGAGCGGCTGGTCGTGGCGCTCTACTACTACGAGCACCTGACGCTCAAGGAGATCGGGCGCACGCTCGGGATCTCGGAGTCCCGCGTGTCGCAGGTGCACACGCGCGCCATGGCGCGCTTGAAGCTGCGCCTGCACAAGGCGTCGGGCGCCCGGAGCGAGGCGGCGTGAGCGCGACGGAGGAGAGCGCGGCGGAGGGCTGGCCGCGGCCGGCCCACGAGACGCTGCGTGACCGGCTGCTGGCCGAGGCCGAGGCGCGCGAGCGCGCCGGCGACGCCGACGCCGCCGTCCAGCTGCGCGCGCTGGTGGAGGAGTGGTGGAGGGAGCTGGAGTCCTGGGACGCC
Organism: uncultured bacterium; assembly: GCA_964609125.1. GTDB lineage: Bacteria > Eisenbacteria > RBG-16-71-46 > RBG-16-71-46 > RBG-16-71-46 > JAIOPA01. The sequence goes on from CAZSQX010000023.1 coordinate 3,516, forward strand.
CGCGTGCGGGAGGTGCTCGGGGTGCATCACGAGATCAACAACGCCCTGGTGGGCGTGCGCGGGAACACGCAGCTCATGCTGATGAACCCCGCCGGGCAGGCGCCCGGCGTCCGTGAACGATTGGAGGTCGTCCTCCGTGAGTCCGGCCGAATCCAAGAAGCGACCGTCCGGCTCCGGGACCTCAAAAGGGTCCTCGGTAGCCCCGTTCCCCGGCCAAGGGCCGCGTGATCCGCAGGCTTCCGCCGAGCCGCCGGCTCCGCGGGAGCGCAAGGGCGACCAGGGCTCCGACCGGGGTGCGTCCCGCCGCACGGACCGCCGCGCGGCCTCGGGCTGCCTGTGGTCGGCCTGCGAGGCGCTGCTGTCCTCGGTGAGCGAGCCGGGCGCGCTCGCGGCCGCGCTCGATTCCCTGCTGGTGGCGTTCGACTGCGACGGCGTCGCGCTGCACGCGAGCTCGGCCGACGGCACGCTCGCGCCCTGGTGCGCGCGCGGCCAGTGGGAGCGCACGCCGGGGGACCTGCGCGAGGCGCTGGGCGTGCCGCTGTTCCGCGGCCGCGAGCGCGTCGGCGCGCTGGACCTGCTCGCCCGCCGCGGCCAGCGCTGGCGGCCGGAACAGCTCTCGCTCGTGCGCACGGCCTCCGGCGCGCTCGGCGCCGCGCTCGGCGCCCGGCTCGAGCTGGACGAGCTGCGGCGGCAGCCCGGCCGCGATCCCGTCACCGGGCTCGCCGACGCGCGCTCGTTCCACCAGCGGCTGGTCGAGGAGGTCGGGCGCGCCGAGCACTCGGGGCTTCCGCTCGCGGTGGTGACGCTCGACCTGGATCACTTCGCGGGCTTGAACGAGCGCTACGGCCGGGAGAGCGGCGACCAGGTGCTGGCCGAGTGCGCGCTCGTCCTGCGGCTCGCGTTGCGTGACGGGGACTTCATCGCGAGGCTCGGCGGCGACGAGTTCGGCGTGCTGCTGCCCGACTGCGATCTCGCTCCGGCCCGGCGGCTGGCCGAGCGGCTGCGCCACGCGCTCGAGGAGCACCGCTTCCCGCGCGCCGGGCACCTCAGCATCTCGGCCGGCGTCGCGGCCTCGCCGCGCGACGGCGTGGATCCGACCGAGCTGCTCGGCGCCGCCGAGCGCGCGCTCGGCCTGGCCAAGAAGGCCGGGCGTCACCGGACGGCGGCCAGCGGCCCTTCCCACACCCACTGAGGCGTCCACGCATGGCTCCCGAGCTTGGCCCCGAACGCCAACGTCCCGCCCCGCCGGGGCTGATCGCGGCGCGCCCGCACGTCCTGGTCGTCGAGGACGACGAGACGGTCGCGGACGTGCTGCGCGAGGTGCTCGCGGACGAGCCCTACGAGCTCGCGTTCGCGGCCTCGGGCGAGGAGGCGCTCGAGCGCGTCGCCGGGGGCTGCCCCGACCTGATCCTCACCGACATCTCGCTGCCGGGGCGTTCGGGCCTGGACGTCATGCGGCAGGCGCGTGCCGCCGACCCCGAGGTCGCGGTCGTGCTCATGACCGGGCACGCCACGGTGCAGAACTCCATCGACGCCCTGCGCGAGGGCGCCAGCGACTACATCACCAAGCCGTTCGACGACATCACCGAGATCCCCAAGACGATCGAGCGGCACCTCCGCACCCGCCGGCTCAAGGTCGAGAACCGCGCCCTGCTCGAGCAGCTCCGCGTCCAGAACGAGGTGCTGCAGCGCCACGAGCTCGAGCTGCGCGAGCGAGTCACCCAGGCCACCGAGAACCTGGACACGCTCTACCGCGTGTCCATGGAGATCGGCGCCAACCTCGAGCTCCAGCCCCGGCTGGCGATGGTCGCCGAGACGGCCGCCCGCCTGGTCCGTGCCGGCGCGGCGGTGGTCTACCTGCAGAGCGAGGACTCGGACGAATACCGCGCCGCCGCGGCGCACGGCGTGGCGCTGCCGATCGCCGACCCCGTCGCCCCGCACTTCGAGGCGGGCGAGGGCTGGCTCGGCCGGCTCGTCCAGGAGCGCGCGTCCGCGCGCCACGTCGTGCCCCCGGGCGCGCCGCTCGAGCTGCCGGGATTCCCGCACGTGAAGGCCGGCGAGGCCCTCACCGTGCCCATGGTCCAGGAGCGGCAGGCGATCGGGGTCATGGTGGCGTTCGGGCGCGAGGACGGCTTCACGGACGGCGATCTCGAGTTCCTGAGCATGTTCGCGAGCCAGGCCGCCGTGCAGGTGCGGAACTCGCAGCTGTTCGAGCGCACGAAGGTCCTGGACCGGCTCAAGTCGGACTTCGTGGCGGTGGTGTCGCACGAGATCCGCACCCCGCTCACGTCGGTGAAGGGCGCGGTCGAGCTGCTGTCCGACACGCGCTACTTCCACAACACGGAGCAGCAGGTGAAGCTGCTGTCCATCGCGCACGCCAACGCGGACCGACTGCTGCTGCTGATCAACGACATCCTCGACTTCTCCAAGCTCGAGTCGGCGTCGCTGCCGATGAGCATGGAGCGCCAGCATCTGGGCCCGGTCGTCCAGCAGGCCGCGCAGAACCTGCGCATGCTGCTCGAGGAGCGGAAGATCAAGCTGCAGATCGAGGTCCCGGACGCGCTGCCGGAGGGGATGCTGGACGCGCACCGCATCGCGCAGGTGGTCACGAACCTGCTCTCGAACGCGATCAAGTTCTCGCCCCCGGGCGGCGAAGTCTGCATCGCCGCCACGGCCTCCGGCGGCGTGCTGCGGGTCACCGTCCGCGACCACGGCGACGGCATCCAGGCCAAGGACCTGCCGCGGCTGTTCAGGAAGTTCCAGCAGATCGACTCGGGCTCGACGCGCAAAGTGGGAGGGACCGGGCTGGGGCTCGTGATCAGCAAGGGTATCGTCGAGCAGCACGGCGGACGAATCGGCGTGGAGAGCCTGCCGGGCGAGGGCAGCACGTTCTGGTTCACTCTCCCCGTGGCGGGCGCTCAGAGCCAGCCGGCCCAGCGCGCGGCCTGACGCCGCGCCGTCCTGCGAGCGCGAGCGCGGCGGCGAACGACCGTGGCCGCGCCCCGCGAAGCTCGTCCACGCCGCCGTCTCGCACTCGTCCCCGGGCCCGGTCCGCGCCCGGATGCTCCTGTAGGGCAGGATCGAAGCCGCGTGAAGCCGGATCCGACCCCGCGCCGACCTCGCCACCGCCCGCGATCTCGCGCGCATGGCCGGGTACGGCACCCGCGCCATCCGCACCTGCACGCCGCGGCACCGCGGGCACGCCGATCCGGGGCAGGATGCGCTCGAGCGCCGCCCGCTCGGCCGCGAGCGAGCCCGCCGGGGCGCGCACGCTTCCGCCGCGAATCCCGCCCGGCGGCGGGGCCTGCTGGCGGTGCGAGCGCTTGCATGGGCCATCGCGTGCGGCTAGCGTGCTGCACGGCTCGCAGGATGCGGGCCACGGACGCACCGCCGGAGGTCCCGTTGCGCGCCACGGAAGCCATGAGCGACGACTCGGCGCGAGCCCCGCTCCGGGCTCGCACGGTGGCCTGGAGCGTGGTCGCGGGGGTCACCGTCGGCGGCGCGCTCGCGCTCGCCCTGGCCTCGCCGCGCGGCGCCCGGTTCGAGGCGCGGCTCCCGTGGTCGGAGGCGCTGCCCACCGGAGCCGACTGGCCCCGCGCCCCGCTCGAGGGCGAGCGGGTCCGGATCGAGCCGTCCCGCTCGGGCCCGCGGCTCATCGTGGGCGCGGGCTCGGCGGCGGAGGCGAGAGCTCTCGCGCGGGCGTTCGCGGCACGGGCCGCGCCGACGTCCGACGAGCTGCGCGAAGGCCGCGACCGCGTGCGTGCCGCCTGGCGCGAGCTCGCCCGGGCCCAGCCGCCGGCGCGGGCGTCGCGTGCCGCCGCGTGCGCGGCGGAACTGCTCGCGCGCGCCCGCTGGGGCCTCGAGCTGGCAGGCGCGCTGCCCCTGTCTGCGCCCGTGGCGCCCCCGGCGCCGCGCCGGCCGCCTGCGACGGTCGAGGACGCGTGGCTCAACGTCACCTGGGTCGTGGACGAGCGCGACCCGGCGCTCCTCACCCGGGCGCTGCTCGAGGCCACGCGCGCCGACCAGCGCTGGTTCGAGGACGCCGCGGTCTGGGCGGGCGCGCCGCTCACCGCGCGGGCCGAGTCGTGGCGGAGCTGGCAGGCTTCGCGGGCCGAGCTGCTCGAGCCGCTCGCGGCCCGCCTCGTCGCGACCGAGGGATCCGCGCAGCGCGCGCTGCTCGGGCGGATGGTCGCGCGGCGGCTGCCCGCGTTCGACGACCAGGCGGGCGAGCCGTGGGCCGCGTTCGCGGGACCCGGCGCGCGCGTCGTGCGGCCGCTCGTCCTGCCCATCGCTTCGGCGTGGCTGCCGGCGCTGCTCGTGGGCGCCGGTGCGGGCTCGCTTGCGGCGCTGCTCGTGCTGCTGCCCGCCTCGCGCCGGTGGCCCGGGGCCGCGCCGCGCCGCGCGCCCCGGCGGCGGGTGCGCATGGGTGCGTCTTCCGAGGGCATCGCCGCGGTCCACGTCGTCACCGGCCGGACGCCGTCGCTCGTGGTGCGCGCCCTGCTCGAGCTGGCCGCGCCCCGGATCGCGCTCGGCGAGCGCGTGCTCATCGTGGACGGCTCGCCGCGCCTGCGGCTCCACGAACGGCTCGGGCGCGAGGCGCGCTGGGGCCTGCTCGAGTGCCTCGCCGCCGAGATGCCGGTGCTCGGACTCGTCCACTACGCGGGGCATCCCGGCCTTCACCTGCTCTCGCACGGGGACTCCGCCCGGCCGGCGGACTGGTCACGGCTTGGCCGCGTGCTGGCCGAACTCCTGCCGCACTTCGGGCGCATCGTGATGGCGGTCGAGCCCACCGCCCCCATCGAGTTCGGCTCTGCGATCCGGGACCTGCCCGTGGAGGGCTGGTGGGCCGGGCGCGGCCGGGCCCTCCCGCTGGGCGCGGGCGACGTCGTGGCCCGGTTGAGTATCGCTTTGCAGCCCTTAGACCTATCCAGCGTGCTGGAACCATCGCTCGAAGCCCTGGCCGAGCGCGTCGGGGAGCTCCGGCGGGCCATGCCGGCGGGCATCCCGGCGTGGAGGAACCTCCCGGCGCCCGCCGCCCCGGTGGTCGCGCCGCGGCCGCCGCTCGAGCCCATCGTGCTGGACTGCGACTTGCAGGTGTTGCAGCGGCTCCGGTTCCTGGCGTGGATGCGCCGGGTCGAAGCCGAGGAGCGCGGCGACGGGGCACCGGCTTCGTCCTGACCCGCACCACGCTCCCGCCTGACCTGCTCCAGGGAAAGGAGCGCGTCGCGCCGCGCCGTGGCGAGCCGCACCCCAGGACGGGGTGGCGCTCGCCGGTGCGATCGCCGCGGGATGGTCGCAGGACGCGCCGGCTCGCCGGCGCGCCACGCCCTCACGAGGGCCGCGCCTCCGGCGGGGATCCCACCTCGTCGCGTGCGACGTTCCCGACGAGGATGGATTGTCGCCTGCCCAACGCCTGCTCCTCGTGGAGCAGCTGGACGCCGTGGGTGCGTCTCCCGCCGACCTGCGGCCGCGCGCGCAACTGTTGAGGAAGTGCGGGTTCGACGTGCGCATGCTCGCCGTCGCCCCCGACGCCGAGGTGGATCTCCAGTACGGGACCCCCGAGCGCCCGCAGCCGGGCATCGAGTGCATCGAGCCGGCGCACGTGGTGGACGGCGTGGCCCGCGCGGCGGAGGACCATCGCGCCCAGCTCGTGGTATGGGCCAGCGCCAGCTCCGGAGGGGGCGCCGCCGCGCATGCGGCGGCCGGCCGGCTCCCGGCGTGGTGGTGGCCGACCGGCTGGTCGTCGCCGGGCGCCACGGGACCGCTCCCCGAGCTCGCCCCCGGCGCGGACCCGTGCGAGCTGTCACTGCTGCACGGCGATCGTGCACGCCCCAAGCGACTCTCGCTCTGGGACGGGCCGTATGTGGTGGTCGCGTCGCCGCTCCGCCCGGCCGAGGCCGAGCGGCTGTTCGACGGCTTCGCGCGCGCGGCCGACCGCCGCGACGATGTGGACCTCGTGGTGCTCGACCATCCGGATGCCGCGCTCGAGGCGGTCGCGCGCGAGGCGGGCGTCCTCCAGCGCGTGCACTTCGTCGGCCGCGCGCCCCGCGAGGCGGAGGAGGCCTGGCTCCAGCACGCGAGGCTCGCGTTCGTGACGCTCCACCGCCCGGTGGGGGCGGACCTGGTGCGGCGCGCGCTCGCCGCGGGCTGCCCGCTGCTGCCGGTCGGCTCCGCCGCGGCGCCGCTCGCCACGTGGCTCCGCGAACGCGGGCTGGCGTGGGCGCGCGGGGACCGCTCGCGGCTCGCCTGGGACACCATCGCGGCCGCGCTCGGCCGCACGCCGGCGGTCGAGACCGCGGTCCTGCGCGGGCGCGCCCTGGTCGAGGAGGACCCGAGCCCGGGCGTGGCCGCACGCGTGCTCGAGCGGCTCCCCGGGGCGGGCGGCGGCAAGGACCGCGCCGCGTGAGCGGCGGCGGTTTGCCTCGCTCGGGGGGCGCGGGTTGAATGGCACGCCCGCGCGGACGCCGCGGGACGATCGTGGACCGGGAGGGAGGGGCATGCGGATCCTCGTGACGGGAGGCGCGGGCTTCATCGGCTCGCACGTGGCGGACCGGTTCGTGGACGAGGGGCACGAGGTGGCGGTGCTGGACGACCTGTCCACCGGCTTCCGCGAGTTCGTGAACCCGCGGGCGCGCTTCTTCGAAGCCGACCTGGTGGACGCCGCGGCCGTGGACCGGTGCGTGGCGGAATTCCGTCCCGAGGTGGTCGCCCACCACGCCGCGCAGATGGACGTGCGGAAGTCGGTGACCGACCCGGTGTTCGACGCGCGCGTCAACGTGCTCGGCTCGATCGGACTGCTGCAGGCTTGCACACGGCACGGCGTGCGCAAGGTGCTCTACGCCTCGACCGGCGGGGCGCTCTACGGCGAGGGGCGCACGCTCCCGGCCACGGAGGAGCACCCCGTGAACCCCGAGTCCCCGTACGGCGCAAGCAAGCACACGGTCGAACACTACCTGTACATCTGGAAGCTGCTGCACGGGCTCGACTACACCGTGCTCCGCTACCCGAACGTCTACGGCCCGCGCCAGAACCCGCACGGCGAGGCGGGCGTGAACGCCATCTTCATCGGCCTCATGCTCGAGGGGAAGCGCCCGCGCATCTTCGGCGACGGGAACGCCGTGCGCGACTACCTCTACGTGACGGACGTGGTGGATGCGAACGTCCTCGCGCTCGACCGGGCCGGCGGCGGGATCCTGAACCTCGGCACCGGCGTCGGCACCAGCGTCAACGACATCGTGCGCGAGCTGAAAGTCATCCTCGGCTTCCCCGAGGACGCGATCCACGAGCCGGCGCGCCCCGGCGAGATCCAGCGCATCTACCTGGACGCCTCGCGCGCCAGGCGCGTGCTCGGCTGGGAGCCGAGCGTCACGTTCCGCGAGGGCCTGCGCCGCACCGTGGAGTGGACGAGGAAGCACCCGCTGCCCGTGAAGCGGTGAACCCGATGCGACGTTCCGGGCGCCCGCCTTCGCGGCGTCCGGGAGCGTCGGCGCCGCGACACCCGGGCCGCTCCGGCGACCCGCCGCCGCCTACCTCACCCAGCTCGCCCGCGGGTCCGGGATCGGGGCGAGCTGCGACTCGATCGCCGCGCGCTGCGACTCGTACCACGGCGGCAGCGCGATCCGCTGGCCCAGCGTGTCGGGCGTGCCGAAGCCGGGCCCGTCGTCCGCGATCTCGTAGAGGATGCCGCCCGGCTCGCGGAAGTAGATGGACTTGAAGAAGTGCCGGTCCACGACCGGCGTCGAGTGAACGCCGTTCGAGCCCAGCCGTTCGAGCCAGCGCGGGTGGTCGGCGACCGAGCTGCCCCACGCCACGTGGTGCACCGTGCCGGCGCCGGGAAGCCCCCGCGCCTCGGGCGGCGCGTCGAACGTGATGAGCCCGCCGCGGCGCTCGCCGCGCAGCTCCCACGTGTCGCCAGCGCGGCGCTCGCCGCCCAGCACGCGCTCGATCAGCTCGCCGCTCCGCGCGACGCGCCCGCCGTAGGCGCGCACGCCGTGGAAGCCCTGGAGCGCCCGCTCGCGCGGGATCTCCGGGTGGTCCGCGACGCGCGGTTCGTCCGGCACGTCGGCCACCACCAGCTCGTGCTCGAGCCCCTCGGGGTCGGCGAAGCGGAGCGAGCCCGGCGCCCGCGTCGCGGTCACGCCGTGCTCGGCCAGCCGCCGGGCCCAGAAATCGAGCGCCGGCTCGCCGGTCACCCGCCACAGCACGCGATGCACCATGCCGGAGCCGGCGCGCCCCACCGGCGCGCCGCGGTACTCGAAGAACGTGATGTCCGCACCGGGCCGGCCCAGCTCGTCGGAGTAGAAGACGTGGTAGACGGTGGGGTCGTCCTGGTTCACCGACTTGCCCACGAGCCGGAGCCCGAGCACGCCTGTGTAGAACGCGACGTTCCGGAGCACGTCCCCGGTGATTGCCGTCACGTGGTGGATGCCTTCGAGCCGCATACGGCCTCCTCGCGGAAAGGGTCGCGCGTTGAGACGCGCTTCGGACGCGTGCGGTGCGTCAGGAGCCTGTCAGCGCCCGGGGTGGGGCGTCCAGCCGCGCGCGGGGAGCCGGGCCGGGCGGGATCCGCGCCGCACCGCCCGCGGGGCCGCCTACCAGATCCGCGCGCGCTTCGCGGGATCCCGCACCATGCCGTCGCCCTCCCTGCAGCCCCACGCCTCGTGGAACTCGCGCAGGTTCGACAGCGGCCCGTTCACGCGCCAGCCCGGCGGCGAGTGCGGGTTCGTGAGCACCAGCGTGCGCATCGCCTCGGGCCGATAGGCCGAGCGCCAGATGCGGGCGTAGGACAGGAAGAAGCGCTGCTCCGGCGTGAAGCCGTCCACGAGTCGGCGCGGCTTGCCCGCGAGCGCGCGCTGCATGGCCGCGTAGGCCACCGCCACGCCGCCCAGGTCCGCGATATTCTCGCCCAGCGTGAGCTTCCCGTTCACGTGCAGCGAGTCGTTCACGACGTAGCCGTCGAACTGCTCGACGACGCGCTGCGCCTGAACCTTGTACGCGTCGGCGTCGGCCTTCGTCCACCAGTCGCGCAGGTTGCCCTGCGCGTCGTACTGGCGTCCCCGGTCGTCGAAGCCGTGCGACATCTCGTGCCCGATCACCGCGCCGATGGCGCCGTAGTTGATGGGGTCGTCGGCGTCGGGGTGGAAGAAAGGTGGCTGAAGGATGCCGGCGGGGAAGTTGATGCTGTTGAGCGACGGCGAGTAGAACGCGTTCACGGTCGGCGCGGTCATCCGCCACTCGCCGCGCTCGACCGGCTTGCCGATGCGGTCCATGCCGCGCGCCGCCTCGGCGGCGCTCGCGGCGAGGCGGTTGGCGAACCACGGCCCGCGCACGATGCGGACCTTCGAGTAGTCCCGCCACTTGTCCGGGTAGCCGATCTTCTCCTCGAACGCGGCCAGCTTGGTGGCGGCCGACCTGCGCGTCTCCTCGCTCATCCACTCCAGCGACGCGATGCGCTCGCCGAGCGCCGCCTCGAGGTGGTGCACCAGCTCCAGCACGCGCGCGCGCGCCCGGGGCGGGAACGCCTCCGCGACGTAGGCGCGCCCGACGACGTCGCCGAGGTCCGTGTTCACCGCCATGAGGCAGCGCTTCCAGCGGGGCTGCTGCTCCTTCGCACCCGAGAGCAGCCGCCCGAAGCGGAAGTCCTCGGCCGCGAACGCGGCCGTGAGCGTGGGCGCGGCGTCAGAGAGCGCGTGCCAGCGGAGGTACGCCTTCCACGTCTCGAGCGGCGTGGCGGCGAGCAGGCTGTCCACGACGCGGAAGAAGCCGGGCTGCATCACGTTCACGTCCGCCGGGCGCTTGCCGCGGCCGGCGAAGTAGTCCGTCCAGCCGAACCGGGGCGAGAGCGCCGCCAGCGAGTCCGGCGTCATCAGGTGGTAAACCGCGTTGGGATCGCGCCGCTGCACGTTCGTCATGCTCGCCTGCGCGAGCGCGGTCTCGAGCCCCATCACCGCGTCCGCGTGCTGTCGCGCCGACGCCTCGTCCTCGCCCGACAGCGCCAGCATGCGCGCGACGTGCGCCGCGTACTCGTCGCGCAGCGTCACCGAGGCCGCGTCCGACTTGGTGTAATAATCGCGGTCGGGGAGCCCGAGGCCGCCCTGACTCGCGTGCGCGATCACGCGCGCGCTGTTCTTGGGGTCCTGGTTGCCGAAGAAGCCGAACAGCGCGCCCACGCCGTGCGCGTGGAACCACGCCACCTGCCGCGCCACGTCCGCGGTGGACTTCATGCCGTCCACGGCCGAGAGCAGCGGCTCGACCGGTTGGAGCCCGGCCCGCTCGGCCGCGACCGAGTCCATGCAGCTCGACCAGTAGTCGCCGAGCTTCGCCTCGTCGCTGCCCGCCTTGCCGCGCTTCTCCGCCGCGCGCCGGACGATGCCCAGCAGCACCTGTTCGTTGCGGTCGGCCACCTCGTTGAACGCGCCGTAGCGCGAATAGGCGGCCGGCATCTCGAACCGCTCGCGCCAGGCTCCGTTCGCGAACCGGTCGAAGTCGTGGCACGGCGCGCAGGTGGTGTCGCGGTTCGAGGCGTCGAGGAACGACTCGGCGCGGGCCGCGGCGGGCACGGCGAGCAGCAGCGCGGCGGCGATGGGCAGCAGGCGGCGGGGCATGGGTGGGCCTTTCGGCGGGAGGGGGACGGGAGGGCGGAGCAGGCCGACGGTGGCGAGCGGCCCCAGGGCCGTCAAGCGCGCCCGGCCCAGCGTTCCTCGGCCGGGGACGAAAGCGGCGCGGTCCGGTCAGCGAGCCAGGCGCAGCGCGAGCGAGGCGAACGTGCCGCGGACGCCCGCGCCCGCGACGTGCCCCGCGTCGTCCGTGCGCCGCCAGCCGAGCGTGGCCGCCAGGTCCACTCCGCTCGCCGGCCACCAGCGCACGGCGCCGGCGACCTCGTCCGTCACCTCGGGGCTGCCCTCGAGCGTGGCGACGGGCGGCACGGGCGAGCCCGGCACGAACGGATCCGTGAGCCCGTTCTCGCCCTTCCACGTGCGCGTCACGCCCCCGGACAGCTGCCATTCGACGCGCGGGTCCCAGGTGACCCGCGTGCGCAACCGGCGCGCGTCGGGTCCGGTGGGGAAGCCGAGCGGCGCGTCCTGCGCCGTGAAAGCGCGTCCAAAGAACGAGGTGTAGACGAAGCGCGAGAGCCACGTGTACTCGGCGTTCCACGTGACCCGCGAGAAGCCGCGGGTCCAGGCGCCGTCCAGGCCGATCTGCCAAGCGTACTTGTCCGGCATGTCGGCGGTCTTCGCGTGCAGGTCGTCGAGCAGCAGCTCGGCGTAGACGCGCGTCCCGTCCGCCACGCGCCACGCCACGTCCGCGGCGAGCACCACGTTGTTGCGGTTCACTCCGAGCGTGTCGCCGTCCTGCTGGAGCAGCCGCTGGGCGAGCGAGAACGGGATGACGCTCGCGAGGTAGACACCCTGCCAGCCGTCGGCGCGGTAGCGGGCGGCCTCCGCGAGACCCACGCGCAGGCCAGGCCCCGGCGACCACTCGAGCCGGTGCGCGGCGAGCTGCTCGCCGCGCCCGGGCCCGGTGGTCGCGTGCAGCGCGAACGCATCCGCGCGCAGCGTCGTGAACCGCGCGTGCAGCCACAGCGCGGTGAGCGGCGCCGCGGTGCGGGAGAGGAGCAGCGAGCCCTCCTCGCCGGGACCCCACGCGAAGCGCTGGCGGCCGATCGCCGCGGTCCAGCGCGTCCCGGCGCTCGCCGCGAGATAGGCCGCTTCGGTCTGGAGCGCGAGGTCGCTGTGGGAGACCAGCACGTCGGTGAAGCGCTCGGCGCCGCGGAGCCGCGCCGCGGCGAGGTGCGCGAACGCCAGCCAGCCGCCCTGCTGCGCCGCGCCGCGCAGGTGGAGGCCGCTGCCGTCGCGCCAGCTCGAGCGGTCGTCGCCGCCGGAGCGCTCGGCGTCGAACACGCCCTCGACGCCGGCCGAGAGCTCGACCCGCTCGTCGCCCTCGCCCGCGCGCTGAAAGAGCCTCGGCGTCGAGCGCCGGGCGCGCTCGTGCGCGAACGCCGCGGTCGCGTCGCGCTCGAGCTCGCGCTCGAGCCGCTCGAAGGCGAGATCACGGACGCGGTTCCCGGTGAACGCGGGCCGCGCGTCGCCCATCAGCTCCAGCCTCCGGAGCGGCCACGTGGAGAAATGCGGCAGCCGGAACCGACCGCTGTCCGCGGATTGCGAGTACAGCTCGAGCACGCGCAGCTCGGCCGCGAGCGGATCGCGCGGCGAGACGAACTCCAGGGGGGAGGCGGCGGCGAGCGCGGGCGAGAGGGCGAACGCCAGCGCGGCCGCGGCGAGGCGGGCGCCTGCCGCGCCACCGGGCCCGCCGGGAGTCGGGCCGCGACGGGGACTCCAGCACGGGGTCATGGAGCCGGCAGGCTAGGCGCGCGGGTCGAGGACGCCAAATCACGTGCGCGGCGGGGGCTCCGGCGAGCACGCCGGGCTCGTCGATCGGCCGGGGTCCCCTGGCGACCGAGTGTCGCGCGCGCGGCCCGGCTGTTGACCCTCGTTCACACGGTGCGCTACCGTCCCCGGCTCACTTTTCCGTGGGGTCGCCCGCCGACGCGCCGGCTCGCCCGACCGCGGCCCCGAGGAGGCCCGCATGCGTCCGGGGAACCCCGAGGCGCTCTCCCTTCCGTACGATCCCGTCCGCATCGAGGCCCCGTGGTACGCCACGTGGGAGCGCCTCGGCGTGTTCCAGCCGCGCCCCGACCTCGCCGCGGCGCCGAAGGGCACGGGCTCCCGGGCGCCGTTCGTGGTCGCCATCCCGCCGCCCAACGTGACCGGCTCGCTCACCATGGGGCACGTGCTCGGCGAATCCGTGCGCGACTGCATCGTGCGCTGGCAGCGCATGGAGGGCCGCGAGACGCTCTACGTGCCCGGCATGGACCACGCCGGCATCGCCACCCAGAACGTGGTCGAGAAGCAGCTTCGCAAGCAGGGCCGCTCGCGCCACGAGCTGGGCCGCGAAGCGTTCCTGAAAACCGTCTGGGAATGGAAGGAGCAGTATGGCGGCCTGATCTTCCAGCAGGAGCGCCGCCTCGGGACCACGCCCGACTGGACACGCGAGCGGTTCACGCTGGACGAGAGCTACTCGCGCGCCGTGCTGCACGTCTTCAAGCACCTGTACGACGAGGGCCTCGTCTACCGCGGGCGCTATATCGTCAACTGGTGCCCGCGCTGCCGCACCGCCCTGTCCGACGAGGAAGTGGACATGGTGGAGACCGACGGCCACCTCTGGCACCTGCGCTACCCGCTCCGGGACGGCGGCGGCCACGTGACCGTGGCCACCACCCGGCCCGAGACCATGCTGGGGGACACCGCGGTCGTCGTGCACCCGAGGGACCCGCGCTACGCGAAGCTCGTGGGCTCGTTCGCGGTGCTGCCGCTCGTCCGCCGCGAGATCCCCATCCTCGCCGACGACTCGGTGGACCCGAAGTTCGGCACCGGCGCGGTGAAGGTCACGCCCGCGCACGACCCGAACGACTTCCAGATCGGCAAGCGGCACGGCCTGCCCGAGCTCGTCGTGATGGACGAGGACGGGCGCATGAACGACGCGGCCGGCGACTTCCGCGGCCTCGACCGCTTCGAGGCCCGCCAGCGCATCGTGGCCGCGCTCCAGGACTCCGGTTACCTGGAGAAGACGGAGCCGCACCGGCACAGCGTCGGCCACTGCTCGCGCTGCAACACGGTCATCGAGCCCTACTTGAGCTGGCAGTGGTTCGTGAAGATGGCGCCGCTCGCCGCGCCGGCCATCGAGGCCGCGAAGCGCGGCAGGATCAAGATGTTCCCGACGCGCTGGAAGAAGGTGTACCTGCACTGGCTCGAGAACATCCGCGACTGGTGCATCTCCCGGCAGCTGTGGTGGGGGCACCGGATCCCGGTGTGGTACCGCGGCGACGAGATGGTGGTGTCGCTCGAGCCGCCGGCGGGCGAGGGCTGGACGCAGGACCCGGACGTGCTCGACACCTGGTTCTCGTCCTGGCTGTGGCCGTTCGCGACGCTCGGCTGGCCGGAGAAGACGAGGGACCTCGAGCGCTACTACCCGAACAGCCTCATGGTCACCGGCAGCGACATCATCTTCTTCTGGGTGGCCAGGATGATCATGGCGGGGTTCCACTTCATGGGAGAGGCGCCGTTCGCGCACGTTTACTTCACGAGCATCGTGCGCGACGCGCAGGGCCGGAAGATGAGCAAGTCGCTCGGCAACTCGCCCGACCCGCTGGCGATGATGGACAAGTACGGCGCCGACAGCGTGCGCTTCTGCATGATCCAGACACCCACCGGCCAGGACCTGCTGTTCGACGAGAAGCGGCTCGAGAACGGGAAGTTCTTCGCCAACAAGCTGTGGAACGCCACCAAGCTCGTCACCATGCGGCTGGGCGGCGAGGACCTGTCCGGCGTGAAGGAGTCGCAGCTCCGGCTGACGCTCGCCGACCGCTGGATCCTGTCGCGATTCGCGAACGCCGCGAAGAACGTGACACGCAACCTGAAGACCTACCGCCTGGCCGAGGCGCTTCAGGGCGTCTACCAGTTCGCGTGGACCGAGTACTGCGACTGGTACCTGGAGATGGCGAAGCCGCGCTGGGCGCTGGCCGAGCCGAACGCGCCGCTGATCCCGGAGCAGGCCGACGACCTGCGCACCGCGCGCTGGGTGGGCTGGAAGGTGCTGGACGGGATCCTGCGGCTGCTCCACCCCTTCATGCCTTTCGTCAGCGAGGAGCTGTGGCAGGCGATCCCGCACGACGGCGAGACGCTCTCGCTCGCCCAGTGGCCCAAGGCGAAGTCGGCCTGGCTCGACGCCCAGGCCGAGCGCGAGGTGGCGTTCCTGCAGGGCGTGGTCGTGGCGGTGCGCAATCTGCGCGCCGAGTCCAAGATCCCGCCCGGGCGCGCCGTGCCCGTGGTGGTGCGCGGCGCGGCGGCGCAGCTCGACCTGCTCGAGAAGCTGCGCGCCCAGCTGCGGCCGCTCGCGCGCATCGAGACGCTCACGCTCGAGCGCGGAGGCCGCCGGCCGCCCGTGGCCGCCTCCGCGGTGGTCGAGGGCGCCGAGGTGTTCCTGCCGCTCGAGGGCCTGATCGATCTCGACGAGGAGCGGGCGCGGCTCGCGCGCGAGGCGCAGAAACTGCTGACCGACCTGGAGGGTGTGAAGAAGAAGCTTCGCAATCAGGACTTCCTGCGCAAGGCCAAGCCGGAGATCGTGCGGCGCGAGAACGAGCGGTTGAGCCAGCTCGAGGAGACGCTCGACAAGCTCAAGCGCGCGCAGACGAGCCTGAGCTCGGTGCGGGAGTAGCGCGGCGGCGCCTCGTGGGCGTGGCCGGCGCCCGGGGCCGGGATGCCACCGCGGGCCTCACACGCCGCGCCCACGGACCCCGGCATCGGGCGGGGTCCGGGTCAGCTCGGGCCGGGGACCGCGGACGAGGGGGCGATCTCGGCTTCCCGCATGCAGCGTCCGATGCGCTCGAACGTGTGGGAGATGTCCTCGTCGAGTCCCACCGAGAAGCGGATGAGGCCGGGCGAGATGCCCGCGGTCGCGCGCTCGTGCTCGGGGATCTCCGAGGAGGTGCTGCTGGCGGGCGAGCTGAACAGGGTCTTGAAGTACCCCAGGCTCACGGCCAGGTAGCCCACCCGCTCGCGCTGCATGAGCGCCATCAGACGGTTCGCCCGCTCGTGAGTCCCCACGTCGAGGGTGAGCATGCCTCCCCAACCGAACCCGGGGTTCCGGAGCGCGCCGAGCAGCGCATGCTGCGGATGGCTCGCGAGGCCGGGATAGTGCACGACGTGCCCGCCCTCCTGAAACCGCTGGGCGAGTTGCAGCGCGTTCCGCCCGTGTTGACGCATCCGGATGTGCAGGCTGTGGAGGTTCTTCAGGATTCCCGCCGCGCGCGTCGAGTCCAGAACGGGTCCCAGCAGCATGCTCGGGCCGGCATTGATGTCGTTCAGGCGCGTCACGAACTCGCGCGACGAAACGACGCAGCCCGCGACGCAATCGCTGGTACCGTTCACGAATTTCGTGAGACTGTGCACGACCACGTCGGCTCCGTGCTGGAGCGGGGACAGCAGCATCGGACTGAACGTGTTGTCCACGACCAGCTTCAGGCCGCGCTCGTGCGCGAGCGCGGCGAGCGTCGGCAGGTCGCTCACCTCGAGCAGCGGGTTGCTGATGGACTCGCAGTAGATCACCCGTGTGCGCTCGTTGATCGCGCCGCGCACGGCGGTCGGGTCGGACAGGTCCACGAATCGAGTCGTGACCCCGAATCGGGGAAGCAGGTTCTTGAGCAGCGCGTAGGTCCCGCCGTAGACGGATCGCCCGGAGACGATCTCGTCGCCGGCGCCCGTGAGCGTCATCAGGGTGGTCGAGATCGCGCCCATCCCCGAGGCCATCACCTGGGCGGACTCGCCGCCCTCCATCCGGGCGAGCGCCTCCGAGAGATGCTTGTTGGTGGGGTTGAAATGTCGCGAATAGAGGAAGCAGCCCTCGATCTCGTGCTCGAAGACCTCGTCCATCCGCGCCGGGTCGAGGAACGTGAACGTCGAGGAGTCGGTGATGCTCGGGTTCACGTCGCCGAACTCACCGAACACGAGATAGTCCTGGATGCGCGAAGCGGGATCGGGTCTCATGGCGGGTCTCCACGGGGGGTGGCAGCCGCGGCCGCGCGGTGCCTGCCGCGTACTGCACCGCCGGGCGCCGGTCGCCGTCAAGGGTCCGTTGGTCGCAGAGCTCGCCGCGCGTCTGCGCTAGATTACGGGCGGAATAAGCCCGGGGGCGGTGGCGTAGTGTGTCCGTCCCCTCATGGAGGAACCATGCAGCCGACCCCAGGAACCGTTCTGCTCGCGGTGCTCACCCTCGCCGCTCCGGCGCTCGCCGGCGGTCCCGCCGTCACGCTCTACACTTCCGACCTCGGATTGGTCAAGGAATCACGCGAGATATCGTTGGCGGGAGGGAGCGACACGCTCCGGCTCGAGGGCGTCTCCAACCGGCTCGACACGTCCTCGCTGCGGCTGGTGCCCGGATCGGGGCGGCTCACGCGGCTCGCCTATCGCTGGGACGTGGCCTCCGGCGACGCGCTCATCGAGCGCGCCATCGGGGCGCGCGTGCGCGTGGTTTCCAAGAACGAGCGCGTGAACGAGGGCACGCTGCTGTCCGCCGACGGCGCCTGGCTCGTGGTGCGCGGCGAGGACGGCGCGATCGTGACGCTCGCGCGCGAGAGCACGCAGGAGGTGCGGCTCGCGCGGCCCGAGCCCGGACTGTCGCTGCGCCCCGCCATCGAGGCGGTCGTGGCCGGCGGCAGGAAGGGGCGCTCCACCGCGGAGCTCTCGTACCTGACCGGCGGCCTGTCGTGGTCCGCCGAGCACACGCTCGTGCGCACCGGCGAGAGCTCGGCCCGCTGGTCGGCGGTCGTACGCGTCGAGAACTCCACGGGACGGGCCTACGCCGACGCCCGCGTGAAGCTCATCGCCGGCAACCTGGCGCGCGGCCGGCAGGACATGCCGCGGCCCGACATGAAGGTGCTCGCGATGTCCGCCGAGGGCGCTCCCGGAGAGGCCCCGAGCGAGCAGGCCTTCGCCGACTATCATCTCTACACCCTGCCGGGCACGGTCACGCTTCGTGACCGCGAGAGCCAGACGCTCGTGCTGCTCGAGCCGAAGGACGTCGCGGTGAAGCCGCTCTACGTCTACCGCGGCGGCGACGCGAGTGGCGTGCGGTCGCGGCTCGAGATGACGAACACGTCGAAGGAGGGCACGGGCGCGCCGCTGCCCGCGGGTCGTGTGCGGTGCTACGCGCCAGACGCCGACCAGGACCTGCAGCTCACCGGCGAGAGCGCGGTGAAGCACACGGCGGTGGACGAGAAGCTCACCGTGGACCTGGGCTACGCGTTCGACCTTGCCGCCGAGCGCAAGCAGGTCTCCGACCGCCGCGTCAGCGACCGCGAGCGCGAGTACTCGGTCGAGATCAGGCTCCGCAACCGCAAGAAGACGGACGTCACGATCCAGGTCGAGGAGCCGGTCGGCGGAGACGTCGAGGTGATCAAGTCTTCTTCACCGGTGTCACGCACCGAGGCCGGAGTGCTGCGCTTCACGCTGGCGGTGGCTTCAGGAAAGGAGACCGTGCTCGCGTACACCGCGCGGCAGCGGTGGTGAGCTGACGGCCGGGCGGGCGCCCGTCGCAGTGCCGTGCTTCTCTAGATCTGGAGCTCGGCCTCGGTGACTGACCCGCCGCTCGACTCCCAGCTCGCCGGCGCGAACGAGACCTTGCGCCCGAATCGCGCGCCGTGTCGCCGCAGCGCGAAGCGGACCCTGGAGTTGATTGGGGCATCCGGCATGGTCGCCTCGCAGATCGCGGACAGACGCCGGACGTCGTCCGCGCAGAGCCCGAGGCAGCGCAGCCAGGGGGCCACGTCGCGGTCGGGGCCGGGTTCGGACGCCGCTCGTGAGCGGGCGGCGATGTTCGTGTCGGAGTCGGCCGCGGCCGCTGCCCCTGGAGTCGTGGAGCTCCGCGCTCGCTCAGTCCGCTCCTCCGCGCCCGAAGCGCCGTCACGCCGGCGCGCGGAGTTTCGCTTCACCGCCATGAGTCCGGCCCCGAAGCCGCGCTCGGCCTCGAGCTGGTTGTGCGAGCGGCACAGGGGCGCACGCCCTCCACCGTCGACTCACCGCCACGCGCGACCGGCACCACGTGGTCGAACGGAATCGGCTCCCGCGCTTCGCACCGCCGCCCGCCCTCGCTCAAGAACGTGCACCGGCCCCCGTCCCGCTCCCACACCGCCTGCCGCACGTGCATGGGGATGTGACGCGCGCTCCTGCTCTCCCCCCGGGGACCCCGCCGCGCGGCCTGCTGGCGTTCTCGACGCGAACGATGTCGTCAGGCGGGACTCGATCTCACCGGCGCTCGCGATGCGCGCTTCCAGGCACGAGCAGAGGAGGGCACCGGGCCTCGGATTCGTCCGCTCGCGGGGCGAGTCAAGACTCGCCTCTGTGCTGTCGAGCGCGTTCGCCGGCTTCGTCCCGCGCCAGCCTCCACGGCGCCGCATCCATCCCCGCCGGACCGGGCGCCGCAGCGATCCTACCCGTACTTCGTCGCCAGCTTCTCCACGGTCGAGATCTTGCGCAGCGTCATCGGCCGGCCGAGCGCCTTCTCGAGCTTCGCGCCGGAGAGCGGGTTCCGGCCCATGCCGAGCGTGCTTCGCCAGTAGAGCTCGCGATCGAACAGGGCGAACTCGTTGCCGCCGCCGGCCAGCGAAGTCACCGCACGCACGGCCCGTGCGGTCGCCTTCGCCGCCAGGAAGCCCACGTACGTGGTAGCGCCGGGCAGCGGCTTCGCGAACGCACGGCGCGCGACGACCGCGCCCAGCTCGGCCGGCGTGCGCAGGAACGTCGCGACGTCGTAGCCCAGGGACTTCTCGAGATGCGCCTCGATGCGCGCCTCGAGCGCCGCCACCGTTCCCCGGGCGACGTCGAAGATCACGTTTCCGCTGGCGATGAACGTGGAGACGCCCGCGAACCCCAGCTCCTCGAACAGGCGCTGGAGCCGTTTCATCTCGACCGTGTGCCCGCCCACGTTGATGGCGCGGAGCAGCGCGACGTACCGGGGCATGGCGCGCAGCTTCCCGCAAGCGCTTCGCGCGCTCAAACGCTCCGCTCGCCCCCGCCCGCCGCCTCGATTACCCTCGCCCGGACATGGGCTTCCATCTGACATCCACCTACACGCCGGCGGGCGATCAGCCGCAGGCCATCGCCGAGCTGGTCGCGGGGCTGCGGGCGGGGGAGCGGCAGCAGACGCTGCTCGGCGTCACGGGCTCCGGCAAGACCTACACCATGGCCAACGTGCTGGCGCAGTGGGGCCGGCCGGCGCTGGTGATCTCGCACAACAAGACCCTGGCGGCCCAGCTGTACGGCGAGTTCAAGCGGTTCTTCCCCGAAGACGCCGTGGGCTATTTCATCAGCTACTACGACTACTACCAGCCGGAAGCCTACGTGCCGTCCACGAACACGTACATCGCGAAGGACGCCAGCATCAACGACGACATCGACCGGCTGCGGCTGCAGGCCACGTCCATGCTGCTGGAGCGCGAGGACGTGGTGATCGTGGCGAGCGTGTCGTGCCTGTACGGCCTCGGCACGCCCGAGGACTGGCGCGGCATGCGCATCGACATGCGCTCGGGCGCGCCGCTCCGGCGCCGGGCGCTGCTCGATCAGCTCGTGGCCATCCAGTACCAGCGCACCGACCTCGACCTGGCGCGCGGCCAGTTCCGCGTGCGCGGCGACGTGGTCGAGGTGCGGCCGGCGTACGAGGACTTCCACGTCCGCATCGAGCTGGACGACGACACGGTCGCGCGGCTGTCCACGGTGGACCCGGTCACCGGGAAGACGCTGCGCGGCATGGACCGGCTCGCGCTCTACCCGGCCAAGCACTTCGTGACGCCGGAGGCGCGGGTCCAGGCCGCGCTCGGCAGCATCCGCGCCGAACTGCGCGAGCGGCTCGCCGCGCTGCGCGCGGAGGGCAAGCTGCTCGAGGCGCAGCGGCTCCAGCAGCGCACCGATTACGACCTCGAGCTGCTCGCGGCACACGGCACCTGCCCGGGTGTCGAGAACTACTCGCGGCATCTCTCGGGCCGGGCACCGGGCGAGCGCCCGGGCTGCCTGCTCGACTACTTCCCGCGCACGCCGGAAGGCCGCGCCGACTTCCTCACGATCATCGACGAGTCCCACGTGACCGTTCCGCAGATCGGCGGGATGTACGAGGGAGACCGTTCGCGCAAGCAGACGCTGGTGGACTTCGGGTTCCGGCTGCCGAGCGCGCTCGACAACCGGCCGCTCAAGTTCCCCGAGTTCGAAGCGCTGGTCGGACCCGTGGTCTACGTGTCCGCCACGCCCGGCGAGTACGAGCTGCAGCGCTCGAAGGGCGTCGTGGTCGAGCAGATCATCCGGCCCACCGGGCTCGTGGATCCCGAGCTGGTCGTGAAGCCCGTGGACGGCCAGGTGGACGACCTGCTGCACGAGATCCGGCAGCGCGTGGAAGGGAAGGAAAGGACCCTCGTGACCACGCTCACCAAGCGCATGGCCGAGGACCTCACCGACTACCTGACCGAGATGGGCGTGCGCGTGCGTTACCTGCACAGCGACATCGACGCGCTGGAGCGGGTGGAGATTCTGCGTGGCCTGCGGCTCGCGGATTTCGACGTGCTCGTGGGCATCAATCTGCTTCGTGAAGGCCTGGACCTTCCGGAGGTCTCGCTGGTGGCGATCCTCGACGCTGACAAGGAGGGTTTCCTGCGCTCGGAGCGCTCGCTCATCCAGACCGCGGGCCGCGCGGCTCGCAACGCCGGCGGCCGCGTCATCTTCTACGCCGACCAGCTCACGGACTCGATGCGGCGCGCAATCGCCGAGATGAATCGCCGCCGGGAGAGACAGAGGTCGTGGAACACGCAGCACGGCATCACGCCGCGGACGATCCTCAAGACCAGGGACGAGATCCTGCAGGCCACGAGCGTCGCGGACGCGATCGGCCGGGCTGAGCAGGCGCGCGCGGAGGAGGCGGTGCTGCTCGGCGACGACCCCGAACGGCTGCTCGCCCAGCTCGAAGGCGAGATGCTCGAGGCGGCGCGCGCGCTGGAGTTCGAGCGCGCCGCTTCCTTGCGCGACCGCATCGACGACGTGCGCGCGATGCTGGCCGGCGTGGCGTCGGGCGAGAGCGCCGGGCGGCCGAGCGATCGTCCGCGCGGCGTGCGGCCGGGACGCGAGCCCCGGAAGCGCGCGCACCGATTCGGGAAGGACCGTTAGCCGTGCACGAGAGCTTCCTGCCGCTCGTGAAGTTCGCGCTGTCCGAGGACGTGGGCACGGGCGACGTCACCACGCTCAACGCGGTGCCCGCCAACGTCGGCGCGCGCGCCGCGATCGTGGCGAAGCAGCGTGGCGTGGTCTCGGGCATCGACATCGCGGGCATGACCTTCCGCGAGGTGGACGCTTCGCTCAAGTTCAAGCCCAGGGTGAAGGATGGGAGCGAAGTGCCTGCAGGAGCGGCGCTTGCGACCGTTTCGGGATCCGCGGGCAGCATCATGACGGCCGAGCGCACGGCCCTGAACTTCCTGATGCGACTGTGCGGCGTCGCCACGCTCACGCGGCGCTACGTCGAAGCCATCGCGGGCACCGGCGCCGTGATCCTCGACACGCGCAAGACCACGCCCGGGCTGCGCATCCTCGAGAAATACGCCGTGCTCTGCGGCGGCGGCGAGAACCACCGGCTCGCGCTGTGGGACATGTATCTCGTGAAGGACAATCACATCCGTGCGGCGAAAGGACTCACCGCCGCGATCGACCGCATCCAGCGCACGCGGCGCGACCTGCTGCTCGAGGTCGAGGTGGAGTCCATGGACCAGCTCCGCGAGGCGCTGCGCCCCGAGGTGGATCGCATCCTGATCGACAACCAGACCCCGGATGTCGTGCGGCGCTGCGTCGAGGAAGTGGACTCGTGGTTCGCGAGCCACCCGCCCGACCATCCGCGCGCGCGCAGGGACGCTCGCCGCTGGCCCGAGGTGGAGGTCTCCGGCGGGCTCACGCTGGACACGGTGCGCGCGTACGCGGAGACCGGCGCCGACTACCTGTCCGTGGGCGCGATCACGCACTCGGCGCCGGCGCTCGACCTGAGCCTGGAGATCGAGGAAGTTGGCTGACGGCTTCGATCGCGTGCGGTTCGCCGCGGGCCTGCGCACGCGGAGCCTGGGGCAGCGGCTCGTCGTGCGCGACACGACCGCCTCGACGAACGACGACGCGTGGGAGGCGCTCGGCGCGCTGGGTGACGGCGCGGCCGTCGTGGCGCTCGCGCAGCTCCGCGGCCGCGGTCGCGCGGGGCGCACGTGGGAGCAGGCGCCGGGGAAGGGCCTCGCGCTCTCGGTCGCGCTCCACCTCGGCTGCGACGCCGCGCAGACCGGCGTGGTGCCGCTCGCGGCGGGGCTCGCCGTGGCGCGCGCCGCGCGTGCGCTCGGCGTGGCGCGGGCGCGCCTCAAGTGGCCGAACGACGTGGTGGTGGAGGGGCGCAAGCTGGCCGGCGTGCTGTGCGAGCTGCGGCGCGCGCCGGGCGGGGGGGACGCGGTCGTGATCGGCGTCGGGCTGAACGTGGCCCAGTCGCGGGACGACTTCCCGGAGCCGCTCCGCGACCGCGCCACGTCGCTCGCGCTCGCGGGCTCGGCGGCCACGCTGGAGGACGCCGCGGCCGAGACGCTGTCGCAGCTCGAGCCGCTGTGGCGCGAGCTGCAGGAGGGCGACCGCGCCGCCGTGCTCGCCGGATGGTCGCGGCTCTGCCCGCACTGGGGCGAGCGGCTGCGCGTGCGCGCGCGCGCCGGCGACGTCGAGGGCGTGGCGCTGCGGCTCGCCCCGGACGGCGGCCTCGTGCTCCGCGACGACTCGGGCCGGGAGGTGACCGTCGTGGCCGGCGACGTGGACGCGCGCGACGGGTGCGCAGCGTCGTGAACGGCACGCACCGGGACCGCGGCCCCGCCGCGGGCCGCGAGCCGGGGAGCGCCGGCGCGTGAACAACCCGCATCGCAGCCTGGAGGAGGTGCGGCCGCCCGGCGACGAGGCCGAGCGGGACGGACCGACCTCGATGCCGTTCCTGGCGCATCTCGAGGAGCTGCGCGGACGGCTGTGGAAGTCGAGCATCGCGATCGTGGGCGGCATGGCCGCCGCCTGGATGGTGGCGCCGTTCGTGCTCGCGGACCTCGTTCACCGCACCGTCGGGAACGCGGTGGTGCTGTCGCCGTTCGAGGCGTTCAACGAGCGCTTCAAGCTCTCGTTCATCCTCGGCCTCGGCGTCGCACTCCCCGTCGTCAGCTGGCAGGCGTGGTCGTTCGTGATGCCGGGGCTGCTCGAGCGCGAGCGCCGCTGGGTGCCGTGGCTGGCGGCGGCCTCGACGCTGCTGTTTGCCGCGGGCGCGGCGGCAGCGTACTTCTATGTGGTGCCGCTCGTCGTCCACGTGCTGGAACAGTTCCTCGTTCCGGGCGTGGCCACGCAGATCCGGCTCGCCTCGCTGCTCGACTTCACCTACAACCTGGCGCTCGCCTGCGGCGTCCTCATGCAGCTCCCCATGCTCACGCTCGTGCTGACCTCGATCGGGCTCGTCACGCCGGCGTTCCTGCTGCGCCAGTGGCGGTACGCCCTGGTCGCGATCTTCGTGCTCACCGCGCTCATCACCCCCGGCGACGTGGTGAGCGCCCAGTTCGTCATGGGAGGACCCATGGTGGTGCTCTACTTCGCGAGCGTGGGGCTGTCGTTCCTCGTCGCCCGCCGCCGCGCCGGGCGCGAGCGGCGCGAGGGCCTGTCGTGAGCGCGCGCCGGGGGAAGGCCGCCCCTCGTGCGGCCCGCGGTCCGGCGCCCCGCCCCACGGCGCCGCTCATCGCGGTGGATGTCGGCAACTCCGAGTCCGCCATCGGCCGCTTCGTGGGTGGCGAGCTGGAGTCGTCGTGGCGGATCACGAGCACGCGCTCCACCGCGGACGAGCTGGCGCTCCTGCTCGAGGGCATGCTCAAGACCGGGGCCGCCGGCTCGGAGAGCGTGATCTGCTCCGTGGTGCCGGGGATCACGCGGTCCTGGGCCGAGGCGCTGCACGCGATCTGCGGGCGCGAGCCGCTCGAGGTGACGGCGGCGAACTCGCCGATCGCGCTCCAGGTGCCCGACCCCGACAGCGTGGGCCCGGACCGGATCGCGAACGCGGTCGCCGGCCGCGCGCTGCACGGCTCGCCGTGCATCGTCGTGGACCTCGGCACGGCGACGTCGTTCGACTGCGTCTCGAAGCAGGGCGCGTTCGTGGGCGGCGCCATCTCGCCCGGCCTCCGCACCGCGTCGGAGGATCTGTTCCGGCGCGCGGCGCGGCTCTCGAGCGTCGAACTCAGGCGCCCCGAGCGCGCCGTGGCCCGGACCACGGCCGAGAACCTGCGCGTGGGCGTGTTGTGGGGCTACGCCGGCCTCGTGGACTCGCTCGTGCGCCGGATGCGCGGCGAGCTGGGCGGGCGGCCCAGGGTGATCGCCACCGGCGGGCTCGCGCGGCTCGTGGCCGCCGAGTGCGAGACGGTGGACCTCGTGGACGAAGGCCTCACGCTGAAGGGCCTCCACCTGCTCTGGGAGGCGGCGCGATGAGCGGAGACCCGCGCACGACCCGCACGCCCGGCGGCCGCCGGATCGCGATCGCGGCGGTCCTGCTCCCGGCCCTGCTCCTCGTCCTCGCGACGCTCTCGCTCGCCGCCGCCCCGCCGCCGGCCTCGCCCGAGGCGCGCGCCGTGGCGCGGCGGCTCGCCGCCGACTCGGTGCGGCTGCGCGAGGTCGTGCGCCGGCTCGCGGACCCCGCCTGGCAGGGCCGCGGCGTGGGCACCGCCGGCATCGACTCCGCCGCGCACTGGATCGCAGACCGCTTCCGTCGGGCCGGGCTCGTGCCGGCCGGGGACAGCGGCGGCTGGTTCCAGACGTTCGAGGTCACCACCGGCGTCGTGGCCGAGACGCCGTGCGAGCTGGCGGCCGACCGGGTGCGCGTGCCGCTCGGAGACTCGCTCCAGCCGCTCGGCTTCAGCAGCAACGGCACCGCGCGCGCGCGCGTCGTGTTCGCGGGCTACGGCATCACGTCGCCCGGGCACCAGTGGAACGACTACGAGGGCCTCGACGCGCGGGACGCCATCGTGCTCGTGCTGACGCAGGAGCCGGGCGAGCTCGACAGCACGAGCCGGTTCGACGGCGTGCTGCAGACCCCGTTCGCCGACCTGCGCACCAAGGCCATCAACGCGCGCGAGCACGGCGCGCTCGGGCTGCTCGCCGTGGCCGGCCCGCTCTGGCGTGCGGGCGAGCCGCCGCGCGCCCCGGTGCGCGACGGCGAGGGCTACATGAGCAGCGGGCTGCTCGCGGCGTGGATCTCGCAGTCGGCCGCGGACTCTCTGCTGGCGGGCTCGGGTCTGACGCTGGCGATGGCACAGGAGGTCATCGAGACCAGCCGGAAGCCGCACTCGTTCGCGCTCCGCGACAGCGCATCGCTCACCGTGAACGTGCGGCGCTCGCGCGCCACGACGCACAACGTCGTGGGCCTCGTGCCCGGTCGCGACACGGCGCGCACGCTGGTGATGGGCGCCCACTACGACCATCTCGGGTACGGAGGCCCGTCCTCGCTGGCACCCGACCGGCGCGAGCCGCACGTGGGCGCCGACGACAACGCCTCGGGCGTCTCGGTGGTGCTGGCCACGGCCGAGCATTTCGGCGAGCGGGCGCGCCGCGGGCGGAAGCCGGCGCACACGCTGGTGTTCACCGCGTTCAGCGCCGAGGAGATGGGCCTGTCCGGCTCCTCCCACTTCACCGACCTCGCCGGCTCGGCCGGGCAGGGCGCCCCGGCGCTGGCGAGCGTCGAGGCCATGGTGAACCTCGACATGGTGGGCCGGTTGCGCGAGAACCGGTTGAACGTGATGGGCGTGGGAACGTCGCCGGAGTTCCCGGCGCTGCTGCGGTCCGTGAACGCCGCGGTGCCCTCCGCGCGCTTCGACCTCAAGACCAGCGAGGACGGCTACGGCCCCTCCGACCACCAGTCCTTCTACAAGAAGAACGTGCCCGTGCTCATGCTGTTCACGGGCGCGCACGCGGACTACCACAAGCCGAGCGACACGTGGGACAAGGTCCACGCCGCGGGCCTCGCGCGCGTCGCCCACTTCGCCGCGGCGCTCGTGGAATCGCTGGACGCGCGACCCCGGCTCGCGTTCACGCGCGCGAGGACCGACTCCACGCCCGGGCGGCTGGCGGGCGTTGGCGGCGGCTTCGGCGCCTACCTCGGGACGATCCCCGACTACCTGCAGACCGAGGGCGGCGTGCTGCTCGACGGCGTGCGGGACGGGAGCCCGGCGGCCCAGGCCGGCCTGCGCGAGGACGACGTGATCGTGCGCTTCGACGGGATGCGCGTGGACAACATCTACGACTACATGTTCGCGCTCCGCACCCGGAAGCCCGGGCAGGAGGTGCGGATCACCGTGAAGCGCGCCGGCGGGGAGAAGGAGCTGGTCGCCACGCTCGGAAGGAGGCGCTGAGGTGCCGTCGCACCCGGACCGGTACCCTGCACGTCCTTCTTCGCGCCAGGCGTGCCCGGCGGCGCCAGGCCGGGCGCCCCGCGCGTGCCGGCCGCGGCTCGCGACCCTCGCGGGGCTGGCCCTCGTCGTGCTCGTCGCCGGCGGCGCGAGGCGTCCCGCGCCGTTCCGGCCTGTCCCGCCCGGAGCGGTGGCGGCCGATTCGCTCATCCGCCCGGGCGAGAGCCACTTCGCGCACCTGTGGAAGCTCACCGCCGGCGGCCAGAACGCCGAGGCGTACTGGAGCCGCGACGGCCGGAAGCTCATCTGGCAGGTGACCGACGAGCGCTGGCCGTGCGACCAGCAGTGGGTGCTGGACCTCGCCACCGGCGGGCGCACGCGGGTGAGCCCGGGCACGGGCCGCACGACGTGCGGCTACTTCTACGACGGCGACCGGCGCGTGCTGTTCGCCTCGACGCACGCCGCGGGCGATTCGTGCCCGCCGCCGCCGGACATGAGCCAGGGCTACGTGTGGCCGCTCTACCCGAGCTACGACCTGTGGACCGCGCGGCCCGACGGGAGCGACCTCCGCCGGCTCACCGACCGCCCCGGCTACGACGCCGAGGCCACGCTGAGCCCCGACGGCCGCTGGATCGTGTTCACGAGCGCGCGCGACGGCGACGTGGACCTGTACAGGATGAGGCCGGACGGCAGCCAGCTCACGCGCCTCACGCGCGAGCCCGGCTACGACGGCGGCGCGTTCTTCTCGCACGACGGCCGGCGCATCGTGTGGCGCACGCACCGCACCGACGACTCGGCCACTCGTGCGACTTTCGCGGGCCTGCTCGCGCGGAACCTGGTGAAGCCTTCGAAGATGGACCTGTGGGTGATGGACGCCGACGGGTCCCGCCAGCGGAGGATCACCGACAAGCCCGGCGCCTCGTTCGCCCCGTTCTTCACGCCCGACGACCGGGCCATCATCTACGCCTCCAATTGGGAGAACCCGCGCGGCCGGAACTTCGACCTGTGGCTGGTCCCGGTCGAGGGCGGCGAGCCGGTCCCGGTGACGCGCGACCCCGACTTCGACGGCTTCCCCATGTTCAGCCCCGACGGTCGCTGGCTCGTGTTCTGCGCCAACCGTGGCGGCAGCGTGCCCGGCGAGACGAACCTGTTCCTCGCGGAGTGGCGGCCGTGATCGAGCCGCGGCCGCGGAGGACCGGCGACGGAAGCGGTGCGGCGGCCATGTCCGAGGGGAACCCGTGACGGGGCCGCGACCCCGCTGGAGCGGCGGCGCCCGCGGAGCCGGACCACGGGGGGCCAGATGTCCCTGATGGAGCGGCGACACGCATGAGAGTGGGAGTGCGTGGTCAGACGCTGCTGCCGGGCGGCCGGGGCGTCGGACTGTTCCTGCTCCTGCTGCTGCTGTTCGCGCGGTTCCGGGACGGGTTCGGCCTGCCGTTCCTCAACGACGATTACGTCTTCCTGGACCACGTGGCCGACAGGCGCTTCGGCGCGCTGTGGGGGATGGGCGACCTCGCGTTCCACTGGTGGCGCCCGTGGTCGCGCGAGTTCCACTACTGGTGGCTCCAGCGCGCGTTCGGCCCGGTCGAGTGGCCGTTCCACCTGGCCAGCTTCGTGCTCGCCGCCGGCGTGCTCACCGTGTACTGGGCGCTCGCGCGCCGGCTCGCCGGCGCGGCGGGCGGCGCGATCGCGGTGGCCGGGGCGGCGACGCTGCCGGGCTGGGGGCTGCTGCTGCTGTGGTCCGCGGGGGCGCAGGACCTGTGGATGGTGCTGCTCTCGCTGCTCGCGCTGTTCGCGTGGCACGAGGGCCGCGTCGGCTGGGCCGCCGCCGCCTACGCGCTCGCGCTCGCGAGCAAGGAGACCGCGGCGCCGCTGCCACTGCTGTTCCTCGCGCACGACTCGCTCGTCGGGCGCCGGCCGCTGCCCGAATCGCTCGTGCGCGTGGGCCCGGCGCTCGTGGTGGGCATCGCGTGGGCCGTCGCGCACCCGCTCGTGCTCGGCCGGTTCTGGGCCGGAGCCGCCGCGCCGCTCCCGCCGTCCCCGGCCGCCGTTCCGGCGTGGATGGACGTTCTCCGGAGCGCGCTCTCGGCGCTCTCGCTGGACGTGATGCCCGCGCCCGAGGGCGGCTGGGGCGCGGTGTGGTGGGACGCGCTCCGGGCGGCGTTCCTGCTGGTGGTGTTCGTGGAGCTGTTCGCGCGGCCCGATCTCAAGCCCGCCGGCGTGATCGGCCAGTCGCGGGCCGCTTCGCGCCGCGGGGCGGGCGCCTTCGCGTTCACGTGGTGGGCCGCCGGCACGCTGCCGCTGTTGTCGCCCGGCCTCGGCTCGCACGCCTATTACGCGCACTTCGCCGCGCTCGGCGTGTGGCTCGGGATCGGAAAGTCGCTCGCGCGCCACCCGAACCTGGCGCTCGGCCTAGTGGCCGTGCTGGCCGTGATCGGTGCCGGCCGCGCCATGACGCCGTCGTCCGACTGGGGCGAGGCCGCCTACCAGCGCCGCGCCGGCGCGTACGTGGCCGGGATCCGCGGGGTCCTGCGCGAGCTCTACCCGCGCTTCGAGCCGAACGCGCGGCTGTGGTTCGTGCGGCTCCCCAACAACGTCGGCTTCCTCGCCGGCGACGGCCCCGCGGTGCGCGTGTGGTACCGCGACCGCACGCTGCAGGCCGGCTACTACAGCGCGTACGCCCCGCGACCGGCCGGCGCCCCGCAGGGTCCGGACCACTTCTTCCGCATGGACGAGTCGGGACGGCTGAGCGAGATCCGCCGCTCCCCGCTCGACGCCGGGGTGGCCGCAGGCCCGGCCGAGGCGGACTCCGCGGAGCGGATCGCGAACCCGCGCTGGCGCACCGACCGGCTCTCGCTCGCGGCCGCGTTCTCGACCAGCGGCGACTGGCGCGGCGCCGCGGCCGAGCTCCGCCGGCTGGCGATCGCCTTCCCCGAGAGCAGCGGGTTCGCCTTCGACGCCGCCTCGGCGTTCCTGCAGGCCGGCGACACGGCGGCCGCGCTGCAGTGGTTCCGCGAGGCCGCCCGGCGCCCCGGCGCCGCCCCCGAGGTCATCGAGGCCGCGAAGGCGCTGGCCCCGCCCGAGCCGCCGCCGCCGCCCCGGAGGAAGCGGACCGGCGGGACCCGGACGCGAGGGCGGTGAGCGGCCGCAGGCCCGCGTGAACGAGGCCGGCGCGGGGGCCGGAGGAGCGGAGCTCCGCCGCCCGGCGGCCGAAGCCGGACCGCAGCCGGCCGTGAACGGCGTCCGGTCCGCCGCCGATAACCATCAAAGCGGCTCCGCGCCCCGGCCGGGACGCGGCGCCGCGCCGCCACGGCCGGCTCCCTGCGGGGTATGAACGGACATGGGCAAACGCGTTCGATTCGACGATGACGCCCGCCGCGCCCTGTGGCGCGGCATCGACCAGCTCGCGAGCGCGGTGCGCATCACGCTCGGCCCGCGCGGCCGGAGCGTCGTGCTCGACCGGGCGCACGGCGGCATGCCGGCGATCACGCGCGACGGCATCGCCGTGGCCCAGGAGCTGGAGCTGCCCGACCCGTTCGAGAACATGGGCGTGCAGATGCTGCGCGAGGTGGCCGTGCGCACCGGGCAGCAGGCCGGCGACGGCACCAGCACCGCCACGGTGCTCGCGCACCGCATCGTCGGGGACGGCTTCGCCGCGGTGAGCTCCGGCGGAAACCCGGTCGCCATCCGTCGCGGCATCGACGCCGCCGTGGCCGCCGCGCTCGCCGCCGTCGCCGCGCAGGCGCGCCCGCTCGAGGACGAGCGCGAGATCGCGCGCGTGGCGAAGCTCGCCGCCGGCGACACCGAGCTGGGCGAGCTGATCGCCCGGGCGCTGCGCGCGGTCGGCGCGCAAGGCGTGGTGAGCGTGGAGGAGGGGCCCGGGCTCGGCGTCACGCTCGAGGTCGTGGACGGCGTGCGGCTCGCGGGCGGCTACGCCTCGCCCTACTTCGTCACCGACGCCGAGGACATGGAGGTGGCGCTCGACCACCCGCTGGTGCTGGTCGTGGACGGCGTGCTCACGAAGCCCGCCGACATCGTGCCCGCGCTGGAGCTGGCCACCGGCCAGCAGCGGCCGCTCCTGTGCCTGTGTGCCGAGATCGAGACCGACGCGCTCGCGGTGATGGTCGTGAACCGGCTGCGCGGCACGGCGCCCGGGCTCGCGGTGCGCGTCGCCGCGCAGGGCACCGCGCGGCGGGAGCTGCTCGAGGACCTCGCCACCGTCACCGGCGCGACGCTGCTCGGCCCCGCCACCGGCCTCGCCCCGGCCGGCGTCCGCCACGAGCACCTCGGCCGCGCCCAGAGCGCCACCGCCAGCGTGGACCACGCCACGGTGCTGCGCGGCGGCGGCCGCACCGAGGCCATCCGCGCCCGGCGCGCGGCGCTCGAGCGCGCGCTCGGCGAGGCCGGCCGCGGCGAGCGCGGCGCCCTGCGCGAGCGCCTCGGGCGGCTCGCGGGCAAGGTGGCCGTGATGCGCGTGGGCGGCGCGAACGACGTGGATCGCCAGGCGAGGCGCTCGCTCATCGAGGACGCTCTGGGCGCGACGCGCGCCGCGGTGGAGGAGGGCATCGTGCCGGGCGGGGGCGTGGCGCTGCTGCGCGCATGCGCCGCCGTCGAGGGGCTGGATCTGCGCCCCCTCGAGCTGCCCGGCCGCGACGTCGTCGCCGCCGCGCTCGCCGAGCCCGCGCGGCAGATCGCCGTCAACGCCGGCGCCGCCGGCGACGCGGTGCTGGCGCGGCTCCGTTCGGGCGCGAGCTGGTTCGGGTTCGACGCGATGACCGGCGAGTACGCCGAGCTGGACCGGGCCGGCATCGTGGACCCCGCCAAGGTGGCGCGCTGCGCGCTCCAGAACGCCGGCGCGCTCGGCGGGCTCGTGCTCACGACCGACGCGCTGGTCGTGGACGACGGGCCGGCGGGGGCGCCGGAAGCCTGAGGGGGCATCGCCCGGCGCCCCGGCGGCGAGCGGGCTACGGTCGCCCGAGCGGTCTCGCGGGTTCCGGAGCGGACAGGAGCCCGAGCGGAAAGCCATCGGCCAGCGAGAGCGCGCCTCCGGACTCCACGATCTCGCGCCGCACGACCGCGAACCCCAGGTCGCCCGCGACGCTCGTGAGGACGCCCGCGCGCTCCCCCGCGGCGAGCACGTCCTGCGGCGCACGGGCATCGGCCGGGACGCGCACCAGCACCGGCCGCCGCCGCACGCTCCCGTACGTGATGAGCCGCTGCAGCGCCTCCTGTCCGGTGAAGCAGCCCTTCGCGAGATGCACGTCGAGCGCGAGGCCGACCTCGAACGGATTGAACTCGTCGCGGATCTCGTGGCCGTGGCGGGGGAGCAGCCGCTCTACGCGTTCGCGCTCGGGGAGCGGCTCGCCAACGGCGCCGACCACGAGCCGCGTCCCGTCGCCGGTCGCGACCGTGCGCGGTGCGCCGCCCGACTCCTCGAGCACGCCGCGTGCTTCCGTGTCGCCGACCGCGAGCGTGACCGGCAGCTCGACCGACCGGTCCTCGATCCTCACGTCGTCGCGGAACACCGACCGGTCCACCGCCGCCGCCAGCTCGGCGCCGGGCGCGTCCCACCGGAACAGCCACACCGCCCCGTCGCTCGCGACCGCCACCACCGCGCGATGCTGCAGCCGCCCGCGGAAGTCGCACCACAGCGTCGCGCGCGCCGCACCCGGGGCGAGGTCGGCGAGCGCCTGCGTGGTGACGCGATGGAGGAGCGGCAGCACGTCCGCCCCGGTGAGCCGCAGCGCCGTCGAAGCGATCATGCGGGCCACGCTAGGCGGGGCGCCGGCATGGCGCAAGCATCGGGTAATTGCTAGCTTCGCCGTCTTCCTGAACGACGGAGGCACGGGTTGGCACCGGTCACGGCGGTCGCTCTGGCGGAGCTGCTGGAGCAGCTCATCAACATCCCCAGCGTCACCGGGAACGAGCGCGAGATCTCGGACTGGATCGCGTGCCGGCTCACGGCCACGGGCCGCGGCGATCTCGTGCGGCACGGGCTCTCGCTCGTCTGGCGCGGTCCGCGCCGCGGCCGGCCGCTGCTCGTGATGGCGGGGCACGTGGACACGGTGCCGCCGCAGGGGAACGCGACCGCGCGGCGCGAGGGCGACCGGATCCTCGGGCTGGGGGCGAGCGACATGAAGTCCGGCGACGCCGTGATGCTGGCGCTCGTCGAGTCGCTGGACTCCGACGCGCTCCGGTACGATCTCGCGTGCGTGTTCTACGACGCCGAGGAGGGCCCGGCGGAGGGCAACGGCTTGAAGCGCGTGCTGGCCGAGAGCCCGTGGCTCCGCGAGGCGAGCCTCGCGGTGATCCTCGAGCCCACCGACGGCTCGGTCGAGATGGGGTGCAACGGCATCCTGAACGTGGAGGTCCGCGTCCCGGGCGTGGCCGCGCACTCGGCGCGACCCTGGCAGGGCCGGAACGCGGTGGCCGAGGGCGCCGACTGGCTGCGGGAGATCACGCGCGTGCCGGTGAAGAGCCACGTGATCCAGGGCCTCGAGTTCCGCGAGACGCTCCAGGTGACCACGCTGCGCGCCGGGACCGCGCGCAACGTCGTACCGCCCGAGATGGTGGTGAACTTGAACCATCGCTACCCGCCCGACCGGACCCTCGAGCAGGCGGTCGCGGACCTGCGCGCGCTGGTGCCAGGGGAGTTCGGGTTCCAGGTCGTGGACCAGGCCGCGCCCGGCGCGGTGAGCCTCGACCACCCCGAGGTGCAGCGGTTCGTGCGGCAGAGCGGTGCGAAGGTCGGCGCCAAGCAGGGCTGGACCGACGTCGCCCGCTTCACCGCGCTCGGCGTGCCCGCGTTCAACTACGGGCCGGGCATCCCCGACCTCTGCCACCGTGCCGACGAATCCTGCCCGATCGCGAACCTGGGCACGGCGTACGAGACGCTGGCCGCGTTCCTCTCGAAGGGGGCCGCGTGAGCGGCGTGTCCGGTCCACTCCACCCGCTGCTCACGGGCGACACCGAGTATCCGTTCGTGAAGCTCGACCGCCGCCGGCGCGAGCTGGCGCCCGCCGGCGTCGAGATCGTGAACTTCGGGATGGGCGACCCGCGCGAGGAGACGCCCGCGTTCATCCGCGACGCGCTCCGGGCCGCCGTGCCCGCGGTTTCGAGCTACCCGGCCACGGCGGGGAAGCCCGAGCTGCGCGTCGCGTGCGCCGCGTGGCTTCAGCGCCGATACGGCGTGAGCGTCGACCCGGACAGGCATGTCCTGCCCGCGAACGGGACCAAGGAGGCCGTGTTCTCGCTCGCGCTCGCGCTCGTCCCGCCCGGCGCCGCGAAGGACACCGTGGTCATCCCGAGCCCGGCGTATCCCGTCTACGAGGGCGGCGCGCGCTTCGCGGGGGCGAGGCCCCACTTCTCGCCGCTCCGGAGCGCCGACGGCTGGCGCTTCGACCCGGCCCACGTCCCGGACGAGGTGTGGGAGCGCACCGCGCTCCTGTGGCTCAACTCGCCGCACAACCCGACGGGCGCCGTGCTCGACGACGCCACCGGCGCGCGCATCGTGGCGCTCGCGCGCCGCCACGGCTTCTGGGTGGCGAGCGACGAGGCGTACGGCGACCTGTGGTTCGAAGGCGGCCCGCCCGGCACGCTGCTGCGCCACGGGCTCGAGAACCTGCTCGGTCTCTACACGCTCTCCAAGCGCTCGGCCATGACCGGCTACCGCTCGGGCTTCATGGCCGGCGACGGGCGGCTGATCGAGGCGCTCCGGCGCTTCCGGCCCAACGTCGGCGTCGCCACGCCGGACTTCGTGCAGGACGCCGCGATCGCGGCGTGGAACGACGACGCTCACGTGCCGCGGACGCGCGAGCTCTACGCCGCGAAGCGGAAGCTGATGCTGGAGGCGTTCGCCCGGCGCGGCTGGAAGGTGGAGGCGTCCGAGGCCACGTTCTACCTGTGGATGCGCGTGCCGGACGGGGACGACGTGGGGCTGGTGGAAGCCCTGCTGCGGCTCGGGATCGTCACGACGCCCGGCTCGTTCCTGGGCGAGGGCGGCGCGGGCTACGTGCGCTGGGCGCTCGTGCCGACGCTCGAGCAGTGCCGCGAGGCCGTCATGCGGCTGGAGCAACTCGCGGGGGCGAGAGCGTGAGCCGCGACCTCGGGACCGACGCGCTCCCGCTCGACCGGTGGCGGGCCACCATCGAGGAGGGCTTCGCCGGCGTCCGTCCGCTGGACGACCCCGCGCTCCGCGGCGCCGTGGAAGGCGCGGTGGCCGCGCTCGATTCGGGCGGGCTGCGCGTGGCCTCGCCGCCCGCGGAGCCGGGCGGCGATTGGGTCACGCACGCCTGGCTCAAGCAGGCGATCCTGCTCTACTTCCGCATGCGCGTGAGCGGGCCCGTGAACGCCGGCGACCTCGAGTTCTTCGACAAGGTGCCGCTCAAGCGGAACCTCGAGTCGGCGGGCGTGCGCGTGGTGCCGCCCGGCGTCGCCCGCTACGGCAGCTTCCTCGAGCAGGGCGTCATCCTGATGCCGGGCTACGTGAACATCGGCGCGCGCGTGGGAGAGGGCACGATGGTGGACACCTGGGCCACGGTCGGCTCGTGCGCGCAGGTCGGCCGGCGCGTGCACCTCTCCGGCGGCGTCGGGATCGGCGGCGTGCTGGAACCGCCGCAGGCGCAGCCGGTGATCGTCGAGGACGACGCGTTCGTGGGCTCGCGCGCCATCGTGGTCGAGGGCGTTCGCGTGGGCGCCGGCGCGGTGTTGGGCGCCGGGGTCGTGCTCACCGCGAGCACCCCCATCGTGGACGTGACCGGGGAGCTGCCCGTCGAGCGCAAGGGTTTCGTGCCGCCGGGGAGCGTGGTGATCCCCGGCACGCGCCCCAGGCGCTTCGCGGCGGGCGAGTACGGCGTCCCGTGCGCGCTCGTGATCGGCCGGCGGAGCGAGAGCACGGACCGGAAGACCAGCCTCAATGACGCGCTGCGGGAGTTCGGCGTGGCGGTGTGACGGCGTCGCGGGACGTCCGGCGGACGGGCACCCGGATCCCGCCGCCGCGCAGCCGCCCGGCGCGCGCGGGCGAGGCGCCGCGAGCCCGCTCCGCCCGGGCCGGCCGGGCCCCCGCCAGTCTTGACCCTCCCCGGGGCCACTCCTAGACTGCCGCCGTACGCCGCCTCACAGCGTGCGCGAACTCCCCCTCGCAGCGCCATCGGAGACAACGACTTGGCCACCATCCGGCTGGAAGGGCTCTCGGTCTTCGGGCATCACGGCGCGCGGCCCTACGAGAAGGAGGCCGGGCAGCGGCTCGAGGTGGACCTCGAGCTCCTCCCCATGGACGACCGCGCCGAGAGGAGCGACCGGCTCGCGGACGCGGTGGATTATGACATGCTCCACCGGACCGTCCGCGAGGTGGTCGAGGAGCGGAGCTTCCACCTGCTCGAGGCGCTCGCCGCGACCGTGGCCGACACGATCCTCGAGCGCTTCTCGATCCGGCGCGTCTCGGTGCGAATCGCCAAGCAGAACCTGGGCTGGACGACCGGCGGCCGCGCGGTCATCGAGGTGGTGAGGGAACGGAAGGCGTGAAGGCGTTCATCGGACTGGGCTCGAACCTCGGCGACCGCGAGCACCACCTGCGGCAGGCGCTGGAGCAGATCGCCGCGCTGCCCGAGTCCACGATCGTGCGCGCGTCGTCGCTCTACGACACCGAGCCCGTCGGGTCGCCCGGGCAGCCGCACTACCTGAACGGCGTGGTCCAGATCGAGACGCACATGCCGCCGCGCCAGCTGCTCTGGAACCTGCTGCTCATCGAGCGCCGGCTCGGCCGCGTGCGCACCCAGCGCTGGGGGCCGCGAACCCTTGACCTGGACCTGCTCCTCTACGGCGACCAGGTGCTGGACGAGCCCGAGCTCACGCTGCCGCACCCGCGCCTGACGCAGCGCTCGTTCGTGCTGGTGCCCCTCGTCGAGCTGGACCCGCTCGCGCTGCACCCGGTGACGGGGCAGACGTTCCTGTCCATCCTGCAGCGGCTCGGCGACCGGCCGCTGGTCAAGCACGGCACCAGGATCTGGAACTGAGCCGGTGACGGCGTCCAGGGACGGACGGCGCGAGAGCGCGGGGGAGCGGCGCGCGTGAGCGTGGGCGAGAACCGTTACCTGGTCATCGAGGGCGTGATCGGGGCCGGCAAGACCAGCCTGTCGCGGCTGCTCTCGGACCGGCTCTCGGCGAAGCTCGTGCTGGAGGAGGTCGAGGAGAACCCGTTCCTGAAGGACTTCTACCGCGACCGCGCCCGGTACGCGTTCCAGACCCAGATGCACTTCCTGTTCAGCCGCTACCAGCAGCAGCGCGACCTCCGGCAGACGGACCTGTTCAGCGATAAGCTGGTCGCCGACTACCTGTTCCAGAAGGACCGCATCTTCGCGAGCCTGAACCTGGAGGGCCAGGAGCTGGCGCTCTACGAGCGGCTGGTGGGCTGGCTGGAGCTGGACGTGGTGAAGCCCGACGTCGTCGTCTACCTGCAGGCCAGCACCGACACGCTCATGGACCGGATCCTGCGGCGCGACCGCGCGTTCGAACGCGACATCGAGCGCGGCTACATCGAGCGGCTGAACGAGGCGTACAACCACTACTTCTTCCACTACCACGACACGCCGCTGCTGGTGGTGAACACCAACCGGATCGACTTCGTGAACCAGCCCGAGGACTTCCACGACCTGCTGCAGCGCATCCTGTCGCACCGGCAGGGGACGCTGTACTACACGCCGTTGGAGAAAGGCGGTGCGGCATGAGCGGCGAGGCCAGGGTGGGTTCGGGCGTCCCGCGCGCCAAGATCACGGCGCCGGCGATCGTGGCGCTGAAGCGGAAGGGCGAGCCGATCACCGTGGTGACCGCGTACGACTTCCCGGGCGCGCGGCTCGCCGACCAGGCCGGCGTCGAGATCCTGCTGGTGGGGGACTCGGTGGGCACCGTCGTGCTCGGCTACGACAGCACGCTGCCGGTGACGCTGGAGGACATGCTGCACCACACGCGCGCCGTCTCCCGCGCGAAGCCCTCGGCGCTGATCGTGGGCGACATGCCGTTCATGAGCTACCAGGTGAGCGTCGAGCAGGCGGTGGCGAACGCCGGACGGTTCGTGCAGGAGGCGGGCGCCGACGCCATCAAGCTGGAGGGCGGCGCGCGCGTGGTGGAGGCCGTGAAGCGCATCGTCGAGGCCGGCATCCCGGTCATGGGCCACCTCGGGCTCACGCCGCAGAGCGTGCTCGCGTTCGGCGGGTACAAGGTGCAGGCGCGCGGCGAGGCCGACCAGGAGCGGCTGCTCGCCGACGCCAGGGCGCTCGAGGCCGCCGGCTGCTTCGCGATCGTGCTGGAGGGCATCCCGGCGCGGCTCGGAGCGGGCGTCTCGCGCGAGCTGGCCATCCCCACCATCGGCATCGGCGCCGGGGTCCAGTGCGACGGACAGGTGCTCGTGCTCCACGACCTGCTCGGGCTCTACCACGGCCACCAGCCGAAGTTCGTTCGCCGCTACGCCGAGATCGGCCAGCAGACGCGCGACGCGATCGCGCGCTACGTGGCCGACGTCAAGGCGCGGCGCTTCCCTTCGGACGCGGA
Organism: uncultured bacterium; assembly: GCA_964609125.1. GTDB lineage: Bacteria > Eisenbacteria > RBG-16-71-46 > RBG-16-71-46 > RBG-16-71-46 > JAIOPA01. The sequence continues at coordinate 42,079 of CAZSQX010000023.1, forward strand.
GAGCTACTAGTGGTTCCACGCCGCCGGCCCCGCGCACGGAGGCGCCCGGCCCGGGCGCGCTCGCTGGCGTCGCTCCGGCAGGCGCTGGCGCGCCTGCGCGCGCGCGGCGAACGAGTCGCGTTCGTGCCCACGATGGGCGCGCTCCACGAGGGCCACCTGTCGCTGGTGCGGCTCGCGCGCCGCTCGTCCGAGCGCGTCGTGGCGAGCGTGTTCGTGAACCCGCTCCAGTTCGGCCCGCACGAGGACTACCGCCGCTACCCGCGGCCCGTCGCGCGCGACCGCGCGCTGCTCGCGGCGGAGGGCGTGGACCTGCTGTGGGAGCCGCAGGTGACGGACGTCTACCCGCCGGGAGACCGCACCCGGGTGTACGTCGAGGGCCTCTCGGACGTGCTCGAGGGCGCCTCGCGCCCCGGGCACTACACCGGCGTCTGCACCGTGGTGGCGCGGCTCCTGAACGCCGTCCAGCCCGACGTGCTGTGGCTCGGACAGAAGGACGCGCAGCAGGCGTTGATCCTCGAGCGCATGTGCCGCGACCTGCTGCTCCCGGTGAGCGTCTGTCGCGGGCCCACGATCCGCGAGGAGGACGGGCTCGCGCTCTCGAGCCGGAACGCCTACCTCTCGCACGCCGAGCGCCAGCAGGCGGTGGCGCTGTCGCAGGGCCTCGCCGCGGCCTGGATCCTGCTCAAGGAGGGCGAACGGAGCGCGCAGCGGCTCGCCGCCGCCATCCGGCGCGAGTGGGACGGCTACCCGCTCGTGCGCGAGGACTACATCGCCATCGTCCACCCCGAGACGCTCGAGCCCCTGAAGCAGGTACGCGAACTGGCACTGGTCGCGGTCGCGGCGCACGTGGGCCCGGCGCGGCTCATCGACAACTTCCCGTGGAGGCGCAGGTGAGCTTCCGGCGGGAGGACGCGGGCGGCCCCGCGGCGGAGCGCGCGATGACCCGCCCCGCGCATCTGGCCGCCGCACGAGGGGGCCGATCATGACCTACCGCCATCCCGACGTGGCCGCGGTCGTGCTCGCGGCCGGCATGGGCAAGCGCATGAAGAGCGACCTGGCCAAGGTGCTGCACGTGATGGCCGGCAAGCCCCTGCTCGGGCACGTGCTCGAGACGCTGGAGGAACTCGGCGTGGGCCGCACCGTGGCCGTGATCGGGCACCAGCGCGAGAAGGTGCAGGCCACGTTCGCCGGTCGCAAGGGCCTCGAGTGGGCGATCCAGGCCGAGCAGCGCGGCACCGGGCACGCCTGCATGATGGCCGAGCCGCTGATCCGCGGCTTCCGCGGCACGGTGCTGGTGGTGTGCGGGGACACGCCGCTGCTGACCGCGCGCACGCTCCACGCGCTGCTCGAGCGCCACGCGCAGGCGGGTGCTCAGGTGACCGTGCTCAGCATGCGGCTCCCGGATCCCGGGGGCTACGGTCGCATCGTGCGCACCCCGGACGGCGAGGGCATCGAGCGCATCGTCGAGGAGAAGGACGCGGACGCGAGGACGAAGGCGATCGACGAGGTGAACTCGGGGATCTACGCGTTCGACCACACGGCGCTCGCGGGCGTGCTCGACTCGCTCACCGCCGACAACGCCCAGGGCGAGTACTACCTCACCGACACGGTGGCGCTGCTCCAGGCGCGCGGCGCGCGCGCAGGGGTCTGGTGCGCCGAGGACGCCCGCGAGCTGCTCGGCATCAACACGCTGGAGCAGCTCGCCGAGGCCGAGCAGGCCTGGTACGCCATGCGAAGGGAGCGGTCGGCGTGAACGGGCGCGCGGCTCGGGGGCGAAGGGCCCGGGGTGCCGCCCCGGACGGCGGCCCGGCGCGGCTCTGGGCTCCCTGGCGCATGCCGTGGCTCGAGAAGGCGGCGAAGTCCTCCGGCTGCCTGTTCTGCCGCGTCGCCGCGGGGACCTCCGACCGGCGCGACCTGGTGCTCGCGCGCCGGCCGCACGCGCTCCTCATGCTCAACCGCTACCCGTACGCCGGCGGCCACCTGATGGCCGCGGTGCGCCGGCACGCGGCGGCGTTCCACGCGCTCACGCCCGCCGAGAGCGCGGATCTGCTGGAGCTGGTGGGTCTCGCCGAGCGCGCCCTCCACGGGGCCATGCGGCCCGACGGCCTGAACGTCGGCGCCAACCTGGGCCGCGTGGCCGGGGCCGGATTCCCGGGGCACCTGCACGTGCACCTCGTGCCGCGCTGGGAGGGCGACACGAACTTCATGCCCGTCACCGCCGCGACCCGGGTGCTGCCCGAGGCGCTGCCCGCGACATGGGCCAAGCTCCGCCGCGCCATCGCCGCGCTGGAGGGCGCGAGCGGCGCTGCTGCGCGTGCGCGCGCGGCGAACCCGCGCCGAAGGCCCCGCCGTGCCCCGGCGTGACGCCGGCGGCGGGCGCGTCGCCGTCTGGATCCTGGCGCTCGTCGTGGGCGCGCTCGTCGTGTCGTGGGGCTGGTCCATGTGGGGCCCGGCCACGACCAGCGCACGCCGCTCGGGCCGCCACGTGGTGCGCGTGCAGGTGCTGAACGGATCCGGCGAGCCCGGCGTCGGCACGCGGGTCGCGGCGCACCTCCGGGCCGGCGGATTCCAGGTCACCGATGTCCGCAACGCCGACCGGAGCGACCATTTCGCCACGTTCGTGGTGGCCCGCCGGGGCGGCCTTTCCCTCGCGCGGGAAGTGGCGCATTATCTCGGCGGGCCCCCGCTCGTGAGGCAGGAGTGGAGCTCGGAGCTGGCCGACGTCTCGGTGCTCATCGGCAGCGACCGGAGCCGGCTTCGGATCCCGGACTGAGGGCGGCCCGTCACGGAGGAACCCCAGTGAACTTCGGCGGAACCGAGATCATGCTCGTCGTGCTCGTGATCCTGCTGCTCTTCGGACCGAGCCAGATCCCCAAGATGGCCCGCGGCTTCGGCCAGGCGATCCGCGAGTTCAAGAAGGCGCAGCGCGAGATCGGGGACGAGCTCGAGCGCGAGCCGCCGCCCTCCTCGAAGGGCGCCAGCGAGAACAAGCCCATCGAGTGACGGACCCGGCGTGAGCGGCGCGCCGCGCGCCCTACATCGCGCCGGCGGGGCTCCGGGCGTCGGTGATCTGGGACCTGCCGCGCAGGCTCTGGATGTAGCCGTCGAAGAACCGGCGCTGGCGGGCGCTCAGGATCTCGGTCGTGAGCTGGCCCTTGACCTGGTCGTTGAGCAGCGAGTCCGGCGACGCGGTCACTCCGTCCTTGCGAGCGAACCACCAGCCCTGTGAGGCGCGCACCGGGCCGATGAGCTTCCCGGGCGGGGCGGCGAGCAGCATGCCGAGCAGCTCGGGGCTGCCCGCGAGCCGCGGGTCGGGTTGCTGCCGGGACGTCTGCGTCGGGGTCGCGGCGAGCCGGACCGCCGCGGCCGCCTGCTCCAGCGTGCGCCCGGCTTTGAGCGCGGCCAGCACGGAGTCGACGCGCGGCCTGGCCATGTCCACCCGGTGCTCGGCGTCCGCCACCATGCGCAGCTGCTCGCCCAGCTCCTCGCGGGTGGGCGGGCCGGCGGCGTGCTGCAGCGCCACCTGGACCACCACGTAGGCGTCCCCGCCCTCGAACACGGGGCTCACCTCGCCCTGCTTCGCGGACAGGCCCCACTCGGCGGCCTCCGGCACCGCGAACAGCTGCGGCGGCGCGTTGGACTGGTCGAACATGCCGGTCTTGAACGTGGACTGGCCCTTCGCCGTGGCCGCCTTCGAGAGCCCCACGGCCCTGGCCCGCGAGGCGATGGCCTGCATGTCGCGCACCTGCCGCCGCTGCGACTCCGGCGAAGGCCGCACCTTCACCAGGATCTGCGCCAGCTTGACCGCGCCCGGGTAGGGGGGCGGCGTCTTCGTGCGCGACGTGTCGGTGGCCGGGTCGATGATCTTGAACAGCGTCACGCGCCCGCCATCGCGCAGCGGCTCGATCAGCTCGCCCGGCTTCTTCACCTGGATCGCGGCCGCCACCATCCCGCCCAGCTCGTTCGGCGACAGCCAGCGGTCGATGACGCCCCCGCGCTCGGCGTTCGGGCCCTCGGAGTAGTCGCGGGCGAGCTGGCCGAAGTCCTCGCCGCGGATGGCGCGATCGTAGAGGCTCTTGGCCATGTCCATGGCCGCCTTGACCTCGTCCTCGCCGTAGGTCTTCGGGATCGCCAGCACCTCGAGCTGCGTGCGCGCGCCGCTCGCCATGCGCGTGCGGTAGGCCTCGTAGACCCTGGACAACGTGGCCTCGTCGCCGGATGACCGGCCGGTGTCGGCGGCCGGCACCAGAAGCAGCGTGGCCGCGTGCCGGTCGTAACGGTCGTGAAACGACTGCAGCAGCTCCGGCTGGGTCAGCTTGATGGCCGAGAGCAGCCGCTCCTGAAGCTTCCGCACCGGGACCGAGCCGCGCACGATGTCCTCGTACGGCGCCCAGTTGTTGGCGGGGTTGGCGAGCGCCTGCAGGTACTTCTGCGGGTCGAACTTGCCGTCGGTCTGGAACTCCTGCGCCGCGAGCAGCACCGCCGGCGGGTTCGTGCGCATGCCGAGCAGCACCTCGCTGTCGGACGCGCCCAGGCCCGCCTTCCTGGCCTCGCGCGCGAACATCTTGACGTTGACGAGCGCCCGCCACGCGTCGCGCTCGACCACCTTGAGGTCCTGGTCCTGCGGCTCGGAGCCGAAGCGCTGGCGGTAGGCCATGCGCTGCTCCTCGAGCGCGGCGAGCCACTCGCCCTGCGTGATCCCCTGGCCGTCCACGCTCCCGACCTCGCCCGACATCTGCGAACGGGTGGTGGGGTCCATGCCGGCGAGGAAGATGAAGCCGCCGAGGAACGACAGCACCGTGAGGATGGTGAGCGTCCACCAGATGGTCTTGGTCCGCTTGTTGCCGGAGCGGAGGTAGCCGAGCATCGGTTCTCCCAGGATCGGTTGGGTCGGAGGGTGGTTTCGAGCGGCGAGGGATAGTAGCAGCGGCTCCCGGGCCCGACCAGTCACGCGTCGGGCGATTGCGGCACGCCGGCCGCTGTGCTAACTCTGGCGCCCGACCCACGCGACGCGAGGGAACGCACCCGTGCGCACCGAGATCGCCCAACGCCCGCCCGAGACCGAGGCGCCCGACCGCGCCGACCGCCTGGCGGCGCTGGTCCTGGACTCGCTGGAGATGGGCGCCGTGGCGCTCGACCGCGAGCGCAAGGTGGTCTACGCCAACCGGCGCATCGAGGAGCTGCTGGGCGTGGAGCCGGGCGCGCTCCTGTCACTGCCCGGGAACCGGGTGTTCCCCGGGGCCGACGCCCGCTGGCTGAAGGGCGCCTCGCGCGAGTCGCGCGACTTCCGCATCGAGGCCGGCGACCGCGACCTGACGCTCCGCGGCGAATCCGTGCCCATGCGCGACGAGGACGGCGAGCTGGCCGGCTCGGTGGTGATCGCCGAGGCGATCTCGGAGACCGAGGCCGGCGAGTTCCAGAAGAAGATCGACCGGCTGGTCTCGCTCGGGGAGCTGTCGGCCTACGTGGCGCACGAGATCCGCAACCCGCTCACCGGCATCCGCACCACGGTCCAGTTCGTCGCGTCCAAGTTCAAGCCGCGCGATCCCCGCCGCGGCGACCTGAACGACGTCATCCAGGAGCTGGACCGGATCGAGCAGATCATCACCGGGCTGCTCATGTTCGCCCGCCCGCCCCAGTCCAGGTCGCAGGCCTGCGACCTGCACCAGGTGCTCGAGCGCACGCTCGACCTGCTGGACCTCCAGCTCCGCGACGCGCGGGTGAGCGTGACGCGCGAGCTGGCCGAGGAGCTGCCGCTGGTGATCGCCGACCCCGACCTGCTCCAGCAGGTGTTCCTGAACCTGTGCCTGAACGCCATCCAGGCCATGCCCGAGGGCGGCAAGCTCAGCATCACGACCGCCGTGCGGCGCTACCGTACCCGGAGATCGCTCGTGGACGTGTCCGTGTCCGACACGGGCGTGGGCATCCCCCGGGAGCTGATGGAGAAGATCTTCGACCCGTTCTTCACCACGCGCAGCATGGGCACCGGGCTCGGGCTCCCGATCTCGGTGCAGATCGTGCGCGACGCGGGCGGCGTCATCACCGCCAAGAACAACCCCGGCGGCGGCGCCACGCTGCGAGTGTCGCTGCCCGTGCCGGCCGAGCCGCCCGGGAAGCCCGAGGAGTAGCGCGTGCCACGCTCCGTGCTGGTCGTGGACGACGAGCTGCTCATCCGGAAGTCGCTGGGCAAGGTGCTGCGCGCGAACAACTACGTCGTGGACGTGGCCAGCACCGGCGCCGAGGGGCTGGAGAAGGTGGGGGCGCTCAAGCCCCAGGTCATGATCCTCGACATGCGGCTCCCCGACACCGACGGGCTCTCGGTGCTCCGGCGCGCGCGCGAGCTGGACCCGCTGCTTCAGGTCATCATCATCACCGCACACGGCGACGTGCAGACCGCGGTGGACGCCATGAAGCTCGGCGCCTGCGACTTCGTCCGCAAGCCCTACGAGATGGAGGACATCGTGCTGGCCGTGGGGTCGGCCGCGCGCACGTTCCGCCAGGCCACCGAGCTGGACCTCTACCGCCGGCGCGCGTGGCAGCACTACTCCGGCGAGGAGATCATCGGCCAGTCGCAGGCCATGCGGCAGGTGCGCTCGCTCATCGAGAAGGTGGTCAGGAGCAAGGCCACGAGCGTCCTCATCACCGGGGAGAGCGGCACCGGCAAGGAGCTCGTGGCGCGCGCCATCCACTACCGGAGCGACCGCGCCCAGGCCCCGCTCATGGAGGTGAACTGCTCGTCGTTCCAGGAGGCGCTGCTCGAGAACGAGCTGTTCGGCCACGAGAAGGGCGCCTACACCGACGCCACCGACACCAAGAAGGGGCTGGTCGAGCTGTGCGACGGCGGCACGCTGTTCCTGGACGAGGTCGCCGACATGCCGCTGCCGACCCAGGCCAAGCTGCTGCGGTTCATCGATCACCGGAGCTTCAAGCGGGTCGGCGGGGCGCACGACATCGCCGTGGACATCCGGATCGTGGCCGCCACCAACAAGAACCTGGACGAGGAGGTCCGGCTCGGCCGGTTCCGGAGCGACCTCTACTTCCGGCTCAAGGTGGTGAGCATCATGCTGCCGCCGCTCCGCGACCGGGAGGGCGACGTGGCCATGCTGGCGCGCCACTTCATGCGGGAGTTCTCGCGCAAGTTCCAGAAGACGTTCACCGACCTGGCCGCCGACTCGGTGCGGCTGCTCGAGGCCTACCCGTGGCCCGGCAACGTGCGCGAGCTGCGGAACATGATCGAGCGGGCGGTGCTGCTCGAGGAGGGGCACCGGCTCGAGCCCGACCATCTGCCGCCGGAGCTGCTCGGCCGTCGAACGTCGCCCGCGCCCGCCGCGGCGGCCGCGATGCGGGATGCCCTGAGCCTGCCCACGCTCGCGCAGATCGAGATGGACCACATCAACGAAGTGCTGCGGCTCACCTCGGGCAACAAGAGCCGGGCCGCGCGCATCCTCGGCATCTCGCGCCAGGGGCTGATCGAGAAGCTGCGCCGCCTGCGCATCGAGGAATCGAGCGAGAGGCCCGTCGAACGGGCGTGATCCGGTCGCCGCGATCCGCTCGAGACGGAGCGGTGCGCAGGTGAACCTCCATCGCGCGCGTGAGCACGCGGTGAGCGCGCGCCGAGTCGCGGCCGAGTGCCAAGTGTCAGAATTGTTGGCACCCACAACGATTTGGACACCCGGGCGCAACATGCATCCTCGCAGTCACTTGCGTGTACGCGTCGGCGTAAAGAGCCAGAATGTTGACAGTTAGGTCGCTTCTCCACAGGCCTCTCGAGCACGGCCGCGACGCATCCGTGAACTTTCTTCGCATTCGAACTCTCGTCTTCACAGACAGATGCCGCCGTGGCTCCGTCCAGCGCATCTCGATTGGCACGGTCGGTGCTGAGAACGACTTGCGAGCGATGCGTCGAGTGTGTGAGCGCATCGCAGACGCTGTTCACGCGCACAGGCCAGCATCACGTCCTGGACGGAGGAGGTGATCCTCACATGGCTGCCAAGAAGAAGGCCGCGAAGAAGAAGGGCACGAAGAAGAAGGCCGCGAAGAAGAAGAAGTAACCGGTATCTGGACCTGGCACGTCCTGAGGGGCGCGCTGGCTCAGGCCGGCCGCCCCTTGTCCATGCCAGGCCTCGTGGCCGCGGCGAGACGAGTCGCGATCGCGAGCGCTTCGTGCTGTCGGGCCGGGGACTCTGAGCCAGGACGAGCCGTCATCCCCGGCACCAGCGGGCGGACCCACCACGGACGGAAGGGACGCCCGCACCCTCGCCCCCGGGCGCTCCCGCCTCCCGGCCGACGAGGGACACCGCGTTCGGCTCGCCATGCTAGGGTGTGCGTCTCCCTCCACCCGCCGCGCCCGTCCCGCACCCGAGCCCGTGTCCGCGCCCGAACCCGTCGCCGCCATCCGCATCCGGGGCGCCCGCCAGCACAACCTGCGCGGCGTGGACCTGGACCTGCCGCGCGGCGAGCTGTCCGTGATCACCGGCGTCTCCGGCTCGGGCAAGTCCTCGCTCGCCTTCGACACGCTGTACGCCGAGGGCCAGCGGCGCTACGTCGAGTCCGTGAGCACCTACGCCAAGCAGTTCCTGGAGCGGCTGCCGCGGCCCGACGTGGACTCCATCACCGGGCTCACGCCCGCCGTGAGCATCCAGCAGCGCGCCGGCGCCAGGAGCGCCCGCTCCACGGTCGGGACCGCCACCGAGATCCACGACCACCTGCGGCTGCTCTACGCCCGGATCGGGACCGTGCACTGCATGAAGTGCGGCCGCGTCGTGGCCGCCGACTCGCCCCGATCCATCGCCCGGGAGGCGCTCGGCTGGCCGGAAGGGGAGCCGGTGCTGGTGCTCGCCCCCGTGGCGCTCTCGGAGCGGCTGTCGTGGGAGGAGCAGGCCGCGCACCTGCTGCGCGCCGGTTACACGCGGATGCTGCGGGACGGCGAGGTGGTCGACCTGGACCCCGCCGCGAAGCTCCGCCGGGGCGCCCGGCGGGTGAGCGTGGTCGTGGACCGATTCCGCTGGCGGCCCGACGAGCGCGAACGGCTCGTCGAGGCGTGCGAGCAGGCCTTCCGGCGGGGAGAGCGCCGGCTGGAGCTGAAGCTCGGAGACCGCGCGCCCGAGTCCCGGAGCGAGCGCTGGGAGTGCTCGAACTGCGGCACGCCCGCCGTGGAGCCCGAGCCGGCGCTGTTCTCGTTCAACAGCCCGCTCGGCGTGTGCCCCACCTGCCGCGGCTTCGGCGACGTGCTCACGTTCTCCGCCGACCTGATCGTGCCCGACCCCGGCAGGACGCTGCGCCAGGGGGCGCTGGCGCCGTGGGCCGGGTCGTGGCGCTCGGTGTGGTGGCCGCGCCTGCAGAAGCTGTCGCAGGAGCAGGACGTGCCGCTGGACACTCCCTGGCGCTCGCTCACCGCCGCGCACCGGAAGCTCCTGCTGGAGGGGAGCAAGGAGTTCCGCGGCGTCATCCCGTTCCTCGAGCGGCTGCAGCAGAAGGCGTACAAGGCCGGCAACCGGTTCATCGTGAAGCGCTACCAGCAGCCGCGGCCCTGCGCCGACTGCGGCGGTGCGCGGCTGCGGCCCGAGGCGCTGGCCGTGAAGCTCGGCGGGAGGAGCATCGCCGAGCTGTGCGCGCTGCCCGTGTCCGAGACCGCCCGGTTCCTCGAGGGACTGGCGCTGGACGACACCCGGCGCACCGTCGCCGCCGTGCCGCTCGCGGAGGTCGAGTCGCGGCTCCGGTTCCTGCTGCGCGTGGACCTCGGCTACCTGACGCTCGACCGGCTCGCGCGCACGCTCTCGGGCGGCGAGGGGCAGCGGATCGAGCTGGCCAACGCGCTCGGCGCCAACCTCGCCGACACGCTCTACGTCCTGGACGAGCCCACCGCCGGGCTCCACCCGCGCGACACCGAGCGGCTCATCGGCATCCTGCGCGAGCTGACCGAGCGCTCGAACACCGTGGTCGTGGTGGAGCACGACCCGCTCGTGATCGGCGCCGCCCGCTACCTGGCCGACCTGGGCCCCGGGGCGGGGGAGCAGGGCGGGCGGCTCCTCTATGCCGGGCCCGCGGAGGGAATCGTCGGCAGGGCCGGCCGGGGAAGCCCCGGAGCTCGGGGCACCGGGGGACGCACCGACTCCGCGACTGCCGCCTACCTCTCCGGCGAGCGAACCGTCACTCGGACCCCGCAGACGGGGAAGCCCTCCGGGTTCCTCGTCGTGGAGGGTGCCTCGCACCACAACCTGCGCGACGTCACCGCGCGGTTCCCGCTCGGGCGATTGACCGCGGTCACCGGCGTCTCCGGCTCCGGCAAGAGCAGCCTCGTCGAGGAAGTGCTCTACCGCGCCGCGCTCCGGAAGTTCGAGGGCCGCGAGGACGAGCCCGTGGGGGCGCACCGCGCCATCCGAGGGCTCGAGAAGCTCGAGCGCGTGGCGCTCGTGGACCAGTCGCCCATCGGCCGCACGCCGCGGAGCTGCCCCGTGACCTACATGGGCGCCTACGCCGCACTGCGCGAGGTCTTCGCGCGCACGCCCGCCGCGATGGCGCGCGGCCTGAAGGACGGCGCGTTCTCGTTCAACGCTGCCGGCGGCCGCTGCGACCGGTGCGAGGGCGCCGGCTGGGTGCAGGTGGAGATGTACTTCCTCGCCGACCTGCTCGTGCCGTGCGAGGTGTGCGGCGGCAGCCGGTTCAAGCCCGAGGTGCTGGACGTGCGCGTGCGCGGCGCGAACATCAAGGACGCGCTCGACATGACCGTGGACGCCGCGTTCGCCCACTTCGCGAAGGAGCCCCGGTTCACCCGGCCGCTCCACGTGCTCCGCCAGGTGGGCCTGGGCTACCTGCGCCTCGGCCAGCCCGCGAACCAGCTCTCGGGCGGCGAGGCCCAGCGCCTGAAGATCGCTCGCGAGCTGGCCGAGCGGGGAGCCGCACCGTCCCTGTACGTGCTGGACGAGCCCACGGTCGGCCTGCACTGGGCGGACGTGCAGAAGCTGCTCGAGGTGCTGGACGACCTGACGAGGCGCGGGGACACGGTGGTGCTCGTGGAGCACAATACCGACGTCATCCGCTGCAGCGACTGGGTCGTGGACCTGGGCCCCGGCGGCGGCGACGCCGGCGGGAGGCTGGTCGTCGAGGGGCCGCCCGACGTTGTGGCGGCGTGCGAGGAGTCGGAGACGGGGAGGTTCCTGAGGAAGCAGGGGGTGAGGGTGGGGTAGGGGGCGGGCATTGGGCGGCTCGATGGGCGATGAGCGCTCCGGTTCGGCACGGCCGCGCCCCCATGCGCGTTGACCGCGGGCGGGCCGCGCGCCATGCTCCCGGGCACCCCGTCCGGACCCGCCTGCGACGCCCCCGGGAGGTGAGTTGAATGGCCGCCAGCCCGTGGTACGAGCCGTGCCCCGCCGCAAGCGTCTCGGGTGCGGACCAGGTGCGAGAGACTTCGGCCGGCCCGGCGGGTGGCGACCCCGCGGAGCCGCGACTGCTGGACCGCGTCCGCCAGGCGCTGCGACTTCGCCACTACAGCCGGAGGACCGAGAAGGCCTACGTCGGCTGGATCCGGCGCTTCGTGCTCCACCACGGCAAGCGCCACCCGCGCGCGATGGGACGCCCCGAGGTGAGCGCGTTCCTCACACACCTGGCCGCGAGCGAGCGCGTGAGCGCGTCCACGCAGAACCAGGCGCTCAGCGCGCTGCTGTTCCTGTACGGCCAGGTGCTCGGCGCGGACATCGGCTGGCTCGACGACGTGGTGCGCGCGAAGCGACCGGCGCGAGTTCCCGTGGTGCTGACCCGCGAGGAGGTCCGTGCCGTGCTGGCGGAACTGGGGGGCACGCAGAAGCTGATGGCCTCGCTCCTCTACGGTGCCGGACTGCGGCTGCTGGAGTGCTGCCGCCTGCGCGTGAAGGACCTCGAGCTCGGGCGCGGCGAGATCGTCGTGCGGGAAGGCAAGGGCGGCCGCGACCGTGTGACCATCCTGCCCGGGCAGCTCATTGCGCCGCTTGCGACCCAGATCGAGCGCGTGCGCGCCCAGCACGCGAGTGACGTCGCCGCCGGCGCCGGCAGCGTGGAGCTGCCGCAGGCGCTCGAGCGGAAGTACCCGAGAGCGCCGTTCGAACTCGGATGGCAGTGGGTGTTCCCGGCGACCCGCTTGTATACCGACCCCGCGAGCGGCCGACGCCGCCGGCACCACCTGCACGAGTCGGTGCTGCAGCGGGCCGTACGCGAGGCCGTGCTCCGGGCCGGGATCCGCAAGCCGGCGAGCTGCCACACCCTGCGGCACTCGTTCGCGACCCACCTGCTGGAGAACGGCTACGACATCCGCACGATCCAGGAACTGCTCGGCCACCGCGACGTGAGCACCACGATGATCTACACGCACGTCCTCAACCGCGGCAGCAGGGGCGTGAGGAGCCCGCTGGACGGAGGCGCGTGAGCGATGGCCAGCCGTGCGGACTACACGGGCGGTTTCTCGCGGCGTAACCCACTACACCGCAGGAGCTGCGTGGAGCATGCTGGGAAGGGCGAGGCCGCCGCCTGCACTATCAGGGCGAGCTGCCGCAGCATATTCGCTTACCGTGAACTGTCCAATTTACGTTA
>CAZSQX010000024.1:0-48205 GCA_964609125.1 uncultured bacterium
GAGCATCACGAACACGTCCGAAACGCTCGGCGGCATCGGGTCGTTGGCGATCTCGGCGGTGCCGATCTTGGAGAACACCCGCTCGACCTCCGGGAACGCGCCCAGCGCCTGCTCGACGCTCCCCTGCATCGCCACGGCCTGCTCGAGGCTGGTTCCCGGGATCCGCAGGGCGTGGATGGCGATGTCCCGCTCGTCGAGCGTTGGCACGAACTCGCTGCCCATTCGCGACGCGAGGAGCCCGCACACGACCACGAGGAGCGTCGCGCCCGCGAGCACGGGCATGCGCCGGGCAAGCGCCCAGCGGAGCGCCGGCAGGTAGGCCGAGCGCGACCAGCGGACCGCGAGGCTCTCCCGCTCCGAGACACGCCCGCGCAGAAGCAGCGCCGCGAGCGCCGGCACCAGCGTGAACGAGAGCAGGAGCGCGCCGCCGAGCGCCAGCAGCACGACCTGCGCCATGGGGCGGAACATCTTCCCCTCGATCCCGCTGAGCGTGAGGACGGGGAGGTACACGATCATGATGATGGCCACCGCGAACAGGGTCGGGCGGCCGACCTCGACTCCGCTCGCCAGACACTCGTGCAGCCGCTCCTGGAGCGTGAGCGTCCGGCCCCGCTCGTGCTGACGGATGGCGAGTCGTCGCAGGATGTTCTCCACCATGACCACCGCGCCGTCCACGATGATGCCGAAGTCGATCGCGCCGAGACTCAGGAGGTTCGCGCTGATCCGCCCGGCGACCATGCCGGAGGCCGCGAACAGCATCGAGAGCGGGATGATGCACGCCACGATCACCGCCCCCGTGAGGTTCCCGAGCAGCAGGAACAGCACCGCGATCACGAGCGCGGCGCCCTCCAGCAGGTTGGTGCGGACAGTGTGGAGCGTGGCGTCCACGAGCTTCGTGCGGTCGTAGATCACGCGCGCGGTGATCCCCTCCGGGAGCGTGCGATCGATCTCCGCCAGGCGCCGCGCCAGGCGCTGCGCGACGGTGCGGCTGTTCTCCCCCACGAGCATGAAGGCCGTGCCGAGCACGACCTCGCGCCCGTTCTCGGTGGCGGCGCCGGTGCGGAGCTCCCGCCCCTCGCCGATCTGCGCCACGTCGTCCACGTGGATGGGCATCCCGTTGCGCGTCGCGACGACGACCCGCCCGATCTCCGAGGGGTTCGCGATGCGCCCGGTCGCGGTCACCAGGTACTGCTCGCCCTTGTGCGCGATGTAGCCGCCCCCGGCGTTGCTGTTGTTGAGGGCGAGCGCCAGCTCGACATCCCGCAGCGTGAGCCCCAGCGCGATCAGCCGCGTCGGGTCCGGGGTGACGTGGTACTGCCGTCGGTAGCCGCCGATCGTGTTCACGTCGGTGACGCCCTCGACCGTCCGGAGCTGCGGCCTGACGACCCAGTCCTGGACCTCCCGCAGATCAGTCGCGGTGATCTCGCGACCGTCGGCGTGCCGGGCTCCGGGCTCCGCCTCCACCGTCCACATGAAGATCTCGCCCAGCCCGGTGGCGATCGGCCCCATGCTCGGGCTCGCCTCGTCGGGGAGCGTGGCCCGCGCTTCCTGGAGCCGCTCGTTCACGAGCTGTCGCGCGAAGTAGATGTCGGTCCCGTCCCGGAACACCACGGTCACCTGCGAGAGCCCGTAGCGGGAGAGCGACCGCGTCTCGCTCAGCGCGGGAAGTCCCGCCATCGCGGTCTCGATCGTGAACGTGATGCGGCGCTCCACCTCGATCGGGGACATCCCCTCGACCGTCGTGTTGATCTGGACCTGGACGGTCGTGATGTCGGGCACCGCGTCGATGGGAAGCCGGGCGAGCTGGCAGGACCCGACGAGCGCGATGCCCACGGCGGCGAGGACGACCGTCCAGCGCTGCAGGATCGCGAAGCGGAGGACGCGCTCGATGATCATGGGTCGCATCCGACTTGCCGAGCTCCGCCTTGAGCAGGAACGCGTTCCGAGTGACGTATCGCGCGCCCGCCTCGAGACCGCGCACGACCTCCGTCCACTCGCCGTCGCTGCGGCCGGTCTCGATCGGCTGCAACTCGAACCGGGTTCCGTCGGCACGGAACACGGCGGGGCCGAATGAGTAGCGCAGAACCGCCTCCTCGCGAACCGCGACGGCGACCCGTGCCTGCTCGACCGTGATGGCGGCCGTCACGAACAGCCCTGGTGTCCAGCGGCCGGAGCCATTGGGGATCGAGGCGCGCCCGTACGAGATGCGGGTGTCCTGCTCGAGCAGCGGGCCCACGTACCGCACCAGGGCCTCCGAGGTGAGCGGGTCGGCGCCCTGGCTCCGGACGCGCACCGGCTGTCCGATGCGGACCCGCGTGGCGAACTGCGGATAGAGCGGGAAGTCCGCCCACACGGATGCGAGGTCGGCGAGCGTGAACAGGATGTCGGAGGGCTCCACCGCCTGGCCCACGGCGGCATGCCGCGAGACCAGCGTGCCCTCCATTGGCGCCACGATCTCGTAGTCGGCGAGGCTCTCGTTGCTGTGGACGACGGCCAGCACGTCTCCGGTGCGGACACGGTCGCCGAGCCCCCTCGGCAGCTCGCGGATGACGCCGGCGAAGCGTGGCCGCACCTGGACGACGCGGTCGGCGTTCAGCCGGATCTCGCCCGGGGCCTCGATCCTCACCTCGATCGGCCGTGGCCCCGCCAGCTCGGTCTCGATGCCTCCCGCGGCGATCGCATCGGGCGAGAGCTCGACCCGGCCCTCGAGCTGCTCGTAGGACCAGGTGTGCCGCTTCCCGTGGCGGTCCAGGTGGACGCGCGCGACGAACGAGTGCGGCTCGTCCACGGTGCCGAGGCTCTTCCAGGATCCCGGCTCGGCGCGGAAGCGCAGGCTGTCACGGCGCCCCCCGAAGCGGTCGAGCGCCACCGAGAGCACGGCTCCGGCGGGGTCGATCACCCGGCCGCGATCGTCGGTGAGGTGGGCGCGGAACTCCGGCGGCGCCCCTTCCTCGTGGATGCGGAGCTCGAGCCGGAGGCCTTCCGCCTCGAACATCCGCCCGCCGTGCGGCCCGCGTGCGACGTGCGGATCCGGGCTCGCGGAATCGTGCCCGTCCCCGGCCGCAGGGGGCGTGCGGGAGCAGCCCGCGGCGAGGGCCAGGACCGCGAGCGCGAGAGCCGTGCGGCCCGTGTCCCGCCGGCGTGGCGGCCGCCTGCCCGGCGCGGGCGTCCGGATGGGCGCGCTCATCGCACGTCCCCCGCGTCGAAGCCGGTGCGAGCGGGCGGTGGCGTGAGCCAGCGCTCCAGCTCGAGCCGGGCCCGCCACGCCTCCGCGGTGAGCTCCAGCTCCCGCAGTCGCGCCTCGAGCACTCCGCGCTGTCCGGACTGGACCTCGTGGTAGGCGAACCGGCCCGCGCGGAAGCCCGCCGCGATCTCGCGCAGCGCCGCCGTGGCCGCGGGGAGCGCCTGTTCGCGCAGCTCGCGACGCGACGCGAGGGCGGCGGCGAGCCGCTCGTGCGCGCCGCGCGCCGCGTTCAGCGTGCCTGCACCCGCGGCATCCGCGCGCGCGACCGCCGCCGCGCGCGCGGCGAGCGCCGCGGCATGCGCGCCGCGGCCCGCCCCCGGCATCGGCAGCGGCAGCGACAGCGTCGCCACCCAGCCGGTCCCCGGCACGTCCGCCAGGTGCCGCGCCCCCGCCGCGAGCGTCACGTCGGGCACGCGCCGCGCGCCGGCACCGCGCACGGCGGCTTCGGCGTGCAGGCGTTCGGCTGCCTGGCGGCGAACGGCCGGCTGCACCTCGAGCCGTGCTGCCACCGAATCCCAGGCCGGCGGCCGGACGTCGTCGAGCTCCGGCAGCTCCAGCCTGCCGGCCTCCTCGGGCGCGCCGCCCCACTGTCGCGCGAGCGAGCCGCGCGCCACGGCCAGGTCGCGCTCGGTCTGCCGCAGCTCGACCTCGCGCATGGTGCGGTCGGCCCGCGCGCGCAGCTCCTCGTGCGCCGGCGCCGCGCCCGCGCGCAGCCGCTCGGCCGAGGCCGCGACCGCGACCCCGGCGTCGCGAACCGCCTCGGACAGCCGGGCGGCGCGTTCCTGGGCCAGCCAGGCGGCGCAGAAGTGCTCGACCGTCGCGGCCTCGGCCTCGTCGAGGACCTGGTCGCGCAGGGCCTCGGCGAGCAGCACCGCCGCCCGTGCCTCGGCGCGGCGAGCGCCGCGGTCGCCGCCCAGCTCGAGCGTCTGCTCCAGCGTGAGCGTCGCCTCGGCGCGGTCGGAGCCCAGGCCGCCGCCGAGGTTCTCGAGCGCGGCGACCAGGCGCGGCTCGGGGAACCGGCGCGCGTCGCGCTCGAGCGACCGCGCCGCGCCGGCCTCGTGTCGTGCGGCGAGCAGCGCCGGATGCGATGCGCGGGTGCGGCGGAGCGCCTCGTCGAGCGTGAGCGTCCCGGCCGCGCGCGCGGGAACGGATCCGGGCCACGCGCAGGCGAGCACGGCGAGCAGGCAGGGAACACCGGGGAGCCGCCCCCGGGGGAAACGTGCGGGGAACAACGGGAACCTCCTGGGCGTGGGCTGGAACGGAGCGCGGCGCGTCGCGCGCGCACGCGGGGTCAGCTCACCGGCAGGAGGCGATCAGCAGCGCAGGACGGGGCTTCGGGTCTCGACGCGGCGCGGTCCGTCGGCGGCCGCCTGCGGATGGACGATCCGCGCGCCGGCCTCCGGTGCGGACAGGTGTTCGATGCACCTGGGCACGAAGTCGTGATCCATCGCGCCCGCATCGCGACGCGGGCAGACACGGTCGGGGTCCGAGAGCGACACGTCATGGCACGAGCCGCACTCCTCGGGCGGACACTCGCTCTCGCAGGTGCCCTCCGCGGGGGCGGTCGCGTGGAGCGGCGCCGTGACCGCGGTGGCCTCGAGCGCCACGTGACCGTTCGCACTCACGCACAGCGCCCAGCCCGGCCCCGGCAGCAGCGAGGCCGCCAGGAGCCAGATCGAGCTGGCGAGACGTTGGACGAGGTGGGTCATCGGAGGCAGCGAATTGTGACCGGTGTCCGCGCGAGCGGTCAAGCGACGGGCTCCATGCGGGGTTTCGGCGCTCGCGAGGGACGACTTCGGGGCGAAAGCGGCCGGCGCCTCGCGCCGGTTCACCTTCTCGGCGCGAGGCGCGCGCCGGCGCACGCGGCCGGCACGAACACGGGAAGGCTCACGACCCAGAACCAGGCGGGCGGCGGGATCATCAGGTTGTTCGCGATCCCGGCGATCGTGAGGAGGCCGCCGAGCAAGAGCGCGTGCCCCACGGTCGCGCGCGCCGCGAGACGCGCCGTGACCCAGCCGCCCGCGAGCGACCCGAGGATCCAGCCGAGGAGCACCACCAGGAACGCCGTCACCGGCGCCGTGGCCAGCAGCTCGCGGATCGCCTCGCGGTCCGTCATCCCCTGGGCGAGCTTCCCGAGCTCGGGGTGCAGAACCCGCCCGTTGATGCTCTCGACGATCATCATGACGACGCCCGCGACGAGGAAACCCGCGACCACGGCACCGATGCTTCTGAGGATCCTGACCATGGGACCTCCTCTCGTCCGGGCCGGCGCGGCTCGGCCGGCGCTACTTCTTGGCCGCGGCGATCCTCGCCGCGGCGAACTCGCCGATCCAGGCCGCGAGCGTGTCGGGCTGGTCCTTCATCGCCCAGTAGCCGGACTCCGGCAGGCGGCGTACGGCCAGCGTGGTGTCCTCCCAGCCGAGCAGCTTGAGCACGCCGCCGGGCGTCTGGTCCGGCTTCCAGACGCGGCTCGTGGCCAGCATCTGGACCGGGATCTTGAGCGCGCGCGCGTCCTTGTTGCCGTCGCTGTAGAAGCCCTCACGGATGAACGCCTTCACCGTGGCCGGCGGCGTCTGGCTGAACATGGCGTAGATCGCGGCGCTCTGCGTGGTGTCGCGGCCGAGGTTCGAGAACATCATCCTGGAGACGGCCTCGAACTGGGCGTCCATGAACTCGAGGAACTGCTTCTTCTGCTGGTCGTCGATCTGCGCCGGGATGCCCACCGGGGTGTCGAGCAGCATGAGCCCCCTCGCGCGACCGGGATGCGCGGCCAGCGCCGCCAGCGCCGCGCGGCCTCCCATCTGGTGCGCGACCACGATGGTGCTGTCCGGGTTCTGGCGGGCCAGCACCTGGTCGAGCGCCTCGCCCACCGCGGAGAACGAGAACGGGTCCGGCAGCGGCGTGTCGCCGTGGCCCGGCAGGTCCGCCATCACCACGCGGTGCCTGCCGATCAGCCTGCGCGCGGTCGGCATCCAGTCGCTGCGGCTGGCGCCCAGGCCGTGCACGAACACGATCACGGGACCGCGGCCCAGCTCGGTGGTCTTCGGGGCGCCGGCGGGCGCCTGGGCACGGACGAAGGCGGCGAGTCCCGCGACGAGCGCGATGCACAGCACGAGCGGCCGGGCCCTGCTGACCGGGTTCGAACGCAAAATCACTTCCCTCCCATGGGACGAAGGACGGATTATCCACGGCGGCATGGCCGTGTGCCAGTGGCGTCGAACCGCGGGACCCGCGAACCCGGGAGGGCCGGATCCATGAAGCAGGCGCTCAACGTGAACGGGAAGTCGGTCACCGTGGACGTCCCGCCCGGGATGCCGCTCCTGTGGGTGCTGCGGGACGTCCTGGACCTGCCGGGCACCAAGTACGGCTGCGGCGTCGGAGTGTGCGGCGCCTGCACCGTGCACATGGACGGCGAGCCGGTGCGCGCGTGCCAGCTGCCCGCCTCCGCCGTGGGTCGCGCCGCCATCACCACCATCGAGGGGCTGTCGCGCGACGGCTCGCATCCCGTGCAGCGGGCGTGGCGCGAGCTGGACGTGCCGCAGTGCGGCTACTGCCAGGCGGGCCAGATCATGGCGGCCGCGGCGCTGCTCGCGAGGCGCCCGCGCCCGGCGCCCGCCGACATCGACGCGGCGATGAACGACAACCTGTGCCGATGCGCCACGTACCTCCGCATCCGCGCCGGCGTGCTGCGGGCCGCCGAGCTCGCCGCGGGCGGAGCCAGGCGCGCGCCGAGCGAGGCCGTGCCCGGCGGAAGCGGGAGGTAGGCGGCCGTGGGGCGCCAGACCGTGGGCGACTCGAACCGGCCCGTGCGCCCGCGCGGGGCTTCCGATTCGCCGGGCGCGGCGGCGGCGCCCGCACTCGACCGGCGCGCGTTCCTCAAGGTCACCGCGCTCGCGGGCGGCGGCCTGCTGCTCGCGCCCGTGCTCGACCCGTTCGCCGGCGCGACCGCCGCCGAGGCCGAGGCCGCCGCGCTCGGCGCGTTCATCCGCATCGCACCCGACGGCGCCATCACGATCGTGGCCAAGAACCCCGAGATCGGCCAGGGCGTGAAGACGATGCTCCCCATGATCATCGCCGACGAGCTGGGGGCCGACTGGAAGGACGTGCGCATCGAGCAGGCGGCGAGCGATCCCGCGAGGTACGGCGAGCAGTTCGCGGGCGGCAGCCGCGCCACCCCGAACGAATGGGACGCGATGCGCCGCGTGGGCGCGGCCGGCCGGCAGTTGCTGGTCGCCGCGGCCGCCGCCGCGTGGCGCGTGCCCGCGACGGAATGCCGTGCCGGCGCGGGCGTCGTGCGCCACGAGCCCTCCGGGCGGAAGCTCGGCTACGGCAGGCTCGCCGCGAAGGCCGCGACGCTGCCCGCGCCCGATCTCAAGTCCGTCGCGCTCCAGGACGCGAAGGACCGCACGCTCATCGGCAAGCCCGTGCGCGGCGTGGATACGCCCGCGATCGTCACGGGGAAACCGCTCTACGGCGTCGACGTGAAGGTGCCCGGCATGCTGTACGCGGTGTTCGAGAAGTGCCCCGTGTTCGGCGGCAAGGTGGCGTCGGCGAACCTGGACGACATCCGCGCCGAGCCCGGCGTGCGCAAGGCGTTCGTGGTGGAGGGCGGCACCGCGCTCGACGGGCTCCTCGGCGGCGTGGCGATCGTGGCCGACAGCTGGTGGGCCGCGAACCAGGCGCGCGCCAAGCTGGCCGTGCGGTGGAACGAGGGTGCGGCCGCCGGGTGGTCGAGCGCGGCGCTGGCCCGGCGCGCGGCGGAGATGGCCGGCCAGCCGCCCGCGCGCGTGCTGCGGAAGGACGGCGACGCGGCGGCGGTGATGGCGCTCGCGTTCAAGACCGTGAAGGCCACGTACGCCTACCCGTTCCTGTCGCACGCCACGCTCGAGCCGCAGAACTGCACCGCGCGCGTGGACGGCGGCAGGGTCGAGCTCTGGTCCACCACGCAGACGCCGGCGCGCGGCCGCGAGCTGGTGGCGCAGACGCTGGGCGTTCAGCCCGCGGACGTCACCATCCACATGGTGCGCGCGGGCGGCGGCTACGGGCGGCGGCTCTCGAACGACTACCTCGTCGAGTCGGCCTGGATCGCGCGCGAGGCGGGAGCACCCGTGCAGCTCCTCTGGACGCGAGAGGACGACATGCGGCACGACTTCTACCGCCCCGCCGGCTGGCACCACCTGGAGGCCGGCACCGACCGGGACGGCAGGGTCGTGGCGTGGCGCGACCACTTCATCTCGTTCGGCGAGGGCGAGAGCTTCGCGCCGTCGGCCGGCATCGCGCCGTTCGAGTTCCCGGCCCGGTTCGTGTCGAACTTCGAGCTGGGAGCCTCGGTCCTGCCGCCGCTCTTCCCCACCGGCGCGCTGCGGGCGCCCGGCAGCAACGCGCTCGCGTTCGTGTTCCACTCGTTCATCGACGAGCTGGCGCTCTCCGCGGGCGTGGACCCGGTGCGATTCCGCCTCCTGCTGCTCGGCGACCGGCGCGTCGTGACCGAGCCCGACGGCCGCGGCCGCTACGACGCGGAGCGGATGGCCACGGTGCTCGAGACGGTCGCGCTGCGCTCCGGATGGGGGACGCGCCGGCTGCCCGCGGGGAGCGGCATGGGCGTGGCGTTCCACTACAGCCATCAGGGCTATTTCGCCGAGGTGGTCGAGGCGCGCGTGGCCGGCGACGCCGTGAAGGTGGAGAAGGTGTGGGTGGTGGGCGACATCGGCAGCCCGATCGTCAACCCCCTGAACGCGGAGCATCAGGCCCAGGGCGCCGTGCTGGACGGGCTGGGCCAGGCCATGGCGCAGGAGATCACGCTCGACCGCGGCCGCACCATGCAGTCCAACTTCCACGACTACGCGCTGCTCCGGCACACTCAGGCGCCGCCCGTGGACGTGCACTTCGTGGCCAGCGACAACCCGCCCACCGGCCTCGGCGAGCCCGCGCTCCCGCCCGTGATCCCCGCGCTCTGCAACGCCGTCTTCGCCGCGAGCGGCCGGCGCGTGCGCGAGCTGCCGTTGTCGCGGGAGGGGTTCCGCTGGGGGTAGAGGGCGCCGAGCTTCTCCCCTGCCGCCCGCGCTTCCGCCCCCGACCGTGGCCGGAGCGCCCGGATCCCGCAGCCCGCCGGCATTTCCCCCTTGCGCGACTGCACATCTGTGCAGTAAGGTCGCCCTGCGCTTGGATGGCGGCCGTCGGCCGCGGCGGGCGTCGCCGGGAAGGCGGCCCGCCCGACCCCTCGTCCCGCACGTGCCGGGCGCACGACGTGCCAGGTCCCGAAGCCGATCCCGAGGATGCGCAGCGAAGCCATCGACGAAGCCGTGTCCGTGCGCGCCGACTTCCACGGCGGCCGGGTCACCCCGCTGGCGTTCCGGCGCCGGGGGCGCGAGCACCGCGTCGCCCGCGTCAACGCCCATTGGGTGGACCGCGCCGGGAAGCACCCGCGCTTCTACTTCTCGGTCACCGACGAGAACGGCGACGTCTACCAGCTGCAGCTCCAGGGCGGGGACCTGTTGTGGTGGCTGGACACGGTCACGCTGGAAGGCTGAGCGGGTCACGGCGCCATCCGCGCCAGCGCGGATGCCTGCGGCGCCGAAAGGACCGGCTGGGCCGTGACGGCACACGTCCCGGGACGGGTGGACGCCACGGACCCGGCGACACGAGGAGCCGGACCATGCGCAACGCACCCTCTCGCTCCGCCGCGGCGCCGGGCACGTCGCACGAGGCGCGGACCCGCCCGGTCCCGAACCACACGGCACCCGTGGAGGCCGGGTCGCGCGCCGCGGTGGAACGAGGGGGGACGTCCATTCGAAGGACTCGCGGGGGTCGCGGGCGCACCGCTGCACGGGCGCGCCGCGCATCCCGCGCACACGAACTTCCGGGCGGTCCCGTGTCCGGCGCCGACATCGCGGGGATGGTCGGGCCCGCCGGCGCGGGCCGCCCGGGGAATGTCCCCGGCCGCGTGCGTCCCGGCGCGCCCGGACCGGAGCGCCGGGTCCCCCCGCCCCGCTGATCCCGATCGTCTCCGAAAGGCGCTCGATGCCCGCCCCCTCCCGCACCGTGCTCCATGTGGACATCGACGCGTTCTTCGCGGCGATCGAGCAGCAGCGCGACCCGCGGCTCCGCGGGAAGCCGGTCATCGTCGGCGCGGGCGTCATCGCGTCGTGCTCGTACGAGGCGCGGCGGTTCGGCCTGAAGGCCGGCATGCCGCTCTCCGAGGCGAAGCGGCTGTGCCCGAAGGCGGTCATCCTCGAGGGCCATGCGCAGGTCTACCGCTGCTACGCCGAGCGCGTGTTCGAGCGCTGCCGCGAACTGTCGCCGGACGTGGAGACCTACCTGGACGAGGCCTATCTCGAGCTCACCGGCACCGAGCGCGTGCACGGCGATTTCACGCGCGCGGCGGCGGGCCTGAAGCGCGCGATCCTCGACGACACCGGGCTCACGGTGACCTGCGGCATCGGGCCCAACCGCATGCTCGCGAAGCTCGTGGGCAAGACCACCAAGCCCGACGGGCTCGCCCGCCTCCATGCCGACGAGGCCGAGGCGTTCCTCACGGGCCGGCCCGTCGAGCAGCTCGCGGGCGTGGGCCACGCGCACGCGCGCACGCTCCGCGGCATGAACATCCGCACCATCGGCGAGCTGCGCGTGCTGCCGGTGGGCGCGCTCGAGGCGCTGTTCGGCGCGCCCGGGCGGCTGCTCTTCGAACGCTGCCGCGGGCGTGACACGGCGCCGGTCGTCTCGCGCGAGATCCCGCTCTCGCTCTCGCGCGAGACGTCGTTCCACCAGGACACGGCCGACCCGCGCGAGATCCTGGGGCTGCTCGAGTACCTCGTGGGCCGCGCCTGCCGCGCCGCGCGCGAGCTGTCGCTCACCGCACGCACGGTGAGCGTGCGGCTCCGCTACAGCGACGGCGAGTCGGCGGACCAGGCGCGCTCGCTGCGCCAGCCCTCCGCGGTGGACCCGGTGGTGATGGCGCTGGCGCTCGCCCTCCACGAGCGGCTCTGCACGCGGCGCGTGTCGCTGCACGCGATCGGCGTCACGCTCTCCAACTTCGCGCGCGACGCGGCCGAGCAGGGCGCGCTGTTCGACGAACGCGAGGCCGGCCGGCGCGCGGCGCTGTGCGAGGCGCTCGACCGCGTGCGCGGGAGCTACGGGCATGGCGCCGTCGTGTCGGGCCGGGCCCTGAACCTCAGGGGTCGCGTGGGCGAGGACCGGTATGGTTTCGTCCTGCGCACGCCGTCGCTCACGAAGTAGTCCCACCCCGACCCCGAAAGGCCCGCCATGCCCCCGCTCTCCAAGGCCCTCATGACCGTCGTCTATCCCGTGACCGACATCGCCGCCGGCAAGCAGTGGTACGCGCAAGCGTTCGGCGTGGAGCCCTACTTCGACCAGCCGTTCTACGTGGGCTTCAGCGTCGCGGGCTACGAGCTGGGGCTGGTGCCGGGCGAAGCGCCGCTCCACCAGCCGGGGAACCGCGGCGCGATCGCCTACTGGGGCGTGGAGAGCGCGGACGCGGCGTGGAAGCGCGTGATCGCCGCGGGCGCCAGGCCGCTGGATGCGATCAAGGACGTGGGCGACGGCATCCGCGTGGGCGTGGTCGCGGACCCCTACGGCAGCGCGATCGGGCTCATCGAGAATCCGCACTTCAAGCTGAAGACCTGAGTCCGGGGGCTTGAACGTGGCGCCGGGCCGGGGGGAGGGGCATCTCGGATGAGGGCAACGCTCGGGCCGGGCTTCCTGCCCGGCCCTCCCTGACGCTCGCTGACGGCCTCCGGCATCCCTGCCTTCGGCCTGCTCGCGACTGCCCTCATCCGAGATGCCCCTCCCCCCGGCCCTCCTGCGTTCCGGCACGTGCACATGTCTCCTTTCACTCCCATCCGCGTCCGGTCGCACGGCTCGCTCCTCGCCGGCGTCGCTTCTCCCGAAGCGCTGTGCGAGCGCGCGGCGGAGCTCGGGTACGCGGCGCTCGGGCTCACGGATCGCGACAACCTGTACCTGGCGGTCCGGTTCCTGAAGGCGGCGAGGGGCGCGGGGCTGGCGCCGGTCGTGGGCGCGGAGGTGTCCGCGCCGCCCTCCGCGCTGCACGGGCCGGCGCGTGCGGACGGCGTGCGCGGGCGTCCGCCGGCGCGGGCCCTGCTCGTCCCGCTCGACCGGCGCGGCTGGGCGAACCTGTGCGCGGTGCTCACGGCGCGGCACCTGGACGACGCGTTCGACCTGGTGCGTCGCGTGGCGGCGCACCACGCGGGGCTGCACGTGATCGTGGAGTCGCCGGCGCTGGC
Source organism: uncultured bacterium (assembly GCA_964609125.1). GTDB lineage: Bacteria > Eisenbacteria > RBG-16-71-46 > RBG-16-71-46 > RBG-16-71-46 > JAIOPA01. The sequence goes on from CAZSQX010000024.1 coordinate 12,505, forward strand.
CGCGGCGCTGCTCGCCGCGGGCGTGCCGCCGGCGGTGAGCGCGGCGGACGAGTCGGCGTCCGGACTGCCGCGCGCGGGTGGTCTGTGGCTGGGCGTGCGCGGGATCGCGGCGGAACGACGGGGCCTGCGCGAGCGGCTCTCGGCGGGCTGGAAGCTGGGCGTGCCGGCGGTGGCCACGGGCGACGTGTGGATGCTGGAGCCGCGTGACCACGAGACGCATCGCGCCGCGGTCACGGCGGCGGCCGGCGAGCTGCTCGAGCGGATGCCGGCGGTCGCGTTCTGCGCGCGCGAGGCGTGGCTCGCGGCACCCGCCGAATGGGAGCGCCGCGTGCGTGCGACGTGCGGCGCCGCGGGCGTGTCCGAGCAGGCGGAGATCCTGCTCGAGAACAACGCCGCGCTCGCGGCGCGCTGCCGGCTGGAGCTGGAGATGGGCGTGCCGGTGTTCCCGCGGGCCACGCTCCCGCCCGGCGTCAGCGGCGCCGCCCGGCTGCGCGGGCTGGCGCTCGAGGGGCTTCGCCGCCGCTACCCCGCCGCGGGCCCGGCGCGCGGGGCGGACGGCGCCGTCGTGCGCGCCCCCGCGCGCATCCGCACCGAGGCGCGCGCGCGGCTCGACAGCGAGCTCGCGCTCATCGAGCGCATGGGCTTCACCGACTACTTCCTGCTGGTCGCCGACATCGTGGGCTTCGCGCGCGGGCGCGGCATCCCCACCGTGGGCCGCGGCTCGGGCGCGAGCTCCATCGTGTCGTACGTGCTGGGGGTGACGAGCGTGGACCCGGTGCGCCACGGGCTCTGCTTCGAGCGCTTCCTGCACCCGCAGCGCCGCGACTGCCCGGACCTGGACGTGGACCTGTGCTGGAAGCGCCGCGACGAGGTCATCGCGCACGTCTACGAGGCCTACGGCCACGACCGCGTCGCCATGATCAGCACGCACACCACGCTGGGCCCGCGCTCGGCGTTCCGCGAGGCGGCGAAGGCGCTGGGCGTGCCGCTCCCGCGCGTGAACGCGCTCGCGCGGCGCGTGCCGCGGCAACTGGACGCGTCGGCGCTCGAGCGGGTGCTGGAGACCGGCGCGCCGGGCGTGCCTCCCGCCCGTGTGGACGTGCGCGGCGGGCGCGGCGACGACGCCACCGAGCGGGCGCGCGCCGCCGGCGCCGGCCCGGGCGCCGGCCCCGGCCTGGGTCCGCACGACTTCGGGCCCGAGTTCTCCGAGCCGAGGATCGCCGAGGCGCTGCGGCTGGCCGCGCGCATGGCGGGCGCCCCCCGGCACCTGTCGGTGCACTGCGGCGGGCTCGTGATCGCCGACCGCGAGCTCACGCACTACCTGCCGCTCGAGCGCGCCGCGAAGGGCGTGGTGGTGTCGCAGTTCGAGATGCGCGCGGTCGAGGCCGTCGGGCTCGTCAAGATGGACCTGCTCGGCAACCGCGCCATCACCACGATCGGCGAGTGCGTGAACCTGGCGGGCGGCGCCCCCGACCCGGAGGCGTTCCCCGACGACGACCCGGTCGCGGCGGCCGCCATCGCCGCCGGCGACACGCTCAACTGCTTCCAGCTCGAGTCGCCCGCCATGCGCAACCTGCTGCGCATGCTCGAGGCGAGCACGCTCGACGACACGGTCGCCGCCGTGGCGCTGGTGCGTCCGGGGCCCGCGGAGTCGGGCATGAAGGAGGCGTTCTGCCGCCGCCGGCGCGGGCTCGAGCCGGTGTCGTTCCCGCACGAGCGGTTGCGCGCGACGCTCGCCGAGACGCAGGGCATCCTGCTGTACGAGGAGGACGTGATGCGCGTGGCCTCGGCGCTGTGTGGGCTGCCGCTCGCCGAGGGTGAGACGCTGCGCCGGGCGATCGCCGCCTCGCGCAGCGACGAGGAGTTCCGCTTCCTCGAGCGCGGCTTCGTGGCCCAGGCCGTGCGCGCCGGCGTCACCGAGGCGGACGCGCACGCGGTGTGGCGCGAGCTGGCGCGGTTCGCGGCCTACGCGTTCTGCAAGGCGCACGCCGCCGGCTACGGCCGGCTCGCCTGGCAGAGCGCCGCGCTCCGCTGCCGGCATCCGGCCGAGTGGGCGGCGGGGGTGCTCAACCACCACGCCGGCATGTATCCCACGTGGGTGCACGTCGAGGACCTGCGACGCGGCGGGATTCACCGCCCGCCGGTCACGTTCCTCGCGCCGTGCGTGGAGCGGTCGGCGTGGGACACGACGCTGGAGCCGGGCGCGGCCGACGGCCGCCCCGGGAGCACGCGTCCGGTGCGCGTGGGACTCCACCGCGTGGCCGGGCTCGCGCGGGCGACGGGCGAGCGCATCGTGGCCGCGCGGCCGTTCGCGAGCCTCGCCGACCTCGCCGACCGCGTGCGGCCCACGCCGCCCGAGCTGGACGCGCTCGTCCTCGCGGGCGCGCTGGACGGGCTCGCGGGGCATGCGGCGGACGCCGCCGCCGCGGAACGCACGCGGGCCGCCGGCGCATCGGGGACGCCGGTCCCGCGCACGCGCGCGTCCATGCGGCTCGAGGCGCGCGTGCTGGAGTCGCTCGCGCATGCGGTGCCGGCGCGCGTGCGCCACGCCACGAACCCGCGCCGCGGCGGCCTCGCGCTTCCGGATGGCGAGCCGCTCGCCCCCACGGCCGGCGCGCCGCGGCCGGGCGGCGACACGCTGCCCGAGCTGCCCGAGCTGCCTCTCGCCGATCTCGTCCGCGGCGAGTTCGCCGCCACCGGGCTCTGGTTCTCGGCGCACCCGCTGGACGTGCTCGTTCCGCGGGACGCGCTCGACGGCTGCGTGCGCGCCGCGGACCTCGAGCGCCACACGGGCCGGCGCGTGCGCGTGTGCGGCATCCCGTGCGCCGCACGGCGGGTCGAGGCGAAGACCGGGGGCATCGTGCTGTTCACGACGCTCGCCGACCATGCCGGGCTCGTGGAGTGCGTGCTGTTCCCGGACAGCTACCGGCGCTGGGGCGCGCACATGCGCGGCGAGGTCGTGCGCGCCGAGGGCCGCGTGGACGAGACGCTGGGCGCGCTCACCGTGGTCGTGGACCGCGCCGAGCCGCTGGGCGCGCGCGACCGTGCCGCCGCGCCTCTCGGCTGGCAGGACGCGGGCCCGCCGAGCCGGAACCGGGTGGCCTGACGCGGAGCGGCCGCGCTAGAGTGACGCTCTGCGAGCCGAGAGCCACGGCGGACATCGAAGGAGGCGCGACATGAGCGGACTCACCCAGGCGACCTGCGTCCCGTGCCGGGGCGGCGTGCCCACGCTGACCGACGCCGAGATCGCGGAGCTCAAGCCGCAGGTGCCCGAGTGGCAGGTCGTGGAGGTGGGCGGCATCCGTCGCATCCGGCGCGAATACCGTTTCAAGGATTTCCGGCAGGCGATGGACTTCGCCGTCAAGGTGGGCGAGCTCGCCGAGCGCGAGCAGCACCACCCCGACCTGCACGTCGCGTGGGGCAGGGTGATGGTGGAGACCTGGACCCACAAGATCGAGGGCCTCCACCAGAACGACTTCATCCTCGCCGCCAAGTGTGACGAGGTGTTCGAATACCTCGGAAGGCACGCGTGACCAGTGGCCGCTCCGGCATGCGGATCGCGGGGATCGCGGCGCATGCGCCGGAGGACGTCTGGAGCAATTCCCGCGTCGCGGCGCGCCTTCGGCTCGAGCGCATGCGCATGCGCGCCGAGGGCGGTGTCGAGCTCACTCCCGTGCAGGAGAAGCTGTTCGAGACCAGCGACCGCTGGGTGCGGCGTTTCATTGGTTTCACCGAGCGCCGGTTCTGTGCCGAAGGCCAGGGCACCGTGGACCTGGCCGCGCGCGCGGCCCGCCTGCTGTTCGAGCGCTCGGGCGAGAGCCTCTCCGACGTGGACGCCATCCTCGTCGCGAGCGTGACGCCGTCCTACCTCTACAGCCCCCCCGACGCGTCGCTCCTCCAGCACGAACTGGGCATCCCCGTCTGGTCCGGATCCACGCCGCGCGAGGTCAAGGGCGCCGACGTCTCGCTCGCCTGCAGCAGCTGGGTGACCACGCTGGTGCTGGCCTATTCGCTCATCCGCGCGGGAATGGCCAGCCGCATCCTGCTCGTGGGCGCCGACCGGATGAGCGCCACCATCAACTGGCGCGACCGGAGCTTCGCCACCGTGCTCGGCGATGCGGGCACCGCGGCGCTGTGCGTGGCGGTGCCCGAGGCCGAGGACTGGTTCTCGCCCCTGCAGTTCTGGAGCTGGCTCGACGGGAGCCGGGCGGACCTGATCCTCACCCCCAGCGGTGGCTCGCGCCAGCCGAGGCCCTCCTCGCTCGAGCTCGAGGCGGGCCGGAACCGTCTGGCCATGGACGGGTCCGCGGTCCGTACCACGCTGGTCCCGTTCACCGGCGGTCCGGCCGTGGACGCAGCGCTCGCGAAGGCCGGCTGGGCGCTGGGCGACCTGGACGTGGTCGCGCTGCACGAGGCCAACCTCACGCTCAACGCCTCCATCGTCCAGCTGTGGCGCAAGCGCGGGTTCCGGGGCGAGGTCCTGGACGCGGGCGGTCGCTACGGCAACACCACGAGCGCCTCCATCCCGCTGGCGCTGGCGCTCAGCGGCTCGGCGCTGTCCGTCGGGCGGAGGATCGGGTTGTTCGGCTTCGGGGGCGGCCTGTCCGCCAGCTTCGCGCTCGGCACGCTCCGGCACCCGCTGCCCACCTGGACCGACACGGGCCAGGCTCGCCTAGCGACGTGAGCCCCGAAGTGGAGCCCCAGGAAGTGCGGTTTCGTTGGGGATTTCACGATATCCGGGGCCTTTTCGCGCGCCACACACGGAATTGACTGGCGCGTCGGACGGGTCTGCCCCATATTGGCGGCAGTCTTCGGTCGTGCATGGATGAGCTGCCCACGTTCAGATCCGCCAGAGACGTCGCTGGCGGCTTTTTTTGTGGGCTTCGGTTCCGGATGGACCGAGGAGACGGTCACAGAGACCGGACGCCGCCGCGGCGTGAGATCGCGGCAAGTGCGGGTCTTCGGACCCGGATACAACAGGAGTTCCAAGTGGCCAGTGGCACCGTGAAGTGGTTCAACGAGGCGAAGGGTTTCGGCTTCATCACCCAGGCGGACGGCGGCGAGGACGTGTTCGTGCACTTCTCGGCCATCCAGGGCGATGGCTTCAGGACGCTCGCCGAGGGTGAGTCGCTCGAGTTCGACGTGACCCGCGGGCCGAAGGGCCTGCAGGCGGCGAACGTCCGCAAGGCCTGACGTCCGAGGTACCACCTCACGCTCGATGGGCGGCGTCCACAAGGGACGCCGCCCTCGGCGTTTTCGGCGGGGTTGCGCCGGCCAGGCTCGGGATCCGGACCGCGCGCGGCCGGACCGCCGCACCGCGGTCGGGCGGTCCGGGTCAGCCGTCGCGCGCCGGGCTCCCGGCACCGGGTCCGGCCGCTCTCGCCGAAGCGGCCCATGCGCGCACGATCTCGCCCGCGGGTTCGACGCCCTCGATCGCCGCCACGCTCTTCCCCGCCTGCCAGACCTGCGACGCCTCGTCGCGAGCGCCCCGGCGCAGGCGGAACACCGAGCGCACGGTGAACAGCGTGCGCATCGCGTGCTTCGTGCGCGGGTTGCGGAGCAGCCAGCGCTCGAACGCGTTCGCGCGGAGTCCCATGCGACGGATCTCCGGGGTGTCGAGCACCGCCAGCGGCACGCCGGTGATGCGCTCGGAAAGCACGATGTCGTCCTCGCCGGCCGCTACGATCGCGGCCTTGTAGGCCTCGCTGGCGTCGCACTCGCGCGTGGCGATGAAGCGCGTGCCGGCCTGCACACCCGCGTAGCCCGTGCGCAGCGCCTCCACGAAGCCCGCGGCGTCTCCCACGCCTCCCGCGCGCACGACCGGCAGGCCGAACGGGAGCAGCTCCTCGAACAGGGCCTTCGGATCGCGCGGGCCGGCGTGACCGCCCGCGCGCCGGTTCACCGCGATGAGCCCGTCAGCGCCTCCATCGCGGGCCTTCGCCGCCCACTTCGCCTCGGTTACGTCGTGGTAGACGACGCCGCCCACGGCGTGCACCTTCTCCACCACCCAGCGCGGGTCGCCCAGTGACGTGACGAAGAACCGCACGCCCTCCTCCAGCGCTTCGTCCACCCAGCGCTTCATGCGCTCGACGTAGCGCCGCGAGGACTTCTCGATGAGCGCGTTCATCCCGATGGGCTTCGCCGTGAGGGCGCGCACGCGACGGAGCCCCTCGCGGAACTCCAGCCCGTGCACGAACGTGAACGTCACGGGCTGGACGACGCCGATGCCGCCGGCGTCCGAGATGGCCGCGACCAGCTCCACGTTGCTGCACGGGTACATGGCGCCGCCGATGAGCGGCACCTCGATGCGCGCATGCCGCGCGAGCGGGGTGTCGAGCGTCATCGGGCGAGCCCGAGCCGCCACTTCACCAGCACCGTCGCGACCACATCGCCCGCGGTGTCCCGGATCTCGGCGCGCACGTCGAGGTCGGTGTCGCCGCACACCTCCGGGAACTCGACGCGGCTCTCGGCGACGAGCGTGCCGCGCGCCTTCTTCCGGTACTCCGTCTCGATGCGGGTCACGATGCCGCGCACGCCTGCCGGCATCGCCGCCGTCATCGCGAGGCCGCTCGCCAGCTCGCCCAGGTTGATGAGCGCCACGGCGTGGATCGAGCCCAGGTGGTTGCGCACGGCGCGCCGGTCGCGGAGCGCGAGCCTCGCATGACCCGGAGCCAGCGCCAGCACGGCGGCGCCGATGCTGCCGCTGTAGGGCACCTGCCGCGCGAACAGCGCGCCGAAGATCGTCCGCCCGAACGGCAGCCGCCGGCAGCCCTGCCAGAGCGACAGCAGTCGCGCGCCGGCCTGTCCCGGCGGGCGGCGGGGACCGTCCTCCGCCATGGTCGTGGACCCGCGCTCCGGCACCGGTGTCAGCGCGCCGGGCGCGCCCTCACAGCCCCAGATCTCCCGCGATCGAAATCATCGCATCGCGGACGAACGCGATGTGCTCGTCGAGGTCCACGCCCAGTTCCGCCGCGCCGTTCAGGATATCGTCGCGGTTGACGTTCCGGGCGAACCCGGCGCTCTTCAACTTCTTCCGGACCGAATCCGCGGCGACCGACACGAGCTTCTTCTCCGGGGTCACCAGCGCGCAGGCCACGAGGAACCCGGCCAGCTCGTCGCACGCGAACAGCGCGCGCGCCATCCGCGTGTCGCGCGGCACGCCCGAGTGGGTCGCGTGCCCGAGCACGGCCCGGCAGATGTCCTCCGGCCAGCCCGCGGCGCGCAGCACCTCCACTCCCTGCATCGGGTGCAGCCCGGCGGTGGGGTGGCGCTCCCAGTCGAAGTCGTGGATGAGCCCGGTGAGCCCCCAGCGCTCGGCGTCCTCGCCGTACTTCGCGGCGTAGGCTCGCATGGCGGCCTCCACCGCGTAGCAGTGCCTGCGCAGGTTGACGTTCTCGACCCACTCATGGAGCAGCGCGATCGCGTGCTCCCTCGTGGGCAGCGCGCCGACCGTCATGGAGCGCCTCCCGCCCCCGTACCGAAAGCGGGAAGGCGGCGCCGCGCGCCGCCCTCGCGAGGCTTCCGGGGTCCGCCGCTCACTTGTTCTCGAAGTGCTTCCGGTTCTTCTCGATGAACGTCTGCCACTTCTCGGGCACGGCGTTGTCCGGAAAGATGGCCTGCACGGGGCAGGCGGCCTCGCACGCCTGGCAGTCGATGCACTCGTCGGGATGGATGTAGTACTGGTCCTCCCCCTCGTAGATGCAATTGACGGGGCAGACCTCGACGCACGACTTGTCCTTCACCCCGATGCACGGCTCGGCGATGATGAACGGCATGAGGGGACCTCCGGAGGGGACGCCAGTGCCCGATGGGGCACCGGATGCAGGCGCTGGTCGGCAAGCGCGGGCGAGTCTAGCCGGGTTCATCGGCGAACGGTAGTGAACGCGGCGGACGTCGCGCACCCGCATCGTCGCCGTCCTCGCAGGGCGAGAGAGCGGCAGACCCGCCCTGCTGCCGGGCAGCGCGCTCGCAGTCCAACCACCGTCGCAGGTAGTCCGGGCAGCGTTCGATCGCCACCTGCGGCCCGGTGGTGGCGAGGAGGTACGCGACCGCCCGACGCCCCACCAGGCGGAGGGCGCCGAGGTCGAGCCGCACGTGCCTGCCTCGGGCCTGCTCCCTGTCGAGCGCCGCCTGGAGCACCGCGAGCGAGTCGTCGAGCAGGTCACCCTCGACGACCATGCTCACCCGGGTGCGGGTCTCCGCGTCCAACCGGATCCTCAGCATGCCCAGGCCCTCCGCAGCGCATGTCGCTTCCGCGACCGGCATCCAGCCCGGCTCCCATCACGATGCGTGCCGGAACCGCTCCGATGGGATCCCCGCGAGTTCGCGAGCTCGACGCCCGGCGTGCACGTACGACCGGCCGCGGAATCACGACCACTCGTGAGTGCCTGCAGTGGCCGGCGCGCCCGCTCGGATGCTCCGGCCGGAGTCCGCCGAGCGTGCGCAGGTCCGCTGCGCGATGCCCCGTGGTCACTTGAGCGCATGCGTTCCGTCAGGAAAGCCACCACGCCAGCAGCGAGGCGCCGGATCCGCGGGGCCTCCCGGGCGGGCACGCTTCCTGCGATGACGTAGGAGCGTGACCGATGCCGCGATCCCCTCGGCCCCACCGAGGCGTGGCGGAGGCCGGAAGCCGAGAAAGGAGGACGGGCCATGAAGATGATCCCGATCATCACGGCGGCCGCCATCGCGTTCGTCGCTGTGGTCGCGAGCGCACAGCAGCCGAAATCCGCTCCGCCCCGCCAGGGCGAGCAGGTGCAGCAGGGCCAGCAGGCCCAGCGGATGCTCCTGGAGCAGAACGCACGGATGGAGCGGATGCGGAACTCGGTGCAGCAGTGTGACCAGCTCCAGAACCGGGCGCGCGAGTTGAACCAGTGGATGGAGAAGCAGGGCACGGAGCAGGGCCTGCGGGAGATGGGACGGCACATGGAGGAGACCGGCGACCGGCTGCAGCTCATGCTCCGGAAGACCGAGCAGTTGTGCCAAGACCCGGCGATCCAGCGGGATCGCGACCGGATGCGCGACATGGACCGGTTCCACGATCGGCTCCGCACCATGCTGCGCGAGATGGACGAAGCGCACGAGATGCTGAGGAAGCTCGCGGGGGCATGACGATGCGGTGGTTGCTCTGCCTCCTGTGCCTGGTGCCAGCGTCGCCGGCGGCGGCGCTGGCGCTGTACTACGAGGGCAGCGCGTCGGCAGCCACCGGCGAGTACGTGTTCACCGAGCGCACTCTCACGGCGTCGCTGGTGAGCGGCGTGGCCCTGGAGACGGGGTGGCTCTCGCTCCGAGCGAGCTTCCCGGTCTGGCTCCAGAACTCCACGCTCGTCTCGACCTCCGGTGGGGGCTGGGTGCCGAGCGGCGGCGGCATCCGCAGTGGCGCCGTCCGTGACAGCGGACTGACCTCGGGCCGGCAGGGCGGGCGTGTCCACGTCGACCCGGCCGACATCACAGGCCTCCGCGCCGCGGCCGGCGACCCGAGCCTCCAGGCCTCGCTCCGTCTGCTCGACGCTTTCGGGACCAACCTTCGCGCCAGCTTCTCCGTGAAGGTGCCCGTCAGCTCGACCGACCAGTTCGGCACCGGGGAGTGGGACGTCGGAGGGGCCGTGTCGCTGGGCCAGCGGATCGGTGACGCCACGATCGCCACCGTCGACGTCTCGTACTGGTACCTGGGCGACCTGCCCACGCTGGAGCTGCGGGACCCCCTCGGGGCCAGCGTCAGGATCGCGCGGGTCATGCGGGTCTGGGCGGTCGGCGTATCGGGATCCGTCAGCCAGTCGGTCGTGGCGGGCTACGATCCGCCGGTGACGGTCGGCGGAGAGCTGTCGCGGAACGTGGGCGCGGGCTCGTGGGGGGTCCAGCTCGGGATCGGGCTCAGCGACACCACGCCGGACGTGAGCGCGGGTGTCCTGTGGAGGCTCCCGATCCGCGGACGATGATGCCTGGACCGCGCCCGGGGCGATCGACCCGGGACCTCAGCTGGTGGCGTGGAACCTGAACTTGTCGATGCCCAGGCGCTTGATCTTCGACTCGAGCGTGGTCGCCGGGATGCCGAGCCGCGCGGCGGCCCCGGCCGGTCCGGCGACGCGGCCGCGGGCGGCCCGTAGGGCCTGCTCGATGGCCTGCTTCTCCTGCTCCCGCAGCGTCGAGCCCCCGGACTCGCGTGTCGCGGGAGGAGCGCCCGCGCCGAGCACAGAGCCGTCCACCCGCAGGGTCCCGCCCTCCGCCAGGATCACGGAGCGCTCCAGCACGTTCTCCAGCTCACGCACGTTGCCGGGCCAGTCGTAGCCGGTGAGCAGGTCCATGGTGCGCCGGTCGATCCGCTCGAACTTCTTGCCCTGGCGCTTCGCGTGGCGCCCCACGAAGTACTCGACCAGGACCGGGATGTCCTCGCGCCGCTCGCGCAGCGGCGGGACCGCGATCGGGAACACGTTCAGGCGGTAGAAGAGATCGCTGCGGAACCCGCCGCCGGCCACCGCCCGTTGGAGGTCCCGGTTGGTGGCCGCGATGAGGCGGGCGTCGGTCGTGAGCGTGCGCGTGCCGCCGACGCGTTCGAACTCGCCTCGCTGCAGCACCCGCAGCAGCGCGCCCTGGACGTCCGGCGGCAGGTCGCCGACCTCGTCGAGGAACAGCGTGCCGCCCATGGCCAACTCGAAGCGCCCGGTCCGCTGCTGCAGGGCTCCCGTGAACGCTCCCCGCTCGTGGCCGAACAGTTCCGAGGCCACGAGGCCGGCGGGCAAGGCGGCGCTGTTGACCGCGATCATGGCGCGCGTCGCCCGCTTCGACCGGCGGTGGATCGCGCGCGCGATCAGCTCCTTTCCGGTCCCGGTCTCGCCGGTGATCAGAACGGTGCTGTCTGTCGGCGCGACCTTCTCGATGCTCGCGATCAGCTGGCGCAGCGCGCGCGAGGAGCCGACGATCTCCTCGAACATGAATCGTTCGTCGATCTCCTCCCGGAGGGCGACGTTCTCCGCCTGCAGCTGGTTCTTGAGCCCGGCGATCTGCTCATAGGCGAGCGAGTTCGCGACCGCGCTCGCGATGGGTCTCGAGACCTCTTCGAGGATCTGGACCTCCTCCTTCCCGAATGGGATCGTGGTCCGTCGCGCGAACGCGACCGAACCGATCAGCCGGCCTCGCACGAACAGCGGGGTGCGGACGTAGGCCCGGAACCCGAAGCTCCGGAGCCGCTCGTCCTCGGCGAACCGGCGCTCGGCCTCGACGTCCTGGCACACGTACGCGCGTCCCGTCTGGCCGACGTGCGCGGTGCCCGTGTTCCGGAGCAGGAATCCCTGCCCGATCGCCGGGGCCGCATAGGCGGGCAGACCGCCCGCGCGAGCCAGGGTCTCCGCCGGCGCCTCGCCCGCCCGGCGCTCGAGGCCCCGCACGTGGATGCCGTGCGGCCGGATGCGGTCGCCGTCCACCTGCGCCACGGCCATCGCATCCAGGGGCACGAGGGGCTCGAGCAGCTCCATCACCGCTTCGAGCACGCCGGCGAGGTCGAGCCGAGCATTCGCGGCTTCGGAAACGGACAGCAGCAGCCGATGGAGTTCGTCCGGTTCGGTCACTCGACCTCGGGGCCGGCAGGCGATGAGTGGCGGGGGAAACCCTGCCCCGACCGCGAGCCGTCACTGGAGAAGGCAGCCGGGCCGGATGATAGCCACCGCCGGGAAGTCGTTCCACACGCGTGGGTCCCGAGCCGGCCGCGCTCGAATCGCCAGGCCTGGCGCGTTCACGGCAGCGCCTCCGTGCGGGTGCACGCGGGCCCCGGACGTCCGACCGTCGCGCCGTTGCGACCACCCGTCGCCACGCGCATGCCGGTCGTCCGCGAGACCTTCGGGCCGCGCCCGGCGCCGTGCAGCATGCCGGCATGGCACTTCCGGCGACATGGATCGGGCGTCTCCGCACGGGTCGCCGCACGCAGGAGCTTGACCCCGTCGCGCCGGCTGGCCGAGACTCGCGCGCTTCCGGCACTCCTGTCCGGCCCGCCTTCCGAGGGACGCCCTCGTCCATGGACCAGCAGCCCGACCTCTCCTCGCTGCGCATCGACCGCTCGGCCCCCGAGCCGCGGCGCGGGGTACACCCCGCCGTGCTCGCGCTCATCGCCGTCGCGGTGCTCGCCGGCGCGGTGGTCGCGGTGCTGGCGTTCCAGCGCGGGACCGCCGCGCCCACGGTGTCGGTCGGCACCGCCGAGGCGACCGGCGGTGGGAGCGCCACCGGCGTGGGGATCAGCGCCAACGGCTACGTGGTGGCGCGCACCAAGGCCAGCGTCTCGAGCAAGATCCTCGGGCGGCTCGCCTGGATCGGCGTCACGGAGGGCTCCGTGGTGCGCGCGGGCCAAGTGATCGCGCGGCTCGAGAGCGCCGACTTCGAGGCCGCGCTCACGGCGGCCGAGGCCAACCTGGCGCAGCTCGAGGCGCAGATGGTGCAGGCCCAGCGCGACCTGAAGCGTGCGCAGTCGCTGCGCACGCAGAACCTGCTGCCGGACGCCGACCTCGAGACGGCCCAGACCAAGCTCGACGTGACGGCCGCGCAGGCCAACGCGGCTCGTGCCCAGGTCGGCGTGTCGCAGGCCACGCTCGAGAACACAAGGGTGCGCGCGCCGTTCACCGGCACGGTGCTCCGGAAGGACGCCGAGGTGGGCGAGATCGTGGCGCCGTCGTCGGCCGGCGGCGGCCTCACGCGCACCGCCATCGTGACCATGGCGGACCTCACGACGCTCGAGGTCGAGGTGGACGTGAACGAGGCCTACATCGCCCAGATCCGCAACGATCAGCAGGCGCGCATCACGCTCGACGCCTACCCCGACACCTCGTTCTCCGGACGCGTGCGCCAGGTGGTGCCGACCGCGGACCGCCAGAAGGCCACCGTGCTCGTCAAGGTCTCGATCCTCGACCGCGATCCGCGCATCCTGCCCGAGATGGGCGCCAAGGTCGTGTTCGAATCGCGCGGCGCGCAGGCGCAGGCCGCGCCGCGCCGTGTGTTCGTGCCGCCGGCCGCGATCCGGACCCGCGAGGGTCGTTCCGAGGTGTGGGTCGTGGAGGATGGTTCGGTCCGGCGCGCGTGGGTGGACGTGGGCCCGGCGCGCGGCGACCGGATCGAGGTGAGGCAGGGGCTCTCCGGCGGCGAGACGCTTGTTCTCGATCCGCCCTCGACATTGAAAGACGGCGCCAAGGTGAGGATCGCCGGGCGCTGAGCCGGATCGAGGAGGACCGAGCATGTCATCCGTGGCAGTCCGCAACGTGGTCAAGCTCTACCGCCGCGACGCCGAGGAGGTGCGCGTCCTCGACGGCCTGTCGCTCGACATCCCCGACGGCGAATTCGTCGCGCTCATGGGACCGTCGGGCTCGGGCAAGACCACGCTTCTGAACCTCATCGGCGGCGTGGACCAGCCAACCTCCGGCGACGTCGAGGTGGCGGGCACGAACATCGCGCGCATGAACGGGGCGGCGCTGGCGCGCTGGCGGGCCACCTCGATCGGCTACATCTTCCAGCTCTACAACCTGATCCCGGTGCTCACCGCGCTCGAGAACGTCGAGCTGCCGCTGCTGCTGGTGAAGATGAGCGGCGCCGAGCGCCGCAAGCGCGCCACCACGGCGCTCCAGCTCGTGGGCCTGGGCGATCGCCTCCGGCACTACCCGCGCCAGCTCTCGGGCGGGCAGGAGCAGCGGGTGGCCATCGCGCGCGCCATCGTCTCCGACCCCAAGGTGCTCCTCGCCGACGAGCCCACCGGCGACCTCGACCGCAAGTCGGCCGAGGAGGTGCTCACGCTGATCGAGCGCCTCAACCGGGAGTTCAAGAAGACCATCGTCATGGTGACGCACGACCCGCACGCGGCCGAGCGCGCCACGCGCCGCTACCACCTCGACAAGGGCGTCCTGTCCAACTGAGAGGGTCGCGCATGCTCAAGCTCGTGCTCGTGAACCTGTTCCGGAACAAGCTGCGCACGTTCCTCACCATGGCGAGCGTGACGGTGGCGCTGTTCCTCTACTGCACGCTCGGCGGCATCCTCGACACGCTGCAGGAATCCATCGAGGTGGGCAGCGAGTCGCGCCTCGTCGTTCGCAACAAGATCTCGCTCGTGCAGTCGATCCCGATGGCCTACCGCCAGCGCATCCAGGCCGTGCCGGGCGTGAAGCGCGTGGCGGTGCAGAACTGGTTCGGCGGCCAGGATCCCGCCGACACCCGCGGGTTCTTCGCCCAGTTCGCGGTGGACGATGCCTACTTCGCGATCTACGGGAAGGACATCGACATCGTGCAGGCGTCGGAGCCGCAGGCGCCGGTGGCCGTGCCGGAGGGCACGGATCCCAAGCTCGCCGCCTACTTCCTCGAGCGGAACGCCTGCGTGCTGGGCGAGCGGCTCATGACCAAGAAGGGCTGGAAGCTGGGCCAGACCATCAACATCGCGGGCACGATCTTCCCCGGAACCTGGCCGTTCACGATCCGCGCGGTCTACAAGCCGAAGAACAAGTCGTTCGGCGAGGAGATCATGTTCTTCCACTTCAGGTACCTGAGCGAGCGCGGCATGGGCGGCCAGGAGGCGGTGGGCACGTACGTGCTCGAATTGTCCGATCCGTCGCAGGCGAGCGCGGTGATCACGGCCGTGGACTCGCAGTTCGAGAACGCGGCGCCCGCCACGCTCACCGAGACCGAGCAGGCGTTCTCGGCCGGGTTCGTGAGCATGTACGGCAACGTGCCGTTCGTGCTGAGGGTGATCGGGCTGGCGATCGTGTTCAGCATCCTGCTCATCGCCGCCAACACGATGATGACCTCGATCCGCGAGCGCACCAGCGAGTTCGGCGTGCTGAAGACGCTCGGCTTCAGCGACGGCGCCGTGTTCGGCATGGTCGTGCTGGAGGCCGCCGTCATCACGCTGGGGGGCGGGCTCCTGGGCGCGCTCGGCGCCAAGTTCCTCGTGGACGGGGCGGCGGTCCCGGGCGGGTTCCTGCCCCCCATGACCGTCTACTGGGCGACGGCCCTCACCGGCGTCGCGATCGCCGTCGTGATCGGCGCGGTGAGCGGCCTCACCCCCGCCCTCCAGGCCTCACGCCTGCGAATCGTGGACGCGCTCCGGCGCGTGGAGTAGGAGAACCCATGGCCATCCCGATCGCGTACAACCTGCGGAGCGTCCTCACCCGTCCCATGTCCACGGCCACCACGGCGTTGGGCATCGGCCTCACCGTGGCCATCTACATCGGCGCCCTGGCGCTCGCCGCCGGCTTCCGCGCCTCGCTCGTCACGACCGGTTCGCCGGACAACGCGCTCCTGCTCCGGAAGGGCGCCGACAGCGAGATCTCGAGCGGTATCACGCTCGAGCAGGTGAACATCCTCAAGGCGCATCCCGCGGTGGCGGCGGGCCCGGACGGACGGCCGCGCGCGAGCGCCGAGCTGGTCATCGTGGTGAACAAGCCTCGACTCGGCCAGCAGGGCTCCTCCAACGTGATGCTGCGCGGTGTGGACCTGGCCGCCGCCGATCTGCGGGGCGGCGTGACGATCGTGGCCGGGCGCATGTTCACGCCGGGCACGGACGAGGTCATCGTCGCGAAGCGCATCGCCGGGCGGTTCGCCAACTGCAACGTGGGCGCCAAGCTGCGTTTCGAGCAACGCGACTTCACCGTGGTCGGCCAGTTCACCGCCTCCGGCTCGGCGTTCGAGTCCGAGATCTGGGGCGACGCCGCCGTGCTCATGCCGGCGCTCAACCGCACCGGGTTCTTCCAGACCTTCGTGTTCCGCATGAAGGACCCGGCGGCGTTCGCGGCGGTCAAGCGGGAGCTGGAGTCCGACCCGCGGCTCCAGGTGCAGGTCCAGCGCGAGCGCGAGTTCTATCTGGCCCAGAGCGGGACGTTCACCGCGCTCATCACGGGCATCGGCACGTTCATCACCGTCATCATGGCCATCGGCGCGGTGTTCGGCGCCGCGAACACGATGTACGCCACCATCGGCGCGCGCACCCGCGAGATCGCGACCCTGCTCGTGCTGGGGTTCCGGCCGTTCGCCGTGATGACCTCGTTCGTGCTGGAGTCGATGATCCTGGCGCTCATCGGCGGGATCGTGGGCTGCCTGCTGGCGCTGCCCATGAACGGCGTCACCTCGAGCACGACGAATTTCCAGTCGTTCTCCGAGATGGCGTTCCAATTCCGGGTCACGCCGGCGATCCTCGCCCAGGCGCTGGGGTTCTCGGTGATCCTCGGCGTGATCGGAGGCTTCTTCCCGGCGCTCAAGGCGGCTCGACAGTCGTTGTCTCGCTCGCTTCGGGCGTGAGGCTCGTGCGGACTCCGGCTCACGCCGCGACGTCGAGGGGGTCCCGCTCGAGGGGAACGCTCGGGCCGGGCTTCCTGCCCGGCCTGTCGCCGATGCTCGCGACGCCCCTCGAGCGAGACCCCGTCGCCGTCGCTCGGCACCGTTGGGGCGCGTGATTCCTTGGGGCGGTCGGAACATCTAAGATGCCCCGGTCGTTCTGTCATGACCCGGCCGCGAGGAGGCACCTCTGTCCGACATCCGTGAAGTGATCATCCTGGGCTCCGGCCCCGCGGGCTTCACCGCGGCGCTCTACACGGCGCGCGCGAACCTGAAGCCGCTGCTGTTCAGCGGGCTCCAGCCGGGCGGCCAGCTCACGATCACCACCGACGTCGAGAACTACCCCGGCTTCCCCAAGGGCATCATGGGGCCGGAGCTCATGGACCTCATGCGCGAGCAGGTCACGCGCTTCGGCACCGAGATCGTGGACACGCTCGTGGACCGCGTGGACTTCTCGAAGCGCCCGTTCACGGTGTGGGCGGACGGCCAGGCCCACCAGGCGAAGAGCGTCATCGTCGCCACCGGCGCGTCCGCGCTGCTGCTGGGGCTCCCCAGCGAGCAGCGCTTCATGGGCTTCGGCGTGAGCGCGTGCGCGACCTGCGACGGCGCGTTGTTCAGGAACAAGCGCGTGATCGTGGTGGGCGGCGGGGACACCGCCATGGAGGAGGCCAACTACCTCACCCGGTTCTGTCCCGAGGTGATCGTCGTCCATCGCCGCGACTCGCTCCGCGCCAGCAAGATCATGCAGGAGCGTGCGCGGGCCAACCCGCGCATCCGGTTCGTGTGGAACACCGAGATCGCCGAAGTCCTGGGCGAGGAGAACCGCCGCGTCACCGGCGTGAAGCTGCGCGACACCGTGACCGGGGCCATGAGCGAGATGGCCATCGACGGCGTGTTCGTGGCGATCGGGCACAGGCCCAACACGGAATTCCTGGGAGGGCAGCTCCCCCTGGACGCCAGGGGTTACCTGCGCGTGGAGCCCGGCTCCTCGCGCACGTCCATCCCGGGCGTGTTCGCGGCCGGGGACGTGCACGACGCGGTCTATCGCCAGGCGGTGACCGCGGCCGGCAGCGGCTGCATGGCCGCGATCGACTGCGAACGATGGCTCGAGTCGCAGGCCCACATCGAGGCGTCCGCGGCCGGGACGCGCTGAGCCGGAGGTCGGGTGGAGCGGGAGACGCTCGAGTTCGACGTGCAGTTCGTGGGCGCGGGCCCGGCCGGTCTCGCGGGCGCGATCCACCTCGCCGACCTGGTCGCGCGCCACAACGGGACCGCGGGCGCGACGCCGCTCCCCGAGCCGGGCATCGCCGTTCTCGAGAAGTCCGCCGAGGTGGGCGCCCACGGCATCTCGGGCGCGGTCATGGACCCGCGCGCGCTGCGCGAGCTGGTCCCCGACTACGCCGCGATGGGCTGCCCGATCGAGTCGGAGGTCACCGGCGACGACGTCCACATCCTGTTCGAGCGCTCGTCGTTCCGGCTGCCGTTCGTGCCGCCGGCGCTCCAGAACCACGGCAACGCGATCGTCAGCCTGGGCGAACTGTGCCGGTGGCTCGCGGCGCAGGCCGAGTCGCGCGGCGTGCTGATCGCCACCGAGACGCCCGCCCAGGCGCCGCTGCTCGAGGGCTCGCGCGTGCGCGGGGTGCGGACCGGGGACAAGGGCGTGGATCGTCACGGGAACCGGAAACCCACGTACCAGCCGGGCACGGACTGCGTGGCGAAGCTCACCGTCCTGTGCGAGGGCCCGCGTGGCACCGTCGGCAAGCAGGTGGAGCGCGCACTGGGGCTCACCGAGGGCCGCAACCCGCAGGTGTACGCGACCGGCGTCAAGGAGCTGTGGGAGGTCCCCGCCGGCCGGGCGCAGAAGGGCCGGGTGATCCACACCATGAACTGGCCGCTGCCCGCGGAGACGTTCGGCGGCGGCTTCGTCTACGGGCTCTCGGACTCGCTCTGGTACGTGGGCTTCGTCACCGGGCTCGACGCCGCCGACCCGACGAGCGATCCGCACGGGAACCTCCAGCGGTTCAAGACCCATCCGCTCGTCGCGTCGCTGCTCGAGGGCGGCAGGCCCGTGGGCTACGGCGCCAAGGCCATCCCCGAGGGCGGCTGGTACGCGATGCCGCGGCTCCACGCCGACGGCCTCCTGCTCGCGGGCGACACGGGCGGGTTCCTGAACGGCGGACGCCTCAAGGGCATCCACCTCGCCATCAAGAGCGGGATGCTGGCCGCCGAGCAGGCGTTCGAGTGCCTGCTCGCGGGCGACTTCTCGGCCGCGCGGCTCGCGGGCTACGAGCGGAGGGTGGCCGGGTCATGGGCGGGCGCGGAGCTGCGCGGCATGCGCAACTTCCACCAGGCGTTCGAGGGCGGGCTGTGGACGGCGCTCCCTCGCACTGGTTTCCAGATGTTCATGGGCGGGCTGGACCCGCTCGGTGACCGACTGCGCGGCCACGCCGGCCACGAGCGCATGCGAAAGCTGCGCGAGGCGCACCCGGACGGCAAGCCGGCGGCGCTCAAGGCCGACGGCAAGCTCACGTTCGACAAGCTCGCCGACGTCTACCTGTCCGGCACCATGCACGACGAGGACCAGCCTGCGCACCTGCTGGTGGCCGACACGGGCGTGTGCGCCACGCGCTGCCGCGAAGAGTACGGCAACCCCTGCCAACACTTCTGCCCCGCGAGCGTCTACGAGATGGTCCCCGACCCGGCGCGAGAGGGAGCTCTCAAGCTCCAGATCAACGCCTCGAACTGCGTGCACTGCAAGACCTGCGACATCGCCGACCCCTACCAGATCATCACCTGGACGACGCCCGAGGGCGGCGGCGGCCCGAACTACAAGCGGCTCTGACGCCCCGCGGTCCGGTGGTGCCTTCGTGCCCCTGTCGGGACCGGAAACCCCTTGAGTTCCTTCGGGCTCGGGACGGATGCTGACGGTGGACATCCTTTCAAGCACGGTCCCCTGAACCGCGCCCGTTCCGTCGCCGCGCACGGGCGCGCCGCCCTGGAGGGTTCCATGAAGGCCGCCCGCGTCGCACTCGTCACGCTGCTCAGCCTCGCATCCAGCGCCTCCGCCAGCGTGCTGAGGTACGACTTCGGGACCACATCCCTCTTCGTCGCGAACAACTCGGGCGGGCTCGGGACCTGCTGGGGCGTGACGTTCGGGCCCGACGGCAACCTCTATGTGGGCGACGTGCCGGCCGACGCCATCCGTCGCTACGACGGGAACTCGGGTGCGTACATCAACGACTTCATCCCCAGCGGTGGCGGCGGACTCGACCGGCCTCGCGGCATCGCCTTCGGCCCCGACGGCACATTCTGGGTCTCGAGCGTCAACACGAACGAGGTCCTCCACTACAGCGGAACGGGGACGTTCCTGGGCGCCAGCTCCAATGCGGCATTGGTCTTCCCCTACGGGCTCACGATCGGGCCGGACGGCAACGTCTACGTCTGCTCGCACCTGACCCACACGGTCGTTCGATTCGATGGCAGCACCGGTGCGTTCATGGGGATCTTCGCGAGCGGCGGCCCGATGAACCGTCCGACCGATCTCACGTTCCAGCCGGGGCCGACGGGCGATCTGCTGGTGAGCAGCGCATGGAGCCATACCGTGCTGCGTTACAACCGCACGACCGGTACCTATGTCGGGCCCTTCGTCGCCGCCGGCAGCGGCGGGCTGAACACACCGCAGGGGCTCGCCTACAGAGGAGGAGTGCTCTACGTGGCGAGTTCGGTCACGAGCGAGATCAAGCGGTACGACGGCGTGACCGGCGCCTTCCTCGGAAACGTCCCCGGCTCGGGGATCCAGTACCCCAATGACCTGACCGCGCCTCCGGACGGACCCGCTCCGGCCGATGCCTTGACCGCGAGCGGGATCTTCATCACGTCGGTGTCGGAACCGGACCCCCTGAATCAGGGTTCCCCCGACGTTCCGCTGGCTTCTCCCTGGAGCCTGCTCCCGCTCGCGGCCGTCACGGCCGCTTCGGCCTGCGTGCGACTGCGCCGCGCCAGGACGCCGACAAGCTGAAGGGCGCCCTCTCGGGCGCCCTTCGGTGCGTCTCGGGAAGCGGAACGTGTCCTACCGGTACATCGATTTGACCCGGCCCCAGGTGCTCGGCTTCGCGACGGTGATCACGTGGCAATCGATGTCGTCGTCTTCCTCGGTGTTGAACTCCTCGAGATCGTCGGTGATCGCGCTCGTCGAGGACGGGCTCACGTAGCCGCTCCCGACGGGCGGGACGACTCGGGTGCCGATGAGGCCGTCGGCCATCGAGATGGCCGTGGTCACCGAGGAGGGCGGCACGGCGCCGGAGATGATGTTGAGCTTGGCCGCCATGAGCTGGTGGGCCAGCGAGATGAGGCCGTTGCCCTGGGCCGGCGTGTTCCAGATCGCGAGCAGCTGGGTCTTCGAGTAGATGATGTTCCCGAGCCGCAGGGAACTCACGGGCCACACCGTCGGGTGCGTCTTCCAGTAGCCCTGGGAGTGGACGCAGTCCTCGAGCCCGTCGTTCGGCTTGGTCCGGCAGAAGTGGGTGCCGCTGTTCGAGCTCGAGGGAACCAGCCCGTCCCCGCCGCCGGTCAGGCCGCCGCTGCCGTTTGCGCGCACGCGGACCGCGTACTCGGTACCCACGGCCATCTCGCCCGCGTTGGTGGCGAGCACGCCGGTCTCGTCGAAGACGTCGCCGATCTCGACCTTGGCGGTCTGCCCGGGTCCGAGAAGGAACGAGGTCGTCCCCTCGGCGATGTTGAGCGACGGTATGCCCAGGTAGATCGCCGAGTGGATGCGCGGGTCGAGCGGATCCTCCGGCCAGCCCCCGAGCGCGTCGTGGAGCGACCGAGGGATCCACTCGATGGTGAAGCCGTTCGGAGCACCGCTCGCCCCGGCCGTGACGTCGAGGTGGATGATGGTGGTGGCCTCGAGCCCCTGCTCCACGGCGGGGGGGTCGAGCGCGGTGGGCTCGGCGAGGGCGACGGTCGCCGTCAGGAGAACAGCCGTAAGCGACTGCGGGCAAACGCGCAGCGGGCGAGGCATAGGCCTGGGGGCTCCAATGTCGAGGAGGTCATGCAGGACGCACCAGGCCGGGCTTTGGGGGGGTAGCCTGCTGCAGATTGCACTCAACCAAAGATTGTAGAAGGTGACAGCGGCGTTCGACAACGCTATTTTGCGGAAAACCTGCGAGTTATGGCGTCCCCACCGAGCCTGGTGCGTGTAACGTGAATCTTCCCAACAAGTTGATTCTTGCGTCTCTGCTCTCGGCCGTGCTGGGAGCGGCAGCGGCCTCGTGCGCTGTGGACGGCGGCGTCCGCGAGGACGGGGCCCCCGCCGCGCCTCCCTCCATGCCCGCCGGCAAGATCGGCCTGGCGCCCCAGCTCCGGGTCTTCTTCGACGAGCTCGAGCCTCACGGCGACTGGATCCTCGTGGAGCCGCACGGCTGGGTCTTCCGCCCGCGCGTGAACACCGTGGCCTGGCGCCCCTACCGGGACGGCCGCTGGGCCCCCTCGTACAGCTATGGCTGGGTCTGGGAGTCGGACGAGCCGTTCGGCTGGATCACCGACCACTACGGCTTCTGGTTCCACGACGAGTTCCAGGGCTGGGTCTGGCAGCCGTACGGGGCGTGGGCGCCGGCATGGGTGGCCTGGGTCGAGGTCGGAGACTTCGTGGGCTGGGCGCCGCTGCCGCCCGAGGGTGCCGGGGAGGAGCCGCGCCTGCCGGACGGCACGTTCACGTACGTGTCCCGCCGGGCGCTCGGCGCGGGCTCGACCGTCCGCGCGAGCTTCGTCCGCGACATCCCCGACGACCCCGATGGCGTGCGTCCCATCGACCGCATCGCGTCGCACCAGGGCGTCTACTGGAACGCGGGGCCGGACCCGGCCGAGATCCTCGGGCCGGCGGGCGCCGACCGGCTGCGCGCGGACGAGCGCGACGGCCGGCTGGTGCCGATCCCCGTGGGCCAGAACCCGGTCAAGGACCCTCCCCCGCTGCGACTCTCGCTCCTGGAGGAGCGGACCACGCGCGCCTGGAGCGAGGCACGCCGGGAACTGCTCGCGGAGCGGGCCCGGCGGGCAGGGGCGCGACCGGGCGGCCCGGCCGGCGGTACGAAGCCCGCGCCGGCGACCGCTCCGGCCGACAGCGCCCGGACCCGCATCAAGCCGTCGCCCGCGGGACCCGACAGCACGGTCGCGCCCGCCGACTCGCTCCGCCGGATGATCCGCGGCATGCGCCCCGGGGCGCAGCGTCCGTCCCGGCCGGGCTCGCGCTGAGCGACGCGACCGCACTCGCCACCTCGCGGCTCAGGGCGCGGGCGCTCGAGCTGGGCTTCGACGCGGTCGGCGTGGCGAGCGTGGGTCCGCTCGAGGCGCGCGAGCACTACGAGGCCTGGCTCGCGGCGGGCCGGCACGGTGACATGGAATGGCTCGCGTCCGACATCCACCGCCTGCGCCGCGCCGAGCCCGAGCGGCTCGTCCCCGGCATCCGCTCGGTGGTGTGCGTGGCGCTCTGCCACGACCCCGACCGCGACGCGTCCCGAGACGCCCGGCTGGGCCGCATCGCCCGCTACGCCGCGGGCGAGGACTACCACCGCATCATGAAGGACAAGCTGCTCGAGCTCGAGCGCTGGATCCAGCGCGACCTGTTCCCGGGCTCGGGTTCGCTCTGGTACTCGGACACGGGCGCCATCCTCGAACGCGGCTGGGCCGAGCGTGCGGGGCTGGGCTGGGTCGGCAAGCACACCGGCGTGCTCGCCGAGTCGCTCGGCTCGTGGTTCCTGCTGGGCGAGGTGCTCGTGGACCGCGAGCTGGTCGCGGACCCGCCCGTGCCCGAGCGCTGCGGCACCTGCGTGCGCTGCCTCGAGGCCTGCCCCACCGCCGCGATCGTCGCTCCGTACCAGCTGGACGCGCGGCTCTGCATCTCCTACCTGACCATCGAGTCCACGGGCCCGATCCCACGCAGGCTGCGTCCGAAGGTCGCCGACTGGGTGTTCGGCTGCGACCTCTGCCAGGAGGCGTGCCCGTGGAACCGGTTCGCGCCGGTCGCCCGCGAGGCGCGGCTGCACGCGAGGGCGCTCGAAGGCTGGTCGCTGGAGCGCTTCCTCGCGCTCGACGAGGCCGGCTTCCTGGAGCTGTTCGCGACCAGCCCGATCCGACGCGCGGGCCGCGCCGGGTTCGCGCGCAACGTGTGCGTGGCGCTCGGGAACCGGGGCGACGCGCGGGCGGCGCCGGCGCTGGCGCGCGCTCTCGCCGGGGACGGATCCCCGCTGGTCCGCGGGCACGCGGCGTGGGCGCTCGGCCGCGTGGCCGCCTCCGGGCCGCCGGGCTCGCCCGCGTCCGCGGCGGCGGGCGAAGCGCTCGCGCGCGCGGCGGCCGGGGACCCCGACGCTTGGGTGCGCGAGGAGGCGGCGCTCGCGCGCGAGGGGCTGGAGCGCGCCGCCGGCGTCAGTCCGGGCTGAGCGGGTGGCCGGCGACCCAGTCGGCGCCGCCGCCCTCGAAGTGCTCCTTCTTCCAGATCGGGACGTTGCGTTTGAGCTCCTCCATCACCCAGCGGGCCGCATCGAACGCCGCGGCGCGGTGTGGCGCGCTCGTCACCACCGCGACGCTCGCCTCGGTCACGGGCACCTCGCCCAGCCGGTGGACCACCGCGCAGTGCGCGAGGCCGAAGCGCGCGACCGCCTCGCGCTCGAGCGCGGTCAGCGACCCGAGCGCCATGCGCTCGTAGGCCTCGTACTCGAGCCGCAGCACGCGCCGGCCCTCGTGGTGGTCGCGGGTGGTGCCGAGGAACAAGTTGACCGCCCCGCACGCCGGGCGCGCCGCGGCGGCGATCAGCGCCGCGACCTCGATCGGGCCTTGCGTGAGCTCAGCCACGGCCGGCCGCCCCCGGGCGCGCGCGGGACGCGGACCGCGCACGCCGCGGCCTCGCCGCGAACGTGCGGCGCAGGATCGGGCGGGTCGGGCTCCGGCGCGCGATCTCGCGGAAGCCGGCGGCCCGGAACGTGGATTCGAAGCCGGTCCACACGAAGGCCGCCGCCTCGCGCCTGGCGCGATTCACGTTCGGGTATCCCTCGAGCGCGCCGGCGCCCTCGCGCTCGGCATACGCCACGCCCGCCTCGAGCAGCGCCGCCGAGACCCCCTTGCCGCGGTGCCCGGCCTTGACGAAGAAGCACGGCGCCGACCAGACGCGCTCGCCCTCGACCGGCGCGAGCACACGCGAGTTCGCGAGCCGCCCGAACTCCTCGCGCGGCGCGACCGCGATCCAGCCGACCGGTTCGCCGCCCTCGTAGGCGAGGAGCCCGGGCGGCTTCTCCGACACGAGGCGCCGGAGCGCGCGGCGGTTGCCCTCGCCCTTGCCGCGGGCGAACTCGGCGAGCGGCAGCCGCATGAACATGCACCAGCAGCCGGCGCACGCGCCGCGAGGGCCGAACAGCCGTTCGAGATCGGACCAGCGTCCTGGCGTCACGGGGAGCACGCGCAACCGGCTGCCGGCGCGCGGCGCGGCGGAACGGGCGCGGGCGGCCAGGTCAGCCTCCGCTCACGGGCGGGAGTAGCGCCAGCTCGCAGCCGTCCGTGAGCGGGTCGCCGGCGCGCGCGAGCGCGCCATCCACTGCGACCGCGAGATGCGGCGCCAGCGCGCCCAGCGCCGGGTGCGCGCGCTCGAGCGCCGCGAGCGCATCGGACACGCGACTGCCCGCGGGCAGCTCGAGCGCCGCCCGGCCGCTCCCCACCCGTTCGCGCGCCTGCGCGAACAGCCGCACCTCGACCCGCACGCTTGGAGCCCTCCGAGTGAAGCGCCTATGCTCGCTCGACCATGGGGGTGAATCAAGACGGTCCTCCCGGAGCGGGCGGGCCTCCGGTCGCGAACGGGCTCGGCGTGCACGTCGAGTCCGAGCTTCCCGCCGCGGCCAAGGCGGGGCGGCCGGCCGAGGAAACCGCGCGGGCCGCCGCGGTGGAAGCCGCGGCCCAAGCCGCGGAGCGGGCTCGCGCGGGCCTCCTGCGCTGGGGCGCGCTCACCCTCGCGGGCGTCGCCCTCGGCGCGCTCCTCGGACGGGCGGACGCGGCGCCGTTCCTCGCCCTCGCGGCCCTGTTCGCGCTCGCCGCGTCGTGGGACGCGCGCGACCGGGCCCGCAGCGGCGAGCCCGCGGCCGACGCCCTGCTGGACCCGGGCGAGGGCGGCCGGGCCCTTCGCGCGCTCGCGGGCGCGATCCCCGGCGTGCTGGGCGGCGCCTGCTTCGCCGGGCTCGCCGCGTTCGCGGCCGGCCTCCCGGCGTCGCCGGCGCACGCGCTCGCCTCCGCGTGGTGCGCGGTGTCGGCGCTCGCCTGCCTCGTGCTCGCGCTGCCGCGCGCGGCGGACCTCGCGGCCCGCGTTCTCCTGCCCTTCGCCCCCCGCTCGCACGTGGCACGCATCACGGCCGCGCTCGGCATGATCGTGCTGCTGCTGCCGGTGCCGGTGTGGGCGGTGTTCGACGAGCTGGGCGGCTGGCTCGGCGAGAGCGGCAAGCCGTTGCTCGAGGTGGGCGGCCTCCTCTCGCAGCTGGCCGGCGAGCTGGCCATCGCGCTCGGGGCCGTGGGGCTGTGGGTCGCCCGCGGCGCGCGCGCCACCTGCGAGCGGCTCGGGCTCGGCGGCATGGGTGGCCGCGAGTGGGCCATCGCCGCGCTCGGCTTCGGGGTCCTGACCGGCCTGAACGGCGGGCTCGAGTGGGTCGAGCGCACCTGGTTCCCGGAGCTGTGGCGGGCCGACCAGGCCATGAGCGAGCGGATCGTCGGCGACATCACCGCGACGACGTCGCTCGTGCTCGGGCTTTCCGCGGGTGTCGGCGAGGAGGTCCTCGTGCGGGGCGCGCTCCAGCCGCGGACGGGGCTCGTGTGGGCGTCGCTCCTGTTCGGAGCGGCGCACGTCCAGTACACGTGGTTCGGGATGCTCGTGATCGTGCTGCTGGGCGTGACGCTCGGTCTGGTGCGGCGCCACGCGAACACGACCACGGCCATCGTCGTGCACGCCGCCTACGACATCGTCGCGGTGCTCTCCGCCCGCGGCTGACCGGCGCCGGCGCCCGCCGCGCGCCGCTCGGGTCAGCCGACGCGCTCCCGCGGCTTCACCGCGCGCGTCGCGATGAACGTGGCCATCCAGCGGCCGAGCGCGCTCTCGTCCCAGCGGTCCTCGTACATCGCGGTGAGCACGAAGCCCGCGTCGAGCTGCCCGCCGATCTGGTCCTCGAGCGTGTGCCCGAACGACAGCGGCTCGCCGGTCTCCTCGAGCCGCGCGCGCTCCTCGGGCGTGGCGCCGGTGAGGTCCGAGTACGGCAGCTCGTGGCGCACGATCAGCTCGCCGCGCTCGTATGCCACCGCGTCGAACAGGTACTCCACCGGGTTCGTGAACCCGGCGAGCAGCACTCCGCCGGGCCGCAGCACCCGGAACGCCTCGCGCCACACCGGCCGCACCTCGGGCACGAACGAGTTGGCGCACGGGTGCACCACGAGCCCGAACGCGCCGTCCGGGAACACGGACAGGTCGCGCATGTCCCCGAGCACGCTGCCGATCGACAGCCCCTCGCACCGGGCCACCACCTGGTCCTGCTCCAGCTGGCGCGGCGAGTTGTCGAGCACGCTCACCTCCGCGCCCGCGGCCGCGAGGATCGGCGCCTGCTGGCCGCCGGCGCCGGCCAGGCAGAGCACGGGCAGGCCCGGAAGCGGCGGAAACCACGCGCGCGGCACGGGCCGCGTGGGCGTGAGGACGATCTCCCACTCGCCGCGGCGCGCCGCCGCGATCGCGCCCGCGTCCACCGGCACCGTCCAGCGGTTCGCGCGCTCGACGAGCCCGTCCCAGGCGCGCCGGTTGTGCGCCGCGACCTCGTCGCGCGTCGGCTCGCGCCGGGCGGGGGTCCTCATGCGGCGGGGGTCGCTCGCGTCCGGCTCACCGAACCGTCTGGCCGGGCTTGGGCGCCACGACCTCGGCCTGGACCCCGAGCTTCTGGAGCTCCGCGCGCAGGGCCTCGGGCGTGCCGGTGAGGACCGGGAACGTCCCGTAGTGGCACGGCACCACCCAGCGCGCCCGCAGCAGCTTCATCGCGTACGCCGCCTCGCGCGGGCCCATCGTGTAGTGGTCGCCGATGGGCAGCACCGCGACCTCGGGCCGGTACAGCTCGCCGATGAGCTGCATGTCCATCATCGGGCCCGTGTCGCCGGAGAAGTAGACCGCGGCGCCGTTCTCGAGCGCCACCACGTATCCCGCCGGCTCGCCGGCGTAGGCGTGGTCCTCGCCGTCGAAGCTGCTCGAGTGCACCGCGTGCGTCATCGTGACGCGAAGCCCCACGAGCGGTACCGTGCCGCCCTTGCCCATGCCGACGACGGGGTCCACGCCGTGCCGGCTGAACCAGATCTCGGCCTCGTGGATGCACACGACCGTGGCGCGGTACCGCTTGGCCAGCCGCACCACGTCGCCCGCATGGTCGCTGTGCGCGTGCGTGACCAGAATCGCATCCACGTGGGTGATGGGCACGTCGCCCACCGGGGCCATCGGGTTGCCCTCGAGCCACGGGTCCACGAGCACGTGCTTCCCGCGCGGCGACACCAGGTGGAACGCGCCGTGGCCGAGCCAGGTGAGCGAGAAGCCCTTGTCGAACACCTTCATCTCGGCTCCTCCGGCGGCGTGCGCTCGAGCGCGCGCCGCCCGGGCGCCTGCGGTTCCGAACCGCGCGCGCGTTCCAGGTTCCGCACGTTCTCGGGCGCGAACCAGGCGCCCACGGGCTGGGCCATCGGTGCGGCCGCGGGCTCCGCGGGCGCCGCGCCGGCGCCGACCTCCTCGAGACGGGCCGTGAAGTGCCGCAGCACCGGCGCCGCGTACGTGAGCCTCAGGCCGCGCAGGCGATGCGCCTCCCGGTGGATCCGGATCACGCTGTCGGCGACGTAGCGCATGTGCTCCGTGGTGTAGACCCGCCGCGGCACCGCGAGACGGACCAGGTCCAGCTGTGGGAACACCTCGCGGCCCTCCGCGTCGCGGTGCCCGAACATGAGGCTGCCCACCTCGACCGCGCGGATGCCGTACTCGCGGTAGAGCTCCACGACCAGCGCCTGGCCCGGGAACTGCTCCTGCGGGACGTGCGGCAGGAACCGGCGGGCGTCCAGGTAGACCGCGTGGCCGCCCACCGGCCGCACGATCGGCACGCCGGCGTGGTCGAGCATCTCGCCCAGGTGCGCCACCTGGCCGATCCGGAACGCGAGGTAGTCCTCGTTCAGCACTTCGCGCAGCCCCAGCGACATGGCCTCGAGGTCGCGGCGCGCGAGCCCGCCGTAGGTGGGGAATCCTTCGATCAGGATGAGCAGGTTCGTGATCTGCTGCGCCCACCCGCCGTCGTTGAGCGCGAGGAAGCCGCCGATGTTCACGAGCCCGTCCTTCTTGGCGCTCATCGTGCAGCCGTCCCCGAGCGCGAACATCTCCCGCGCGATCTCGGCGATGGTCCTGCCGGAGTAGCCGCTCTCGCGCTGCTGGATGAAGTAGCAGTTCTCCGCGAACCGGCAGGCGTCGAAGAACAGCGGCACGCCGTGCCGCCGGCACACCTCGCGCACCGCGCGCACGTTGGCCATGGACACCGGCTGGCCGCCGCCCGAGTTGTTGGTCACCGTGATCATCACCAGCGGCACGCTCGCGGCGCCGCGCTCGATCAGCAGGCGGTCCAGCTTGGCCGGATCAAGGTTGCCCTTGAACGAGTGGAGCGCGTTCGGGTCCAGTCCCTCGTCGATCACGAGGTCCACGGCCTCCGCGCCCTGGTGCTCGATGTTCGCGCGCGTGGTGTCGAAGTGGATGTTGTTGGGGACCACCTGGCCCGGCTTCACCACGGTCGAGAACAGCAGGTTCTCGGCCACGCGGCCCTGCGGCGTCGGGATCACGTGCGCGAAACCGAACAGGTCCCGCACCGTGTCGCGGAAGTGGAAGTAGTTGCGGCTGCCCGCGTAGGACTCGTCGCCGACCATGAGCCCCGCCCACTGCGAGTCGCTCATCGCCGAGGTGCCGCTGTCGGTGAGCAGGTCCACGTAGATGGTGTCCGCCGGCACGGCGAAGATGTTGAGCCCGGCGTCGCGGATGGCGCGCTCGCGCTCCTCGCGGCTCACGCGGCGGAGCGGCTCGACCACCTTGATGCGGAACGGCTCGGCGGGGAATCGCATGGCGCGAGCCAGTCTAGCCTCCCCGCCTCCCGCCCCGCCAACGCTCGCCCGAACGCGCAGGATCTCGCGACGCCGCGCGCCCGCGCGCCTCCGCCGGGCCCTAGTTCGGGCTCACGGACGGCGGCCCGGGCGGCGCCACGGGCCCCAGTCGCCGCATCCGCTCGCGGAGCTGTCGCGCCCGCTCGGGCACGTGGTCCTCGGCGAGCAGCGCCAGCTTGGCCTCGGCCGGGATCCGCAGCGTGGTCGCCAGCACCGCGGTCACCGTCGCGAGCGGCTCCGAGCCCTCGAGCGCCGGCGGAGCGAGCCACACCTCCGCGCCGAGCGGCGCGAGCCGCGCGCGCTCCTCGAGCAGGTCCCGCCGCGCGAGCTCGGCGAGCGGGTCGGACTCGGTGTACGGCGCCTCCGGCTCCAGCTCCACCGGGCAGGCCCGGTAGGGGAACTCGCGCGCCGGCCGCCCCAACCGCACCCGCGCCGCGCCGCGCACGCGCAGGTCGTAGCGGTCGTTGGGCAGCCACACGACTTCCTCGAAGCGCGCCACGCAGCCGAGCGGATGGAACGCCGGGCTGCCGTGGTAGTCGCGCTCCCAGCCCGGCTCGAGCGTGGCGATCGCGATCAGCCGTTCGCCCGAGAGCGCGTCCCGCACCATGGTGCGGTAGCGCAGCTCGAACACGTGCAGCCCCAGCTCCGCGTTCGGGAACAGCACCACGCCCGGGAGCGGGAACACCGGCACCGGCCTGCGGGGCGCCACGTCCATGGATGCGGGCTCGGCGCGGCACGGCGCGGGGTCACGCCGGGCCCGCGCGCGGGCTCACTCCTCGGTGAGAAACCCGAGGACCTCGGCCACGTGCCCCTCCACCTTCACCTTCGGGTAGATCTGGGCGATGCGGCCGGTCCTGTCGATGACGAACGTGGTCCGCTCGATGCCCATGAACTTGTTGCCGTACTGGTTCTTCTGCTTCCACACGCCGTACGCCTTGCTCGCCGTCGCCTCGGTGTCCGAGAGCAGCTCGAACGGCAGCCGGTGCTTCTCCTTGAACTTCAGGTGCGACTCCATCGGGTCGGCCGAGATGCCCAGCACGACCGCGCCGGCCTTCTCGAACTCGGCCGTGAGGTCGCGGAACCCGCACGCCTCCCGGGTGCAGCTCGGCGTGTCGTCCTCGGGGTAGAAGAACAGCACCACGGACTTCTTGCCCTTGAACTGCCGCAGTGAAACCATCCCGCCCGAGGTGGAGGGCAGCGAGAAGTCGGGCGCCGGCTTGCCGATCACCGGCAGCAGCGTGGCGGTGGTCATGGGTCCTCCGGAAAAGCCGTGCGGGCCCCCGGTCGAAGGGGCCCGTCATGAGGCGTGGGGCCGCGCGGCGCGCGGCGGCGGAGCTGCGGTTACTTGGCGGCGGGCTGCATGGCGAGCGCGCGCTCGAGGTTCGCGGCCACCACGCCCCAGTCCAGGTTGCTGAAGAACGCGTCGATGTACTTGGCCCGCGCCCGGCCGTAGTCCAGCCAGTACGCGTGCTCGTAGACGTCCAGCGCCAGGATCGGCGTCGCGTTCCAGAGCGGGAACGTGTTCTGCGCGTCGCCGACGACGGTGGTGAGCATGGACAGGTCGTGGTCGTACGCCAGCCACACCCAGCCGCGCGCGGCGAGACCCGAGGCCTTGAAGTCCGCGAGCCACGCGTCGTACGAGGGGAAGTCGCGCTCGATCTGCTCCTTGAGCCGGCCCGACGGCGCGCCGCCCTTGCCGCCGAGGTGCGCGAAGTAAGTCTCGTGGTTCTTCATTCCGCCGATCGCGAACGAGTAGTCCACGCGCAGAGAGCGCAGGTCGCTGAAGATCTGGTTCGCGGTCGTGCGGTCCACGGCGTCCAGCTTCTTCTGGATCTCGTTGACCTTGTTGACGTAGCCCTTGTAGAGCTCGTAGTGCTCCTCCATGGTGCGCGCGGAGATGCCGTTGAGCTCGCGGATGGACGCGAACGTCCTGGGGGTGAGGTCCTTCCAGGCCATGGGTGCCTCCTCGGGAAGCAGGGGTGCGCGGAGGGCCCGTCGAACGGGTGCCCCGCGGCCGCGCTGCGGGATGGTCTTGCGAACGCCCCGAGGGTAATCCGCGCCGTTCGCGCGCCGCAAGGCGCGTGCGCGAACGCGCTACGGATACGCCGGCGGCGGCGGGAAGCCGTCCGCGCGCGTGATCCGCCCGTCGCGCACCGAGTCGAACAGCGCGCGCGCGCGCGGTCCGCTCACGTCGCAGGTCGAGTCGTACCGGCGGCAGCCGGCGAGCGTGTAGCCGCAGCCGCAGTCGCAGCGCCGGCCGTTCGCGAGGCGGAGAAACGTCGCGCCCGCCGCCGCCGGAAGCGCGGCCAGCTCGAGGTCCGGGATGTCGTCCACCCAGGCCTCCTTGAGGCGCGTGCTGTCGCTCTTCGCCAGGTCGAGCGCGCGCGCGACCACGTCGCCTCCGGGTTCGGGTGCCTCCGGCGCGCGCGCGCCCGGGCGGTCGGGCGCCGGGCGTCGCGGGAGCACCGCGACCACGGCGAGCAGGACCGCCGCGGCCACGCCCAGCACGGCGATCAGGCGGAGCGGGTGTCGCATACGGTGATGGTACGTGAAGCCGGGCGCCGCGGGCACGCGCGGCGCGGGCAGCTGGCGATTGCTGGACAACCGGGCGCGCACGGCCCGTCCGCGGGACCCTCCGGGTCACCGCGGGCCTCGCGACGCGGCATGACGCGTCCGGTACGCGTTCCCAGTGGCGGTCCACGAACAGCCCGGGCTAGCATGGCCGGCCACCCGCGAGGAGGACCCGGATGAGCTGGATCGGTCCCGTGTCACCGGAGCAGGCGAACGCCGAGCTCAAGCCCGTCTACGAGCGCATCGCCGCGCAGTCCTCGTCCGGCCGCGTCTCGAACTTGTGGCGCACGTGGGGCGGCGACCCGGCCGGGCTCGCCACGCTGCACGCGCACTACCGCGCGCTCATGGCCGACCCGGCGCCGCTCACGGCCGCCCAGGCCGAGATGATCGCGGTGGTGGTGTCGGCCACGAACGGCTGCGGCTACTGCGTGGCGCACCACGGCGCACGGCTCGCCCGGCACGTGAGCCCCGCGGTCGCGCGCGCCGTTGCGCTCGACTACCGCGAGACCAACCTGGCCGCGCGCGACCGCGTGCTCCTGGACGCCGCGGTGGCGCTCACCTGCGAACCCGCGGAGCGCACGCGCGCCGACGTCGAGCGCCTGCGCGAGTACGGCTTCGACGACCGGGCGATCCTCAAGGCCACCGAGGTCGCGGCGCTCTACAACCTCGTGAACCGTGTGGTGAGCGCGCTCGGCGTGCCGCTCGAGGACGGTCTCGGCCCGTGGGAGTACGGCTCCCAGACGTAGCGTGCGGCGCGAACGGCGCCCGGCGGGCAGGCCGTGGATCGCGCTCGGGTGATCGCAGGTCGCGGTGTCGGGGCCGGCCCTTCGCGACCGGCGAAGCGACGCCCGGCCGGAGGGCACCCGGCCGGGCGACCAGGCTCGCGGGTGACGCCGTGCCGTCAGTACCCGGCCTTCTTGTCCTCCGCCTTCTTCTTCTGCGCGGCCTGCTCGCGAGCCGTCCACGGCGGCGTGACGTTGATCGAGCGCGCGTAGGCGATGGCCTGGCCGAGGTGCTCGTGCGAGTGGGAGGCGAGGATCATCATGCCCGCCCGCCGGCTCATCTTCTGGCCGAAGAAGCTCATCTCCGCGCCGAGCTGGTCGTCGGGCGTGTCAGCGATGACCTTGGCGGCCCAGGCATAGGACTCCTTGAGCATCTGCCGGATCCTCGGCGGGTCCATGGTCTGCGTGTCCAGCTTCTGCAGCTCCTCCATGGGCATGGGCGGCTGCGGCCCGCCCATCATCGTCGGCAGGAAGTAGTTCGCCGTCACGATGTGCAGGAACACCTGGCCCATCGAGCGCACGTCCTTGCTCGGCTTCCAGTTGTACTTGCCGTCGGGCACCGCCGTCGCCAGCTCCTGCACCTTCTCGCCCGCGTCCATCATGTTGGCGATGATCTCGCCGCGGATACCCGCGGGCAGCTCCTCCGCCGACGCCGCGGGCGCGAGCAGGGCGCACAGCGCGAGCGTCGCGATCGTGTTGCGCATGAAGACCTCCTTTCGGGAAGCGCGCAGCATAGCCCCGGGCGTGCGCTCCGTCACCCGGCCGGCGCGGCCCGCGTCGCCTCCTCGTAGATCGCCACGAGACCGTCCGCATGCGTGCGCGGCGCGAACGCGGCCACGGCACGGGCGCGCGCGGCCTCCCCCCAGCCCGGCGCGGCCGGGTCCTCGAGCGCGCGCCGCGTCGCGAGCGCGAGCGCGGCGCCGTCGCCGACATGGACGAGGAGCCCGCTCGCGCCGTGCTCGATGAGCTCGCCGAGCGCGCCGATGTCCGAGGCGACCACGGTCCGGCCCTCGAGCTGCGCCTCGGCCACCGCGTAACCGAACGTCTCGGGGAACAGGCTCGGCACCACGACCACCGCGGCGCGCTCGCGGACCGCCGCCAGGGCGGGGCTCGCGAGGTGGCCGAGCAGCCGCAACGCGCCGCCACCCTGCTCGGCGAGCCACCCGGAGAGCGGGCCCGCCCCCGCCACGAGCAGCGGCACCGGCGCGAGCGCCCGCGAGAGGGCCGGGAGCAGGCGCACGCCCTTCTCCTCAACGAGCCGCCCCGCGAAGAGCGCGAACCGCGGGGGCAGGTCCGCCGGCGCGGCGGCCGGCGGCGTGCGCTCGACCCCGTGCGCGAGCAGCCGCACTCGGCCGGCGTCGGCGCCCAGCGTCGCCGCCTTGTCGCGCACGAACCGCGACGGCGCGATCCACAGCCGCACCGGCGCGTAGGCGTGCCGCCGGTCGTGCTCGTACGCCTCGAACGCGCCCACGAGGCTCTTCGCGTGCGAGCGCTGGACGCAGCCGGTGACCGCCGCGCGCCAGTGCCGGCCGCCGCGGCAGCGCTCGCACGACGCCCCGTGCGCGTACAGCACGCGGTTCGTGCACCAGGGCTTGAAATCGTGAAGCGTCATCACCAGCGGCACGCGGGCGCGCGCGAGCTCCGCGATCACGGACGGCGTCAGGTGGCGGCTCGGCGCGTGAACGTGCGCCACGTCCGGCCGCCACTCGGCGACGAGCCCGGCCAGCGCGCGTGCCGCGGCCGCGGACCAGATCGCACGCGGCAGCTGCGGGAGCTGCCGCCAGGCGGGCAGGTCCTCGGAGAAATCGGCCGGCGGCGCGAAGTGCCGCGCGAAGCGGCTCGGCGCGTTGCGCGCGTCGCGGATCGCGAAGTGCCCGACCTCGTGCCCGGCGGCCTCGAGCCAGCGCGTCTCGTCGAACAGCGTGCGCTCCACGCCGCCCTTCAGCCAGTGGAACGCGTTCACCATCAGCACGCGCATGGCGTCCCCCCGCGGGTCAGGCCCCGGCGGCCAGCGGGAACTCGGCGAGCAGCGTGCCCACGCCCGGCGAGGACTCGTGCTCCAGCACGCGCCCCGGCCGGTCGTCCAGCAGGAATCCGCGCAGCACCTCGAGGTGCAGGAGCCCCGCGTCCGGCCGGGCCTTCTCGACGAGGCCCGGCTCGAGCCCGGCCAGCGCGCCCCATCGTCCGGCACGAATCGCCTCCATCACGCGCTGGTCCAGCTCCCGCGCCTCGGCCAGGTCGCGGCGCAGGTTGAACGCGTGCAGGTTGAACGCGAGCGCACCGCCCACCACGAACGCCACGCGCTCGGCGCTCGCCTCGAGCGTGCGGCGGATGGACCCGCCCCAGGCCCGGTGCTCCTCGCGCGGGCCCTCGCGCAACGAGACCGGCACCACCCGCCAGCCGCGGTCGCGCGCGAGGAAGTGGAGCGGGATCGAGAGCCCCGTGTCGGTGCCGCGCCGCGCGGTCGCGGCGCGCAGGCCGGCGCGCGTCGCGCCTTCCACGAGCGCCCGGGCGAGCGCGGGATGCCCGGGGCAGGGGAAGCGGGGCTCCACGCCGAACCCGGGCAGGTCGATGACGCTCTTGTGCGCGCGCGCGTCGTCGGCGTGGAACGGCCCCGGGGAGAGCCAGCGCGAGCTGACCGCGACGATCGCGTCCGGGGCCTCGCCCGCGAGCCGCTCGCCGGCCGCGGCGAGCGCCTCGATCATCTCGGTGAAGTCGCCCCGCTGCTCGTCGATGAGCATGGTGGGCACGCTGGGGAGCAGGAGTGCTCGCGACGTGAGCATGGTGGAGCGAAGGTGGCCCAGCGCTCCCGGAGCGTCAAACCTTGGGTTGTGCTCAGGAGATTGCAGGTGGCGTGAAGCGTGCAGGGCTCCCGCGGC
>CAZSQX010000025.1:0-44981 GCA_964609125.1 uncultured bacterium
CGCGCCGTGGCCGACGCCGCGCTCGCGGCGCAGCTCCGCGCCGCCGAGGCGCGCCGGCGCGCGAGGCACGGCGCCGGCCTCGGCGAGTTCGCGCGCCTCGCGGTGAGCGCGGCCAACCTGGCCGAGTCGGCGCACGCGCTGGTCCGGCTCGCCGCCCAGTCGCTGCAGGTCCGGCACGCGGCGCTGTTCCGGCTCCGCGAGGACGGCGCGCTGGGGATGGAACTGGCGCACGGGCCCGCGCCCGCGCGCGAGCTCGAGGCACGCGCGCTCGCCCCCGCCGCGGCCGAGGTGGCGCGCGCCGCGCGGCCGCTCGCCGGTACCGGGGCGGGCGAACTGCCCGGCGCCCCCGCCGAGGGGCTCGGCGAGACGAGCGTGTGGGCGCTCCAGCCGGTCGCCGCGTATGGCCGCGTGCTCGCGGTGCTCGCGGCCTGGGACGGCGCCGAACGCCACCCGGCGAGCCCGGATTGGGAGCGGGGCGACCTCGAGTGCCTGGCCGCTCTCGCCGACCTGGCGGCGCTCCTGTTCGAGCACGCGCGCCGGCTCGAGGAGCTGGGTGCGGCCGAGCGCCGCCGCGAGGACCTGGCCGCCCGGCTCCGCGAGCAGGACCGACTGGCCGCGGTGGGCGAGCTCGCCGCGCGCGTGGCCGAGGACGCACGCACGCCGCTGGCCTCGATGACCGCATTCGCGGCCCGGGCGCTCCGCGAGCTGGCCGAGGACGACCCGCGTCGCGAGGTGCTGGAGGCGGTTCAGCGCGAGGCCGGCCGGCTCGGCGCGCTGCTCGCCGAGCAATCGGCCTACGCGCGGCTCGAGCGCCCGCGCCTTCGGATGGAGGACCTGAACGCCGTGGCCCAGGAGGCGCTCAAGGCCGTCCAGGAGTCGCTGTCGCGCCGGCGCATCCGGCTCGTGAAGAAGCTCTCGGCCGACCTGCCGGCGCTGCTGCTCGACGCCGCCCGCATCCGGCGCGTGATCGAGAACATCGTCGCCTGCGCGCTCGAGGCCGTCCCGCTCGGCGGCCGGCTCCGCGTCGAGACGCGCCGCTCGGGCACGTTCGCGGTGCTCGAGGTGATCCACGACCGCACGCGCGCCGAGGGCGACGTGCTGGAACAGTTGTTCGCACCGTTCGGTCCCGCGCCGGCCGCGGGCGCCGCGGTCGGCCTGGGCGTGGCGCAGCAGATCGTGCGCGAGCACGGCGGCGAGATCCGCGTGCGTACCGAGGACCCGTGGTCGAGCGCCTTCTCGGTCACGCTGCCCGTGCTCGAGAACCAGGACCGCCGTCGCGCCGCCGACCGCCGATCGCCGCGCGCGGAGCGCCGCCGCCGCGACGACGGCTAGAGGCAGCGCCGCGTCCCGGCGGGGCCTCCCGCCGGGCTCGGGCCGCCCGATCCCGAGTCTCGCCCCGGGAGCCAAGTGCGGACCGCCACGAGGTTTGACGCTGCGTTCCCCTGCGTGGTAAACGCTCCGCGGGGTGTCCCCGGACCCCCTTCCGGCTTCGCCACCCTAGCTCAGTTGGTAGAGCACACGACTGAAAATCGTGGTGTCCCCAGTTCGATTCTGGGGGGTGGCACCATCTGGCATGCACGGCACGGCGCGGGCCTGTCTCGAGCCGAGTGACCGTGCGCCGCAGCACAGGGGGCTGGCAGCCTTCGGCTCGGAGAGCACGTCGATTCACGGACGAGTGGACGTGCGTCGCAGTACAAGAAGAGCTGGTGTAGCTCAGCTGGTAGAGCACGTCACTCGTAATGACGGGGTCACCGGTTCGATTCCGGTCACCAGCTCCAGTTTCTCCAGCACGTCACGGGACGCCGCAGAGCCGGGCGTCCCTTCGTGTGTCGGGCTGTGTGTCGGTCCGGTTTCAGAATGAGGGCCGGAGCGGCGGGAAAGGAACGCGTCGAGCCGCCCCATCCCGGCCACGAGGTCATTGGTCGAGGTGATGTTGTGGCGGTCGAGCATGTAGCCCGCTCCCGACCTGAGGACCACTGGGCCCCACGCAAGGCGGCTGCTCGTTCGCGGGCGGCTGCGTCCGGGCGGCTCGCACGCGCTTCCCCCGCCCTCACGCCTCGCGTATCGTCTCGATCGCATATGCCCAAAGACCTCATGATCTCCGTCGCCGGCGTGCGCGGGATCGTCGGCGAGTCGCTCGATCCGTCGGTGGTCGCACGCTTCGCCGCGGCGTTCGCGCGCACGTTGCCGGACGCGGGCCCCGTCGTCCTGGGGCGCGACGCGCGCGTCAGCGGGCCCATGGTCCGACTCGCGGCGTGCGCGGGGCTCACCGCCGCCGGCCGCGACGTCGTGGACGTCGGCCTCGCCACCACGCCCACGACGCAGCTCGCGGTCGAGCACCTCCAGGCGGCGGGCGGCGTCATCCTCACGGCGAGCCACAACCCGGCCCAGTGGAACGCGCTCAAGTTCCTGAGCGCGCGCGGCGAGTTCCTGGACGACGGCACCGGGAGGCAGGTGCGGGAGCGCTACGAGGCAGGCCGCGATCTCTGGGCGGCCTGGGACCAGCTCGGCTCCGTCCGCGAGGAACAGGGCGCGCTCGAGTGGCACCTGAACCGCGTGCTCTCGCTCCCGCACGTGGACGTTCCGGCCATTCGGAAGCGAAAGCTCCATGTCGTCGTGGACGGCTGCGCGAGCGTGGGCGGTGTCGCGCTCCCGGCGCTCCTCGAGCGCCTCGACGCCAGAGTCACGAAGCTCGATTGCGAGCCGAACGGCCGGTTCACGCGCGAGCTGGAGCCGCTCCCGGAGCACCTCGGCAAGCTCAGTCAGGCGGTGCGCGACGCGAAAGCCGACCTCGGCATCGCGAGCGACCCCGACGCCGACCGCGCAGCCTTCGTGGACGCCGACGGCAGGCCGCTCGGCGAGGAATACACGGTCGCGCTCGGCACGATGACCGCCCTCGCCACGAAGAGCGGCCCGGTTGTGACAAACCTCAGCACGTCTCGTATGCTCGACGCGGTGTGCGAACGTGCGGGTGTGCCGCTCCATCGCACGCCGGTGGGCGAGGCGCACGTGGTCGAGGCCATGCACGCGCACGGGGCCGCCGCCGGCGGCGAGGGGAACGGCGGCATGATCCTCCCGGCCGCGCACCACGGGCGCGATGCGCTCGTGGCGATGGCGCTGGTGGCGCACGCGATGCGCAACGGGGCCACGCTCCGCGAGCTGGCCGACACGCTGCCCCGCTACGTGATGATCAAGGACAAGCTCGCCCGGGCCGATGAGCCGTGGGAGAGGGCGGCCGGACGCCTCGAGCAGGCGTTCCCGGGCTGGCAGCTCGACCGTCGAGACGGCCTGCGGTTCGCCCGCGGCGAGACCTGGGTGCACGTGCGCCCGTCGGGGACGGAGCCGGTGGTGCGGGTGATCGCCGAATCGCCGGAGGCGGCGGACACGCGGGCGGTCGTGGACCAGGCGCGCAGCGCCCTGGGCACGTCAGGGAGGTAGGCATGTGCGGGATCGTCGGCTACGTCGGCCACCGGGATTGCCTGCCGATCCTCATCGAGGGGCTCAAGCGCCTCGAATACCGCGGCTACGACTCGGCGGGCGTGGCGGTCCAGCGCGACGGCTCGCTCCAGGTGGTGAAGGCGGCCGGCAAGATCCGCCAGCTCGAGGCGCGCCTGCGCGAGCACCCGGTCCAGGGCCGGTTCGGCGTCGCGCACACGCGCTGGGCCACGCACGGCGAGCCGAACGACGTGAACGCGCACCCGCACACGGACGAGGCGGGCACGGTGGCGCTGGTGCACAACGGCATCATCGAGAACTACTCCACGCTGAAGAGCGCGCTCATGACGGAGGGGCACCGGTTCACCACCGACACCGACACCGAGGTGCTCGCGCACCTGATCGAGAAGTACCTGAAGAAGGGCCTCAAGCTCGAGCGCGCGGTGGGAGCGGCGCTCCGGGACGTCGAGGGCACGTACGGCATCGCGGTGATGTGCTCGGCCGAGCCCGGCGTGCTGGTGGGCGCCCGGCACGGGAGCCCGATGGTGGTGGGGATCTCGGACGGCGAGTACTACCTGGCCTCGGACGTGGCCGCGATCGTCGAACACACCCGCCAGGTCATCTATCTCGACGACGGCGAGATGGCCGTGCTCTCGCCCGACGGCTTCCACACCGCCACGATCGCGCACGTCCGCGTCGAGAAGGAAGTGCACGACGTGGACTGGGACCTCTCGCAGATCGAGAAGGGCGGCTTCGAGCACTTCATGCTCAAGGAGATCATGGAGCAGCCCGACGCGGTGCGGAACGCGTCGCGCGGCCGGCTCCTGCTCGACGAGGGCCTCGCGCGACTCGGCGGCCTGAACCTCACCACCGACCAGCTCCGCGACGTCCGCCGCATCATCATCCTCGGCTGCGGCACGTCCTGGCACGCGGGCCTGATCGGCGAGTACATGCTCGAGGAGTTCGCGCGCATCCCGGTCGAGGTGGAATACGCCTCCGAGTTCCGCTACCGGAACCCGATCATCGACGAGGGCACGCTGGTGCTGGTGATCTCGCAGTCGGGCGAGACCATCGACACGCTGGCGGCGATGCGCGAGGCGCGCCGCCGCGGCGCGCGCGCGCTCGGCATCGTCAACGTGGTGGGCTCCACCATCGCGCGCGAGTCGGACGGCGGCGTGTACATCCACGCCGGGCCGGAGATCGGTGTGGCGTCCACGAAGGCGTTCACGAGCCAGGTCACGGTTCTGGCGCTGCTCACGCTCCTGCTCGGCCGGCTGCGCGGGCTCTCGCGCGATTACGGCATCGAGATCGCGCGCGAGCTGCAGGCGCTGCCGGCCAAGATCGAGCGGGCGCTCGAGGGCCACGAGGCGGTGCGCCGCATCGCCGAGCTCCACGGCCGCCACGAGAACTTCATCTACCTCGGGCGCGGCATCCACTTCCCGGTGGCGCTGGAGGGGGCCCTGAAGCTCAAGGAGATCTCCTACATCCACGCCGAGGGCTACCCGGCGGCCGAGATGAAGCACGGGCCCATCGCCCTGATCGACGAGAACATGCCGGTGGTGTTCATCTGCACGCGCGACTCGGCGTACGAGAAGGTGATGAGCAACATGATGGAGGTGCGCGCCCGGAAGGGCCGCATCATCGCCATCGCCACCGAGGGCGACCACGAGGTGCAGTCGCGCGCCGACCACGTGCTCCACGTGCCGGCGACCATCCCGATGCTGCAGCCCATCCTGTCGGTGATCCCGCTCCAGCTGCTCGCCTACGACGTGGCGGTGGCGCGCGGCTGCGACGTGGACCAGCCGCGCAATCTGGCGAAGAGCGTCACCGTCGAGTGACGCGGGAGGAACCATGAGAAGCCCGCTTCAGGTCGAGGACGCGCCGAAGGCGATCGGCCCCTACGTGCAGGCCCAGGTCGTGCGGCTGCACGGCGGGCAGAAGCTGGTCTACACCTCCGGCCAGGTGGGGCTCGATCCGGCGAAGGGCGAGCTGGTCCCGGGCGGCATCAAGGCCGAGACGAAGCAGGTGCTCGCGAACCTCACGGCGGTCCTGCGCGGCGCGAGCCTGACGCTTGCGGACGTCGTGAAGACCACGGTGTTCCTCGCCGACATGCAGGACTTCTCCGCCATGAACGAGATCTACGGCGCGGCGTTCGGCGACGCGCCGCCGGCGCGCACCACCATCGCGGCAGCGGGGCTGCCGCGGAACGCCCGGGTCGAGATCGAGTGCGTCGCCGTCGGGCGAGACCTCTGAGTCGCCGGGGTCGCGCGGCGCCGGGGACGCGGCCATGACGCGCGAAGCCGATCCGGGTCCCGCGCCGGGGCGCATGCGCAGGAACGAGCGCCGGCGCATCGAGGTGCAGCTCACCGCCCAGGTCGCGTGCGCGGGTTGAGCGGCCAAGCTGGGTCCGGCGGACCTGCGTCAGGTTCTCGACTCGCTGCGGCTCCCGCCGCGCGACCCGCACGTGCTCGTGGACGCCTCCACGCTCGACGACGCGGGGGTGTACGCGCTCGGGCGTCGCCAGGCGCTCATCCAGACGGTGGACTTCTTCCCGCCGATCGTGGACGACCCGTACGACTTCGGCCGCATCGCGGCGGCGAACTCCGTGTCGGACGTCTACGCAATGGGCGGGAGGCCGCTCACGGCGCTCGCGCTCCTGTGCGCGCCGGAGCGCACGCTCGCGCCCGAGGTGATCGCGGCCGTGCTCCAGGGCGGCGTGGACACGATGCGGCGGGCGGGCGTGAGCGTGGTGGGCGGGCACAGCGTGCGCGACCTCGAGCTCAAGTTCGGCTACGCGGTGACCGGCATCGCCGACCGGAAGGCGCTGCTCCGGAACTCGGGCGCGCGCCCGGGCGACCGGCTCGTGCTCACGAAGCCGCTCGGCACGGGGATCCTTTCCACCGCGCTCAAGCAGGGAAAGCTGGACGCCCGGCTGACGCGCCGGCTCACCGAGCACATGGCGGCCCTGAACCGGCGCGCCTCCGAGGCCGCGGTCGCGGCCGGAGCTCGCGCGGCCACCGACATCACCGGGTTCGGCCTGCTCGGCCACGCCGTCCAGCTCGCGGACGCCTCGGGGGTGACGCTGCGGCTTCAGCCCACGGCGCGCTGGTTCCTGCCCCGGGCGATCGAGCTGGTGCGCGAGGGCGTCGCCCCGGGGGGGCTCGCGCGCAATCGGGAGTACCATGGGCCGCGTGTCGAGCCGGGTGTGCTGCCGGAGGGGTGGCGGGACGCGTTCCACGACCCGCAGACCTCGGGCGGCCTGCTCATCGCCGTGCCCGCGCGACGGGCGCTGGCGCTGGAGCAGGGCCTGCGCCGCCGGCGGGAGTGGTTCGTCGAGGCAGGGGAGGTCGTCCGGCGCGCGGATCACGCCGTGACCTGGGCGCGGTGAGCCTCCTGGTGGTGCGGGAACGAATGAGGTCTGGTGGCCTCCGGGGACTTCAAATCCTCTGGTCGGGCGCTTCGCGTGTCCGAGGTGGGTTCGATTCCCACGCGTTCCCGCCACTTCTTCGCGCCGCGGCGGTCGTCGCGCTCGCCGGGCTCGCCGTCGGCCCGGGCCCGGCGTGGGGCGCGGAGGCCGCGCCGCCCCGGCTCCCCGCGCCGCGCGCGGTGGCCCCGCGGTTCGGGCAGCTTGCGCAGCCGCCCGCCACGCCTTCGCGCGCGGCGGCGCCCGCACCCGCCGTGCGCCTGACGGACCCGCGCGAGGCTCGCGCCGACAGCGCCCGGCGCCGGCCCTGGCACGAGCAGCCGCGTTTCGTCATGGCCCGGTCTCTGCTCGTCCCCGGCTGGGGACAGGTGCACAACCGGGCCTGGCTCAAGGCCGGGCTCGTCGCGGGCGCGGAGGCCTGGCTCGCCTCGCTCGTCGTCGCCGACCAGCGCGAGCTGGACCGGTTGCTCGTGCAGATCGACGACGCGCGCGCGGCCTCGGACCAGGCGCGTGAGCTGGAGCTGGTGAACTTGTACAATGCCCGGCTCGACCGGCGCCTCGGGCGCCAGTGGCTGCTGGGGGGCGTGCTCGCCTACGCCCTGGTCGACGCGTACGTGGACGCGCACTTCCGCGGCTTCGAGCTCGAATTCAAGACCGACCCGGCGCTGCCCGCCGGGCGGACGCCCGCCCCCGACGGCGGCGGCCCGCCCCGGCCGGGCGTGCGCCTCGCCCTGCGGTGGGACTTTTGAGCGATCCCCGGCTCCAGCACATCCGCAACTTCTGCATCGTGGCGCACATCGACCACGGCAAGAGCACGCTCGCCGACCGACTGCTCGAGCTCACCCACACGCTCACGCCGCAGCAGATGAAGGCGCAGGTCCTGGACGACATGGACCTCGAGCGCGAGAAGGGGATCACGATCAAGTCGCACGCGATCGCCATGGAGTACCGCGCGAAGGACGGCCGCGACTACGAGCTGAACCTGATCGACACCCCCGGCCACGTGGACTTCACGTACGAGGTCTCGCGCGCGCTGGCGGCGTGCGAGGGGGCGATCCTCGTCGTGGACGCCTCGCAGGGAATCGAGGCACAGACGCTCAGCAACTACTTCCTCGCCAAGGGCCAGGACCTCACCATCGTCGGCGCCATCAACAAGGTGGACCTGCCCGCGGCGCGGCCCGACGACGTGGCGCTCGAGATCGAGCACGTGACCGGCGTGCCGGCGGAGCACATGTGCCGGATCAGCGCCAAGACCGGCTTCGGCGTGCCCGAGCTGCTCGAGCAGGTGATCGCCGACGTGCCGCCGCCCTCGGGCGACCCCGACGCGCCGTTCCGCGCGCTCATCTTCGACTCCAAGTTCGACCAGTACCGCGGCGTCGTCTGCCTCGTGCGAGTGGTGGACGGCGCGCTCCGCGCCGGGGACCGCATCCAGTTCGTGTCCACGGGCGCGCAGCACGAGGTCACCGAGGTGGGCAAGCTCCGGCTCAAGCTCGACGCCGAGCCGGTGCTGTCCGCGGGGCAGGTGGGCTACGTGGTCGCGGGCGTGAAGACGGTGGCCGACGCGCGGGTCGGCGACACCATCGCCGCCGCCGGCACGGCCGCGGAGACCCAGCCGCTCGCGGGCTTCCGCGAGACCAAGTCCATGGTGTTCTCGGGGCTCTACCCGATCGACGCGGAGCAGTACGGCCCGCTCAAGGAGGCGCTCGCGAAGCTGCGACTGAACGACGCCTCGCTCGACTACGAACCCGAGACCTCGGTGGCGCTCGGGTTCGGGTTCCGCTGCGGGTTCCTCGGGCTCCTGCACCTCGAGATCATCCAGGAGCGCCTGCGGCGCGAGTTCCAGATCGACCTGATCGCGACCACGCCTAGCGTGCGCTACCACCTGCTGCTCACGAACGGCGAGTTCCTGCAGGTGGACAACCCGAGCCAGTTCCCGCCGGTCCAGAACCTCGAATCCATCGAGGAGCCGGTCGTGCTCGCGCACGTCGTCACGCCCACGGACTATCTGGGCAACATCATGAAGCTGTGCCAGGACCGCCGCGGCTCGTTCGTGAACCTGGAGCACCTCGAGGAGAAGCGGGTGCGCGTCGCCTACCGGCTGCCGCTGGGCGAGATCGTGCTCGACTTCTACGACCGCCTGAAGAGCGTGTCGCGCGGGTACGCGTCGCTG
The DNA here is from genome assembly GCA_964609125.1 of uncultured bacterium. Lineage (GTDB taxonomy): Bacteria > Eisenbacteria > RBG-16-71-46 > RBG-16-71-46 > RBG-16-71-46 > JAIOPA01. Next base: position 9,030 of record CAZSQX010000025.1, read on the forward strand.
GACTACGAGTTCGACGGCTACCAGGAGGCCGACGTCGTGAAGCTCGAGATCCTGCTCAATGGCGAGCCCGTGGACGCGCTCAGCGCGATCGTCCACCGCGACAAGGCCTACGCCTACGGCAGCTCGTTGTGCGGGCGGTTGAAGGAGCTGATCCCGCGCCAGATGTTCCAGGTGGCGATCCAGGCCGCGATCGGCGGCAAGGTCATCGCGCGCGAGACGCTCGGGGCGATCCGCAAGAACGTAATCGCGAAGTGCTACGGCGGCGACATCTCCCGCAAGCGGAAGCTGCTCGAGAAGCAGAAGGAGGGCAAGCGCCGCATGAAGCAGATCGGGACGGTCGAGGTGCCGCAGGAGGCGTTCCTGGCCGTGCTCAAGGTGGACCGCGGCTGACCGCCGCGGGAGGAGGGTCATGGCTTCGTCGGTCTCGCCGCGCTCGCAGGTCCGCGACTACGTCGAGGCGCTGGCATGGGCGGCGGTGTTCACGCTGGTGCTGCGCACGTTCGTGGTGCAGGCGTTCCGGATCCCGTCCGAGTCCATGGAGGACACGCTGCTCGTGGGCGACTTCCTGTTCGTGAACAAGCTCGAGTACGGCGCGAAGGTGCCGTTCACCCGGATGCGCCTGCCGGGCTGGCGCGCGCCGCGCCCCGGGGACGTGATCGTGTTCCAGTGGCCGGAGGACCCGAGCAAGGACTTCATCAAGCGCTGCGTCGCCACCGGCGGGCAGACGGTCGTGCTGCGGCACAAGCAGGTGTTCGTGGACGGCCGGCGCCTGGAGGAGCCCTACGTGCGCCACCACAGCCGCACCGAGGACCCCGAGGGCTACACTCCCCGCGACAACTACTCGCCGCCCACCGTGGCGCCGGGGGAGCTGTTCATGATGGGCGACAACCGCGACAACTCGAACGATTCGCGTTTCTGGGGCACGGTGCCCATGGACCTGGTCAAGGGACGCGCCCTGTTCATCTACTTCTCGACCGGAGGGACGCGGTGGTGGGACGGCCTGTTCCACGTGCGCTTCGACCGCCTGTTCAGGCCCATCCGATGAGCCGGCCCGCCGACGGCCCGACGCTCGCCGCACGTGCGGAGGCGGGGCATGCGCTCTACGTGCACGTGCCGTTCTGCGCCGCACCGTGCCCGTACTGCCACTTCTCGAAGGACCGGCTGTCGCGCGCCGGCGTCGAGCGCTGGCTGGCGGCGCTGGAACGGGAGGCCGCGCTCCGCGCACCCGCGGCGGCGGGCGTGCGGCTCCGCTCGGTGTTCTTCGGCGGCGGCAGCCCGTCGGCGATCCCGGCCCGCGCGTTCGCCCGCGCCTGGCGCACGATCGCCGCGCACTTCGAGCTGGCGCCCGGCGCCGAGGTGACGCTCGAGGCGAACCCGGAGTCCACGGGCCCGGCCTCGCTCGCCGCGTGGGCGGAAGCGGGCGTGAACCGGCTCTCGTTCGGCGTGCAGTCGTTCGTGCCCTCGGAGCTCGCCTCGCTCGGGCGGCTGCACGACGAGCGGCGGCCGGCCGCGGCGTTCGCGCTCGCGCGCTCGCACGGCTTCCGCCGCCTGTCGCTCGACCTCATGTACGGCTTCCCCGGCCACACGTCCGCGAACTGGACCCGCACGCTCGAGGAGGCACTCGCGCTCGAGCCGGAGCACGTCTCGGCCTACGGCTTCATCCCCGAGGACGGCACTCCGCTCGGCGACGCGGTCCGCCGCGGCGCGGCCCGGACCGTCGAGCCGGAGGAGGAGGCCGACCTCCACGCCCAGGCCGACGAGCGCCTCGGCGCGGCGGGGCTGGCGCCGTACGAGACCTCGAACTGGTCGCGCCCGGGCGCCGAGTGCCGGCACAACCTGAGCTACTGGCTCCGGCGCGAACACCTTGCGCTCGGCCCGTCGGGCCACGCGCTCTGGAGCGGCGAGCGGTACGCGAACGCGCACGCGCTCGGGGACTGGGCGGCGCGGCTCGAGCGGGGGGCGGACCCGGCCGTGGAGCGCGAGGCCGAGACCCCCGAGTCGCGCGCGGACGAGTGCCTGCTGCTCGGGCTCCGGCTCGCGGCGGGGCTGGACCCGGCCGACCACGCGCCCGAGGTGGCCCGCGGGCTCGAGGACCGCTTCGGCGCGGCGCTCAACGCGGGCGCGCGCGAGGGCCGGCTCGAGCGCGTGGGCGGCGCCTGGCGCGTGCCGGCCCGGCACCGGTTCGTGGCCGACGAGGTCATCGCCTGGCTGCTCGCGCGAGCCCGGCCGCTCGGCGCGGAGCGTGCTGCGTGAGCCGCGCCCGCCAGGGCGCCAAGGCCGCGCCGCGCATGCGCTCGACGTTCCGGGAGAACGTCGAGTCGCTGGCATGGGCGGTCGTGCTCATGCTGGTCGTGCGCACGCTGCTGCTGCAGGCGTTCCGGATCCCGTCCGAGTCCATGCGCGAGACGCTGCTGGTCGGCGACTTCCTGTTCGTCTCCAAGGTGGACTACGGGCCCAAGGTGCCGTTCACGCGGCTCCGCCTGCCCGGCCTGCGCGCGCCGCGGCGCGGCGACATCATCGTGTTCCAGTTCCCGCGCGACCCGTCCCAGGACTACATCAAGCGCTGCATCGCGGTGCCCGGCGAGACGGTGGAGATCCGGGATCGCCGCGTGTTCGTGAACGGGCGCCCGATCGACGAGCCGTACGCGCGCCACTCGGACCTGCCGCCGGAGCCGGCGGGGCTCTCGCCGCGCGACAACCTGGCGCCGGTCACGGTGCCGCCCGGCCACCTGTTCATGATGGGCGACAACCGCGAGAACTCGCTCGACAGCCGGTTCTGGGGCTTCCTGCCGATGGAGCTGGTGAAGGGCCGCGCGGTGTTCATCTACTTCTCCACCGGGGCGAGGAGCTGGTGGGACCTGTTCTTCCACGTCCGCTGGAACCGCCTGCTGCGCGTGCTGCGGTGATCGCCCGGGCCGGCGCGGTCGGCGCCGGCGCCGGTTGACTTCCGCGGTCCGCGCATGCGTGAATCCCTCGGCATGTCCTCACCCGTGATCCCCGGGAGGCTCACCGCCTCCGAGCCCGATCTCTCCGACCGTCAGCGCCGCGTGTTCGCGCGGCTCGTGGCGCTGGTGCTGAACGAGGCACGCCCCGTGAGCTCGGAGCGCCTGGCGCGGGAGGAAGGCCGCGGCGCCTCGGGCGGGAGGCTGCGCCGCACGCTCGCCGAACTGGAGGACCTGGGGCTCCTGCGGCGGTCGCACGCCGCGTCCGGGAGGGTGCCGAGCGCGGCCGGCTGGGAGTACTTCGTGCGCGCGGTGCTGGAGCCGGCCGCGGTCCCAGCCGCGGTCGAGGACGTGGTGACGGAGCGGCTCTCGCAGGCGCGCCACGACGTCGAGCGCCTGCTCCAGGAGGCGTCTCGGCTGCTGGCGACGTTCTCGCGGCAGCTGGGACTCGCGCTCGCGGCCTCGCTTGAGGACGATCCGCTGGCCGCGCTCGAGCTGCAGTCGCTCGGCGAGCGGCGGGCGCTGCTCGTGTTCGGGCTCTCGGGGCTGCGCACGCGCAGCCTCGCGCTCGAGCTGGAGACCCCGCTCGACCGCGGCGCGCTCGCGGAGGTGACCGAGGTGCTGCGCGCGGAGCTGCTCGGGCGCCCGCTCGCCGACGTGCGGCGCCGGCTGGCCGCCGATCCCGATCTGGCGAGGGACTCGGCGGTGCGCATCGTGGCACGCGCGGCGGTCGCGAGCTGGGGCCGCGCGGTGGCGACGCCGCTCCTGACCGCCGGCGTCGCGCGCCTCGCCGACCAGCCGGAGTTCGCGGACGGCCGGCGCCTGGCGCCCGTGCTGCGCGTGCTCGAATCCGGGAGCCCGCTCGAGCGTCTGATGGTGAGCGGCCTGCAGGGCCACGCGGGGGTTCGCATCGGCCTCGCGCCGGAGGCCGAACTCGCCTCGCTGAGCCTCGTGAGCTACCCGCTGCCCGGCGCGATCCCCGGCGCCGTGGCCGTGCTCGGGCCGATGCGGATGGACTACGCCGCCACGCTCGCGCTGGTCGACCTGGTCGGCACGCGCGTGGCGGACCTGCTGACCGCCTGAGCGCGCGCCGCGAGGAGGACGTCGAATGACCGAGGAAGCGCGCAGGCCGTCCGAGCCGGGCGCCGACGCCGCGCCGGCGGGCGCCGCGGACGGGCCCGAGGCGCTCGCGGCGGAGTCCGCCGGAGCCGGGCCGGACGCGGCCCGCGACTTCGCGGCCGAGACCGTGCGAGCCGAGACGCTGCGCGTCCCGGGCGAGCCGGACTACAAGGACCGCTGGCTGCGCGCCGAGGCGGAGCTCCAGAACGCCCGCCGGCGGTTGCAGCGCGAGCGCGAGGACGCAGTGCGGGCGAGCGAGGACCGGGTGCTGCTGGACCTCATCGGCCTGCTCGACGACCTCGAGCGCGCGCTCGCGGCGCTCACGCCCGAGCAGGCGGCCGACGCGTGGACGCAGGGCGTGGCGCTCACCGCGCAGCGCATGCGCGACACGCTCGCGCGCCACGGCGTGACCCCCGTCGCCTCGGTCGGGGAGCGCTTCGACCCGCAGGTCCACGACGCGCTGCTCGAGATCCCGGCGAGCGAGGGGATCACGCCCGGTCACGTCGCGCAGGAGGTCCAGCGCGGCTACCGGCGCGGGGATCGCGCGCTGCGTCCCGCGCGCGTCGTGGTCGCCGGCCCCGGCGCGTGAGCGGATCCGGCTAGCCATGCCCAAGCGCGACCACTACGAGGTGCTCGGCGTCCCGCGCACGGCCTCCGAGGAGGAGATCAAGAAGGCCTACCGCAAGGTCGCCATGCAGTGGCACCCCGACCGCAACCCCGGCAGCAAGGACGCCGAGGCGAGATTCAAGGAGGCGACCGAGGCCTACGAGACGCTGCGCGACCCGCAGGCGCGCGCCCGCTACGACCAGTTCGGGCACGCCACCCCGGGCGCAGTACCGGGCGGGGCCGAGGGCTTCGGCGGGTTCGACCTCGCCGATGCGCTGCGCGCGTTCATGCGCGATTTCGGCGGCGACGGCACGGTCGACGACCTGTTTGGCGGCGGCGCGCCCGGGCGCGGCCGGGGCGCGCACGGAGACGACCTCCAGGTCCGCCTTCCGCTCACGCTCGAGGAGATCGCGACCGGCGTCGAGAAGAAGATCCGGGTCAAGCACCTCAAGCGCTGCACGACCTGCGAGGGCCGTGGCGGCAAGGGCGAGAGCGTGTGCCCTCAGTGCCGGGGGCGCGGCCAGGTGCGCCGCGTCCAGCAGACCATGTTCGGCCAGTTCGTGAACGTCTCGACCTGCCCGCGCTGCGAGGGGGAGGGGAGCATCGTCGCCGAGGCGTGCCGGACGTGCGGAGGCGACGGGCGCGTGAGCGAGAGCGACACGGTTTCGGTCAAGGTCCCGCCGGGCGTGGCCGCCGGCAACTACATCCCCCTGCGCGGGCTCGGCGATGCGGGAAGCCGAGGAGGACCGGCCGGCGACCTGAACGTGCTGATCGAAGAGCAGGAGCATCCCGTGTTCGAGCGCCACGGCGACCACCTGGGTCTGGACCTCCCGGTGAGCTTCACGGTCCTGGCGCTGGGCGGGAAGGTCGAGGTGCCGCTCCTGGGCGGCGGAACGGCGACGCTCGACGTGCCCGCCGGCACCTCGAGCGGCCACATCTCGCGCCTCAGGGGCAAGGGCCTCCCGGGCCTGCGCGGCGGGCGCGGCGACCTCCAGGTGCGGCTGCGCGTGTGGGTGCCCGCGAAGCTCACCTCGGCCGAGCGGAAGCAACTCGAGGAGCTGGGCCGCGGGCCCGGCTTCGCGCCGCCAAGGCCCTCGCGCTCGCTGTTCCAGAAGGTGCGGGATGCGTTCGGCGGCTGAGGCCGCGCCCGCCCACCTCCACCTGCCCCAGCTGGCCGGCGCGCCCGAGCGCTTCGAGCTGCCGGCCGAGGAGGCACGCTACGTGGCGCGCGTCGTGCGCGCGCGAGCGGGCGGGACTCTGCGCGCGAGCGACGGCGCCGGCACGCTGGCGGTGCTCGAGCTGGAGGTCGTGCGCCCGGCGCCGGTCGTGCGCGTGGTGTCGCGGAGGCTCGTGGCGGCCCCCGAACCGCGCGTGCTCCTGTGCGGGGCCCCCGAGGGCGAGCGGGGCGACTGGCTGGTCGAAAAGCTGGCCGAGTTGGGAGTGACCCGGCTCGCCCCGGTGGACACCGCGCGCGACGCCTGGCCGGCAGGCGACCGCTCGGAGCGCTGGCGGCGGCTGGCCGTGGCCGCCCTCCGGCAATCGCGGTCGGCCTGGCTCATGGCGATCTCCCTCCCCGCCGGACTCGAGCAGGCGCTGGCGGCCCTCGAGGACCTCCCGGACGGCGGTCGCTGGCTCGCCGAGCCGGGCGGGAGCGCGCCGGGATCCGTGCGGGGGCGCGGCCCGCTCGCAGGCGCGGTGGGTGGCGCCGGGGGCTTCACGCCGGGCGAGCGGGAGCGGCTCGAGGCCGCCGGCTTCGAGCCCGTGGCCCTGGCCCGGAGCCGGCTCCGGGCCGAGACGGCCGCCGTGGCCATGGCCGCGCTGTGGGCGGCCGGGGACGCCGCGGCGGGCTCCGAGGCTTGACGCCCCCGGCGACGCGGACATAGACTGCGAACCGGACCATCAGGCGTGGTGGATGCACGGGAATCATCACGGCCACAAGGAGTTACAACCCTCATATCTCCCGCTCGGCGAGCTCGGCGAGCGCGGAAGAGACGCGAGGGGGGGGATTTGGATTGCCAGGCATCAGGGTGAAGGACGGAGAGTCCTTCGAAAGCGCCCTGCGCCGATTCAAGAAGAAGTGTGAGAAGGCCGGCATCATGGCCGACCTTCGCCGCCACCAGCACTTCGAGAAGCCGAGCGAGCGGCGCAAGCGGAAGCTGAATGCCGCCAAGCGCAAGAACTTGGCTCGACGGTCGCAGGAGAACTGATCCCGCTGTCCCAACTCGATCACATCACGTGGCTGGACGGGATCCTCGTGGTCCTGATGGTCGCGTTCGTGGTTCGCGGACTCCTGCGCGGCACCATCGCGCAGGTTTTCGCTTTCTTCGGCATCGCCCTGGGAGTGCTGACCGCGTCCGCCGTCGCGGACGTGGTCGGGCTCCACTGGGGCGACGCCGAGCCCCGGCTCGCGTTCACGGCGCTGCGCTGGCTCGTCGCGGCTCTTGCCGGTCTGGGGGTTGCGGCCCTGCTCCAGTGGTGGGGGGGGCTGCTGGCGAAGGCGGTGCACGAGGGTCCGTTCGGCTGGCTGGACCGCACCGTGGGCGCGCTGGTCGGACTCACCATCGGCACCGTGGTGAGCACCGCGGTGCTGGTGCTGCTGCTCCAGGCGCCGGGCCTGGGGTTCGCGCGTACGCTGGTCGCGCGCGGCGTGACGTCGGCCCCGCTGCTCGCGGCCGGCGAGCGCGCGAGCGAGTGGGGCAGGTCGCTTCCCGGCGGTCTCTGGCTGCACGAGCAGCTGCGCAGCGCGTCCCGCCGGTTGGCGGCGCGCCGCCAGGCCTGAGCGTCGCGGCGACATCCGCTTCTCCGGCGTACGGCCGGACCCGTGCGGCGCACGGGTCCCACCGGCGCACGGGGTCCCGGTCGCGAGCGTGGGCTTGCACGCGCATTCCCTCGAACTGATCGAATTCCCGCGCGTCACGCGCGCGCTGGCCGAGCGGGCCACGAGCCCGCGCGGCGCGCGCGCGCTGGCCGGCGCGGCGCCGCTCGCGAGCGGTCCTGCCCGCGAGCTCGCCACGGCGCGGCTCGCCGAGGCGATCCGCCGCCAGCGCGAACCCGGGGCGTGGGCCTTCGCGTGTCCGAGCGAGCTCGCGGACACGCTCGCGGGGGACGCCACCGACCCGCTGGATCCCGGGGCGTTCGCGACGGTCGCGGAATGGATCGGCGCCGCCGCGCGCACGCGCGCCGCGTGGGCCGAGGCCCCGCTCGGGGAGCGCTACCCGCGGCTCTCGGAGCTCGTGGGCTCGCTGCCCGCGCTGGACGCGCTCGGCGAGCGCATCGCCGCCACGCTCGACGGGGACGGCCGCGTGCGCGACTCGGCCTCGGCCACGCTCGCGCGCGCGCGCCGCGGCGTCCTGGACGGCGAGCGCACGCTCCACCGGCAGCTCGAACGCTGGGCCGCGGCGCACGGCGCCGACAGCTACGTGACCCGTTTCGGCGACCGCCTGGTGGCACTCGTGCCCGCGGCGGGGGGCGCCCGCAGGCAGGGCATCGTGCACGACACCTCGAACACGGGGCAGTCGCTGTTCGTGGAGCCGTTCGAGGCGTGCGAGGCCAACAACCGGCTGCTCGAGCTGCGCGCCGAGGCGGCGGCCGAGGAGCGCCGGCTGCTGCTCGAGCTCGCGACGGCGGTGCGGCGCGCGGCCCCGGAGCTCGAGTCGCTGGAGGGCACGCTCGCCGCCCTCGACGCGCTGCGCGCGTGCGCCGCGTGGGCGGTGGAGCTGGGCGGCGAGGCCATCGCGCCCGGGGACGGGCGGCTCCGGCTCGTGCGTGCGCGGCACCCGCTGCTCGCGATGGGCGAGAGGCGCGAGGCGATCGTGCCGCTCGACCTCGAGCTGGGTCGCGGCGCCCGCGTGCTGCTCGTCTCGGGGCCCAACATGGGCGGCAAGACGGTGCTGCTGAAGACCGTGGGCCTGGCGGTGGCGCTCGCGCACGCCGCGCTCCCGGTGCTCGCCGCCGAGGGGAGCGCCGTGCCCGAGATGCGCGACCTGCAGGCGGATCTCGGGGACGAGCAGTCCGTGGACCGCGGGCTCTCCACGTTCGCGGGGCACCTGCTGGCGCTCAAGGCCATGGCCGAGGCCGCGGACGAGGGCACGCTCCTGCTCGTGGACGAGCTGGGCGCTGGCACCGACCCCGAGGAAGGCGCGGCGCTCGGCCGCGCGTTCGTCGAGCACCTGGCGCGCCGCCGGGCCTGGGCCGTCGTGACGAGCCACCTGGGGAGCCTCAAGCGCGTCGCGGGCGAGATCGAGGGCGTCGCCAACGGCTCGCTCGAGTTCGACCTCGCCACCCTCACCTCGCGCTACCGCTTCCAGCCGGGCGTGCCCGGCGCGAGCCACGCGCTCGACGTGGCGGGCCGGCTGGGCTTCCCGGAGGCGCTGCTCGAGCGCGCTCGCTCGCTCACGCCCGAGGAGTCGCGCGCGCTCGAACGGCTGCTCGCCGAGCTGGGGCGGACGCTGGCCGAGGCCACCGCGGAGCGCGCCGCGCTCGCCGAAGCCCGGCGCGAGGCGGAGCGCGCCTCGGCCGCGCACCGCGAGACGGCGGAGGAGCTCAAGCGCGCGCTGGGGGCACTCCAGCGGCGGCTCACCGGCGAGAGCGACGCGCTGCTCGCGCGCGTGCGCGAGCTGTGGCAGACGGTGCAGCGCGAGGCCCGCCGGCGCGAGCACTCGCGCGCCGACGCCGGGGCGATCGGCGGCGAGCTGCGCGCGCTCGAGCAGGGCGTGGACGCGCTGCGCGCGTCCGCCTCGCCCGCGGCGCTGGGCCTGCCCGAGCCCGCGCCCGAGCCGGCCGCGGCCTCGCTCGCGCCCGGCTCCCGTGTGCGCGTGACCGACCTCGGGATCGAGGCCACCGTCGTGGCCGGGCCCGATGCCGAGGGGCGGGTCGAGCTCCGGCGCGGGAGCATGACCATCCGCTCGCACGCGAGCCGGCTCGCGGCCGCGCCGGCCGCCGCCGCCGCGCCGGCGCGCGGGGCCGGACCGGCGGCGCGGTTCGAGCTCTCCGACGATGCGGTGCCGCTCGAGGCCGACCTGCGCGGGCTCGACCAGGGCGAGGCGCTCCGCCGCGTGGACGAGGCGCTCGACCGCGCCGTGCTGGTGGGACTCCACGAGGTCCGGATCATCCACGGCATCGGCACCGGCGCGCTCCGGAGCGCGGTGCGGGCGCATCTCAGGACGCATCCGCAGGTGGAGTCCCAGCGCCAGGGCGAGGGTCACGAGGGAGGCCGCGGCGTGACGGTGGCGAGGCTGCGATGAGCGACGGACGGGACCGCGGGCAGACGGCGCCGGGGGCGGCGCGCACGGGCGACGACTGGGTCGAGCGCGTGCGCGCGGCCAGCGACATCGTCGAGGTCATCGGCCAGGCCGTGCCGCTCCGGCGCGTGGGCCGGAACTGGGTCGGCCGCTGCCCGTTCCACGAGGACCACACGCCGTCCTTCTCGGTGAACGCCGAGCGGCAGTTCTACCACTGCTTCAGCTGCAAGGTCGGCGGCGACGTCTTCAAGTACGTGCAGGAGACCGAGAAGGTCGGCTTCCTCGAGGCGGTCGAGCTGCTCTCGCGCCGCGCCGGCATCCCGGTGCCGGCGCGACGGGGAGCCGAGCGCGGCAAGCGCGCGCCGCTGCTCGAGGCGCTCGAGGCCGCGGCCACGGCGTACGAGCAGTGGCTCGGGGACCCGCGCGTCGGCGCGGCCGCGCGCGAGTTCCTCGAGCGGCGCGGCGTCGCGCGGGAGACGCAGCGCGAGTTCCGGCTCGGGCTCGCGCCGCCCGGCTGGGACTCGCTCGTGACCCGGCTCCACGGGCGCTTCGGCGACGACGTTCTGCTCGAGGCGCGGCTCGTGGCGCGCAGGGAGGGGGCGCGCTCGACGTACGACTTCTTCCGCAACCGGCTCATGGTGCCGCTCGTCGCGCCCGGCGGCGGGGTGCTCGGCTTCGGCGCGCGCGCGCTCGGGGACGACCCGCCCAAGTACCTGAACTCGCCCGAGTCGCCGGTCTACCAGAAGGGCCGGTTCCTGTTCGCGCTCGAGCAGGCCCGCAAGTCGGTCCGGCCGGACGGCGAGATCGTGGTCGTGGAAGGCTACTTCGACGCGATCGCCCTGCATCAGGCCGGCGTCAAGAATACGGTCGCCACCTCCGGCACCGCGCTCACCCCCGAGCACGCCCGCGCGCTCAAGCGGCTGGCGCGGGGCGTGGCGCTCACCTACGACGGGGACGCGGCCGGCCAGCAGGCCATGCTGCGCTCGCTCGGGGCCCTGTTGGCAGCGGGCCTCGACGTGGCGGTGGTGGAGCTCCCGGCCGGGGACGACCCGGACACGCTCGTGCGTCGCGCGGGTGTCGAGGGATGGTGTAGACTGCGGGACTCCGCCTACGACGCCGTGGAGTACGTGCACCGCCACGTGCTGCGCGCCACGACCGGGGGCGACCCCCGCGAACGCGCGCTGCAGGTGGTCGTGCGCCTGCTCGCCGGCGTCACGGACACGATCCGGCACCGGCTGCTGGTGGAGCGCGCGAGCCAGGTGTTCGGCGTGGCCGAGGGCGTGATCGCGCGCGCCGCTCGACTCACCACGGCGGGGGACGCGAGCGGTGGCCCGGTCGCGTCCGTGGTGAAGGCGGAGCGCCGTCGGGGGTCCGACCTCGAGCGCCGGCTGCTGCGTGCGCTCCTGTCGGCGCCGGAGCTGCTGGACGAGGTCAGGGCCGAGCTGCGGATCGAGGACTTCGAGGACGGCGACGCCCGCGCGCTCGCCGGATGGTGGTGGCAACACGGCGTCGTCCTGCCCCCCGGCGAGGAGGGGGACGGCGCGGCGGCGCTGGCCCGCGAGCTGGCGTCCGCCGGGGAAGAGGACGGGATGGACCCGCGCGCCGAGGTGATCGGCGCGACGCGCCGGCTCGTGATGCGGCGCCTGCAGCGGGAGCTGCGGGCGCGGCAGGCGGGGCTGGCGACCGCGCGGGGCGAAGACGCCACGCGACTGATGCACGAGATCCAGGAGATCGCCCGCGCACTGCGGCAGCGGAGCACGTGAGGAGAACGCCCTTCATGGCGAGCGCGACCACGAAGAAGCAGTTGAAGGAGAAGGAGCGGGCCGAGCAGCGCAGGCGTCTCGACGAGATCAAGACGCTGGCGCTCCGGCAGGGCTACGTCACCGAGGACCAGATCGTCTACCTGCTCGACGACGACCTGGATCCGGAAAAGCAGGTGGAGCAGATGGAAGAGATCCACTCCATGCTCACCACCCTGCACATCGAGGTGTTCGCGAGCGAGGAGGAGGCCCACGAGCGCGCGAAGAAGCTGCGCAAGCTCGAGGACAAGCGTCCCTCGGCCGCCGCGAGGGCCACGCCGCCGCAGCCCGTGCGCTACGACGACCCGGTGCGCATGTACCTGCGCGAGATGGGCCGCGTGCCTCTGCTCACCCGCGAGGGCGAGGTCGAGATCGCGCGCCGCATCGAGGCCGGGGAGCGCCAGATCGTGTCCGCGCTGTTCCGCGCCGAGCCCGCGCTGCGCGAGATCCGCGTGCTCATGAAGAAGCTCAAGGAGGGGCAGCTCAAGATCGAGGACTTCATCAAGGTGGACGAGGCCGCCGCGACCGAGCCGGCGCTCAAGAAGGAGCGTCTGCGCGCGGTGAAGATCCTCGAGAACGTCTTCGCCCGGCAGAAGCGGTACAACGAGCTGACCGCCAAGCAGGACGACCGCATGAACGAGAAGGAGCGCGCCAATTTCCGCGGCTCGTTCGCGAAGTCCGAGGCGGAGCTCCAGCAGGAGCTGCACAAGCTCAGCATGAACCCGCGCATGGTCGAGGGCCTCGCCTCCCCGATCAAGGCGCTCGCCGAGCGGGCGATCGAAGTGGACGAGCAGCTGTTCGAGCTGGAGCGCCAGTACGGCCACGGCGTCGAGGACATGAACGCGTTCGCCAAGCGCCTGAAGCGCGGCCCGGGCGAGCTGCGCGCCGTGAAGCGCGAGTCCGCGCTGCAGCCGTCGCAGATCGCGGAGTTCCAGAACGACCTCAAGAACCTGCGCCGGAACCTCAAGGCGCTCGAGGACGAGTCGGGGATGACGCGCGAGCACCTGCTGGAGATCTACCGGCAGATCCGCGACGGCGAACGGGCCACGGCGCAGGCGAAGCGCGAGATGATCGAGGCCAACGTGCGGCTGGTGATCTCGATCGCCAAGCGCTACACGAACCGTGGGCTCGAGTTTCTGGACCTGATCCAGGAGGGCAACTCCGGCCTCATGCGCGCGGTGGACAAGTTCGACTACACGAAGGGCTACAAGTTCAGCACCTACGCCACGTGGTGGATCCGCCAGGCGATCACCCGCGCCATCGCGGACCAGGCCCGCACCATCCGCGTGCCGGTGCACATGATCGAGCACATCAACCGCGTCGTGCGCGTGTCGCGCCGGCTGGTGCAGGAGCTGGGCCGCGAGCCCACGCCGGAGGAGATCGCGGAACGGCTCGAGCTGCCGGTGGACAAGGTCAAGGCCATCATCAAGGCCGCCCAGGAGCCGATCTCGCTCGACCGCCCGATCGGCGAGGACGACGACTCGAACCTGGGCGACTTCATCGAGGACACGAGCGTGATCAGCCCCGCCCACTCGGCCTCGTCCGCGATGCTGCGGGACGAGGTGAACGAGGTGCTGAAGACGCTCACGCCGCGCGAGGCCAAGGTGATCCGGCTGCGGTTCGGGCTCACCGACGACGGCGCGCAGCGGACGCTGGAGGAGGTGGGGGCGTTCTTCAACGTGACCCGCGAGCGCATCCGCCAGATCGAGGCGAAGGCGCTCCGCAAGCTCCGCCACCCCACGCGCAGCCGGCGGCTCAAGGCCTACACGGAGCTGCTCTAGGCGCGACGGCCTCCGCCGGGGGCGGCCGGCCGCGGCTGCGGAGCCGCATCCGGCGCGCGTCCGCGCTTGACGCTCGCTCGGGCCGGGTGCTACAAGGCTCCGGCTTCCGACGCAGGCGACGGGCGCGGGGCGCTGGGCCCATAGCTCAGCGGTCCAGAGCCGCCGGCTCATAACCGGCAAGACCCTGGTTCGAATCCAGGTGGGCCCACCGACCTGCGCGCCGAACCCGGGATGGGCGAATAGCTCAGCTGGTAGAGCACCTGGATCACAACCAGGGGGTCACAGGTTCAAGTCCTGTTTCGCCCACCATCCTCGTCCCACGGCAGGGCCGCGTGACCGAAGAACTCCGCGTCCACTGGGAACTGCACGGTCTCGACGAGCGGGCGGTCGCGTTGGAGCACACGCTCGCGGCGCTGCCCGCGCGGCTCCGCGCCCACGAGTCGCGGGTGTCCGCCGCGCGCGCCGCGGTGGACGCGCTCGACCGGCGCGCGGCGGACTCCCTGAGGCGCCGCCGTCAGCTCGAGGTCGAGATCGCGGGGCTGCTCGCCCAGCAGAAGCGGTTCGAGCAGCAGCTGCTCGCGGTCACGAACCAGCAGCAGTACGAGGCCATGCAGCACGAGATCGCCGCCGTGCGCGCCAAGCGCGACGCGCTCGAGACCGCGGAGCTGGAGCTGCTCGAGGCGGATGACCGCGACGCCGCCGCGCGGCCCGAGGCGGCGCACACGCTCGAGCGAGCGCAGGCCGAGGCCGCCGCGGCGACCGCCGGGATCGCGACCGAGGAGGCGGGCGCGCGCGCCGAGCTGGCGGAACTGGACGCGAGGCGGCGCGCCCTCGTCGAGCCGCTCGCGCCGGCCGTGCGCCAGCGCTACGAGCGCCTGCGCTCGGGGCGCTCGGGCCAGGCCGTGGCGGCGATCGTCCAGCAGGCGTGCGGCGCGTGCCATCGCGCGCTCCCGCCGGCCGGGCTCCAGGCCGCGCGCCGGCGCGAGACGCTGCTCCTGTGCGACGGCTGCGGCCGGCTGCTGATGCTGCCGCCCGGTGACCCGGCGGGCGCGTGAGCGGCGCGGAGTCGCGCGGCGCCGCCGGCCTGCCGTTCCAGCGCCTCGCGCTCGTGCTCCCGGGCGGGGGCGCGCTGGGCGCCTACGAGGTCGGCGTGCTGCGCGTGCTCGGCGCGGCGGGGATCCTGCCTTGGCGCGTGGTCGGCGTCTCGATCGGCGCCATCAACGCGGTCGGATGGCTGGCCGCGGGCCGGGGCACCGCGGCCATGGAGCAGGTCTGGCGCACGGCCGGCAACGAGACGCTCGGCGTGCAGTGGGTCTCGCTCGCGCTGCGGGTGACCGGCGCGCTCACCGCGCTGCTCGCTCTGCTCGAACTGGTGCTCACCCTGACCGGCTCGCGAGAGTTCTCGGGCGCGCAGTGGTTCTGGGGGAGCGGCAGCGCGAGCGGCGACCTGTTCACGGTCCAGCTCGACCTGACGCTGTGGATCCTGTCCGGCCTCGCCGGGCTGCTGCTGGTGCTGTTCGCGCGACGCCTCGCGCAGGCGCTCGAGCGTCGCTCGGGCGAGCCGGAGCCGGAGCGGGCGCGCCGGAGGCTCAAGGTCACGGCGCTCGGCGCGGCGGGCGTGCACGCGCTGGTGTGGGTGATGGGCTGGCCGTGGCCGTACCGGTTCAGCGCCTGGATCGTGCTGCTGCTCGGCTTCGCCTGGCTCGTGAGCACGCCCGGCGTGCTGCCCCGCTCGCTCAAGGGGCTCGCGGTCGGGCTCATGCCCGAGACGGGCGGGCGCGGCCTGTGGGGCGGGCGGGCGCGGCGCCGGATCGTGGAGCGCTGGGTGGCGGCGGGCGAGCCGGGCCGGCTGGTCGGGCCGGGGACCGGGTTGGTCGTGACCGCGCTCGAGATCGGGAGCGGGCGCATCGTCCACTTCGTGAGCTGGCCGGACCCCGACCCGGCGTTCCTGGCGCGCATGGCCGAGGAGCAGGCCGAGGTCGTGGTGCTCGCGGACACGGCCCAGCTCGTGGACGCGGTCGTGGCGTCCTCGGCGATCCCGGGCGTGTTCCAACCCGAGACCGTGGCCGGCCGCACCTGCGTGGACGCGGGCGGGTTCTCGAACCAGCCGCTGCACGTGGCCATCGCGGCGGGCGCGGACGCGCTGCTCGTGGTGCTGCTCTCGCCCAGCGAGTCGCCCGTGCCGGCGGCCCCGCCCGGCGACCTGGTGTCGCTCGGGGGGCGGCTCCTGGAGCTCATGAACCGGCGCGACCTGCAGACCGAGCTCCGCAACCTGCCGCCGGGCTGGAGCCGGGAAGGCTCGCCGGCGCGCATGTGCGTGGTGGAGCCGCGCGAGCCGCTCCCGGCCACCTGGCTCGCGTTCGACCCGGCGCGCGCGGGCGAGCTGATCGCGCTCGGGGAGCGCGACGCGCGCGACGCCCTCGTTCGCGCGGGCTGGATCACGGCCCGGGGGGCGGTTTGAGCGCGGCCGCGACCGCGGTTAGCCTCCGGGCATGACCGCCCACGCCGGGGGTGCCTGGACGCTCCGCTGCGACGGAGGCTCGCGCGGGAACCCGGGGCCCGGGGCGCTCGGCTACGTCCTGTCCGACGCTTCCGGGCGCGAGGTGGAGGCCCGGGGCGAGTACGTCGGCATCTGCACGAACAACGTGGCCGAATACCGCTCGCTGCTCGCGGGCCTGGCCGCGGCCGCGCGCCACGGAGTGGGCCGGCTGGTCGTGCAGATGGACTCCGAGCTGGTCGTGCGACAGATGCTCGGCCGGTACAAGGTGAAGAACGAAGGCTTGAAGCCCCTGCACGCCGAGGCCCGCGCGGCCCTGGCGGGGCTGGGCGAGGTGAAGTTCGCGTCCGTGCCGCGGGAGGACAACGGGCGCGCGGACGCGCTGGTGAACGAGGCGCTCGACCGGGCGCTTCAAAGGGGGTCCGAGTCCCCCAGGTGATCGCGCGAGGTGCGCCGACGCTTCCGCTGCTGCGGTCGCCGAGGTCGCCTCGTGAGGAAAGTCCGAACTCCACAGGGCAGGACGCCGGGTAACACCCGGGGGGCGCGAGCCCACGGAAAGTGGAACAGAAAGCAAACCGCCAACGGGCGGCGATCGATCCCGGGCCTACGGCCCGGCTCGTCGCCGCTGCGGGCAAGGGTGAAACGGTGAGGTAAGAGCTCACCAGCGGTGCCGGTGACGGCGCCGGCTCGCCAAACCCCGTCCGGAGCAAGACCGCATAGAGGGGGAGGAGTGTGTCCCGCTCCGCCACCACCCCAGGGTCGGTCGCGTGAGGCGATGGGAGACCATCGTCCCAGACAAATGATCACCACGGAGCGATCCGAACAGAATTCGGCTTACGGGGGACTCGGCGGATTCCTCGGGTACCGGGCGCGGGGGCGCAGGTCTCCGCGCCCGTCGCGTGCCGGCGGCGCCACGGCGGGCGCGGGCCGGCCGCGGGCTCGCGGCGACTCGAGGCCGCCGACGCGAGGTCCGTGGGCGGGCGCGGCCGCGACGTGGCTCCCGGCGCTCGCCGCGCTCCTGCTCTACGGCCGTACGCTCGGATTCGCGTTCGTGTGGGACGACCTCGACCTGGTCGTGCGGAACGACGCGCTCCAGGGCGACCGATGGGCCGGGCTCCTCGCGCAGGACTTCTGGGCGTCCACCGGCGGCGGGACGGGCATGTGGCGGCCGCTCGTGACCTTGAGCTACCGCGTGGACGGCGTGCTGTCGGGCTGGCAACCGTGGACGTTCCACCTCGTGAACACGATCGCGCACGCCGGTGCGTCCCTGCTCGTGGCCCGGCTCGCCGCCGCGCGCGGCGCGGGCGCGACGCTCGCGCTCGCGGCCGGGCTCGCCTACGCGAGCGCGCCGGCGCTGTCGGAGGCGGTGGCGTGGATCGCGGGCCGCACCGACGCGCTCGCGAGCCTGGCGACGCTCGCGGCGCTGCTCCTCGCGCGGCGCTGGCGCGAACGCGGCGGCGCGGCACGGCTCGCCGGTGCGTTCGGCTGCGGCGCCCTGGCGCTCCTCGCCAAGGAGAGCGCGCTCGTGCTGCCGCTCCTCCTCGCCGCCGATGCGGCCGACGCTCGCGCGGCCGCCCCCGCTCCACGCGCGGGCCCCGGCGACGCGCTCGCCTCGCACGCGGCGGCTCGTACCGCGCCGGCCGGGCCGGGCGTCGGCCGGCGCGGACTGCGCGTCGCGCTCGCCGCGCTCGCGCTCGTGTCGCTGTGGGCGCTCGCGCACCGGGCGCTCGTCCCACCGCCCGCGCGAGCGGGCGCGCCGGGCTCGCTCGCGGGTGCGGCCGCGCTCGTCTGGGCGCACCTGGCGTGGCTCGCGCCCTGGGCGCCGCACTCGCCCCTGCTCGAGGTGTGGACCGCGCCTCCCGCGCCGGTGGCGGCCGCGGGCTGGCTCGCGCTGGCGCTGGCCGCGGCGGGAGCCGTGTGGCTCGCGCTCCGCCGGGTGCCGCACGTGCTTCCGGTGGCGCTCCTCCTCGCGCCGCTGCTTCCCGTCTCGGGTGCTTCGCTCCTCGAATCGGGAGTGCGTTTCGCCGAGCGATCGCTCGCGCTCCCGGTCGCGGGGCTCTCGCTCGCGCTCGCGGCCCTCGCAGGCGCGGCGCCGAGACGATTCCGCCGCGCGGCGCTCGCCGGGTTGGGGCTCTGGGTCGCAGTACAGGGCGCCGTGGCCTGGCCCGCGATCGGGGCGTGGCGGGACGAGGAATCGCGCCTGCGCCGCATCGCAGCGCTGCGCCCGGCCGACCCGGACGCGCTCCTCGGCCTCGCCGACCTGCTCTCGACCCAGGGGCGCGTGTCCGAGGCGCGGGACTGGATCGCGCGTGCGGGCGCCGGCGCGGGCGGCTCGGCGGCCCTCGAGGTGGCGCGCGCGTCGCTCGAGTACCGTTCGGGACGCTTCGACGTCGCGCTCGCCGCCGCGGACCGCGCGCTCGCGCTCGCGCCCCTCGACCTCGCCGCGGGCGTGATCCGGGTGCGATCGCTGGCCCGACTCGGCCGCCACGCCGACGGCGTGCGCGCGGGCGAGGTGCTGGTCGCGAGCCACCCGGGCGAGCCGGCGGCCGAGGGCGCGCTCGGCGCGGCGCGGTTCGCGGCCGCCGACGCCGCGGGGGCGCTCCCGCTCCTCGAGCGCGCCTCGCCCCGGCTGCTGGACGACGCCGGCCTCGCCTGGGACCTGGGCCGTGCCGCGCTCGCTGTCGGCGACCTGCGGCTCGCGCTGAAGGCGTTCGAGCGTGCCAACCGTGCCGAGCCGCGGTTCGTGGAGGCGTGGCTCGCCGTGGCGGACGTGCGCCACCGGCTCGGCGACCGCGACGGGGCGGAGGCCGCGCTGGCCCGTGCGGACGCGCTGCCCGGCGCCGAAGCGCAGCGGGAGGCGCTGCGCGCGCGCATTCGCGGGCGCTGATGCGCGCGCCGCGCGGGCCGGCCGCCAGCGGGTCCGTCCGTGCAGGAACGGCGGAAACACTCTACAGTCGGAGTCTCGCCGTGCTGCACGCCGTCCCCTCGTACCCCCGGGACCCGACATGCCGCCGACCGTCACGGCCGCAACGCAGTGGGTGTTGCACCCCAGGCACTCGCCGGACACCGCGGCGTCGCTCGCCCACGCGCTGGGCGCGCCGCTCGCGGTCGGGCACGCGCTCGTCAACCGCGGCATCGCCCGCGAGGCGGACGCCCGGAACTTCCTGGACCCCGTGCTCGAGGACCTGCATGACCCGGCGGAGATGCTCGACCTGGAGCCCGCCGCCGAGCTGATCCTGGGCGCGGTCGCCCGCGGCGAGTCCGTGCTGGTCCAGGGCGACTACGACGTGGACGGCATCACCGCCACGTTCCTGCTCGCGAGCACGCTCGAGGAGCTGGGCGCGCGGGTGGAGACCCGCATCCCGCATCGGCTCAAGGACGGCTACGGGCTCACGGTCGAGGGCGTCGAGGAGGCCTGGCGCCGGGGCTGCCGGCTCGTGGTCACGGTGGACTGCGGGATCACCGCGGTGGAGGCGGTGGCCCGCGCGCGCGAGCTGGGGATGACCGTGGTCGTCACCGATCACCACGAGCCCCCGGCCGTGCTGCCCGAGGCGCACGCGATCCTGGACCCGCTCCGCCCCGGCTGTCCGTACCCGTTCAAGTCGCTCGCGGGCGTCGGCGTCGCGTTCAAGCTGGCCGAGAGGCTGCTGCGTGGCCGCGGCGGGCTGGATCGCGCGCGGCGCTACCTGGACGTCGTGGCGCTCGGCACGATCGCGGACGTCGTACCGCTCGTGGGCGAGAACCGCGTGCTGGCACGCCTCGGGCTCGACCGGCTGAACCAGGGGCCCCGGCTCGGGCTGAAGGCCCTGATGGAGGTGGCCTCGCTCGCGGGCAAGCGCATCACCAGCGGGCACGTGGCGTTCGTGCTCGCGCCGCGCATCAACGCGGCCGGACGGCTCGGGAACGCGGAGCAGGGCCTGCGGCTGCTGCTCGCGCGCGACGAGGACGAGGCCTCGAGCATCGCCAGGAGCCTCGAAGAGGACAACCTCAAGCGGCGGAGCTTCGACGAGAAGGTGCTCGCGGACGCGGTGCGGATGGTGGAGCGGGAGCTGGCCTACCCCGATTGCAGCTCGATCCTGCTGTGGTCGGACGCCTGGCATCCGGGCGTGATCGGCATCGTCGCTTCGCGGCTCGTCGAGCGCTTCCAGCGGCCCGCGCTGCTGGTCGCGGTGGACGGCGAGCGCGGGCGCGGCTCGGGCCGCAGCCTGCCCGGGCTCGACCTCACGAGCCTGCTCGGCCACTGCGGCGACCTGCTGGTCGCGCACGGCGGCCACGCGTTCGCCGCCGGGCTCACGATCGAGCGGCGGCACCTGCCCGAGCTGCGCGAGCGCTTCGAGCGTCTGGTCCGCGAGCAGCTTCGCCCCGACCAGTTCGTCCAGCGGCTCGAGCTGGACGCCGACCTGCGCGCGGGCGAGTGCGACATGGACCTCGTCGAGTGGCTGGAGCGCATGGCCCCGCACGGGCTCGACAACCCGGAGCCGCTGTTCCGCATGAGCCAGGTGCGGGTCGAGCGCGTGCAGGAGGTGGGCGGCGGCAAGCACGTGCGGCTGCTCGCCCGGGACGACAGCGGCGGGATCGAGGCGATCGGTTTCGGCCTTGGCGAGCGGGCGCGCGAGCTGGCCCGCGCGGGACGTGCCGACCTCGCGTTCGCGCCCACGCGCAACGAGTGGTCCGGCGAGACGCGCGTCCAGCTGAAGCTCAAGGGGGTGCGCATCCCCTGAGCGGCGCGGAACGCATCTCGGCGGCCAGCCCGCATCCCGAGCTTCGCGCGGCGCTCATGAGCGCCGTGGCCGAGAAGGCGCCGCGGGTGGACCGCGACCGGCTCGGCGCCGGCTTCGACTTCGCCGCCCAGGCGCACGCCGGCCAGCAGCGCGACTCCGGCCAGCCGTTCCTCACCCACCTGGTCGAGGTCTGCCGCATCCTGCTCGAGCTGCTCGAGAACCGCCTCGACACCACGCTCGCCTGCGCCGCGCTGCTCCACGACGTCGTCGAGGACACCGACGTCGCGCTCGGCGACGTCGAGAAGCAGTTCGGCCGCGAGGTGGCCTCGCTGGTCGAGGGCGTGACCAAGCTCGCCGGCCTGCACTTCGACAGCCGCGAGGCCGCGCAGGCCGAGAACTTCCGCAAGATGCTGCTGTCCATGTCGCGCGACCTGCGCGTGATCTTCATCAAGCTCGCGGACCGGCTGCACAACATGCGCACGATCGAGTACCTGA
Organism: uncultured bacterium; assembly: GCA_964609125.1. Taxonomy (GTDB): domain Bacteria; phylum Eisenbacteria; class RBG-16-71-46; order RBG-16-71-46; family RBG-16-71-46; genus JAIOPA01. The sequence goes on from CAZSQX010000025.1 coordinate 30,230, forward strand.
AGGGCGAGCGCGCGCGCCGCATCGCCGAGGAGACGCGCGACATCTACGCGCCGCTCGCTCACCGGCTCGGCATGGCGGGCATCAAGCGCGAGCTGGAGGACCTGAGCCTCAAGGTGCTCGACGGGGAGGCCTACGAGTCGCTGGCGCAGCGCATCCAGGCCCGGCGCACCGAGCGCGAGGCGTTCCTCTCGCGCGTGAGCGAGCGCCTGCGCGAGGCGCTCAAGGCGGCGGGGCTCAAGGCCGAGGTGTTCGGCCGGCCCAAGCACTTCTTCTCCATCTACAAGAAGATGCAGACCGGACGCGCGCTGGAGGAGATCTACGACCTGTTCGGCCTGCGCATCGTGACCCAGTCCCGCAACGACTGCTACCGGGTGCTCGGCGTGGTCCACGACGAGTTCAGCCCGGTGCCGGAGCGGTTCAAGGACTACATCGCCACGCCCAAGAGCAACCTCTACCAGTCGCTGCACACGACCGTGCTCACCGAGGACGGCCAGATGGTCGAGGTGCAGATCCGCACCTGGGAGATGCACCGCACCGCCGAGACCGGCGTGGCGGCGCACTACATCTACAAGCAGGGCGGTCGCGTGGACGAAGAGATCGACCAGAAGCTGGGCGGCTTCGTCACGCAGATCGCGGGCTGGCAGGACGAGGCTCGCGACGACGACGAGTACATGGAGTACCTGCGCACCTCGCTCCATCAGGAGGAGGTGTTCGTCTACACGCCGCGGCGCGAGCTGAAGCGCCTGGCCAAGGGCGCCACGCCGCTCGATTTCGCCTACCTCATCCACACCCAGGTCGGCGAGCGCACGGTGGGCGCGCGCGTGAACGGCGAGCTGGTGCCGCTCCGGCACGAGCTGCGGAACGGCGACACGGTCGAGATCGTCACCTCGCCGCAGGCCCAGCCCCACGAGGACTGGCTCAAGATCGCGCGCACGACGCAGGCCAAGGCGAAGATCCGGCACTGGCTGCGCCTGCGACGGCTCGCGGACTCGGTTCGCCTGGGCGAGGAGATGCTGCAGCGCGAGCTCCGGCGCCTGCGGGTGAAGGTCGGCCCGGCCGAGCTGGAGCCGGTGGCGAAGGAGCTGGGCTGCGACTCGCTCGAGACGCTGCACGCGCGGCTCGCCGAGGGCCAGGTCTCGCTGGGCGCGGTGACCCGGCGCTTCAAACCCGAGAAGGAGGGGCTCGCCGAGCGGCTGGTGAAGGGCCCGCTCGAGGCGCTCGGCGTGGGCCGCAAGCCCACGGGCGGCGTGCGCATCCAGGGCATCGACAACGTGATGGTCCAGTACGCGCGCTGCTGCCAGCCGGTGCCCGGCGACGCGGTGGTGGGCATCGTGACGGTCGGGCGCGGCGTGTCGGTGCACCGCCAGGACTGCCCCAACACGTTCGGGGACCGCGTCCCGCCCGAGCGGCGCCTCACCGTGGAATGGGACTCGCGCCCCACGGACACGTTTCCGGTGCGCCTCGTCATCTCGGGCCGCGACCGGCCGTCGCTGCTCGCGGACATCGCCAAGGTGCTCGCGACGCACGGCGTGAACGTGCGCACCGCGGGCATGCAGTCCGAGGACCGCACCGCGCGCGGCGTGTTCGTGATCGAGGTGCCAAACGCCGCCCGGCTCGGCGAGGTGATGGGCTCGCTCCGGAAGCTCCCGGGCGTAGCGCGCGTGGAGCGGCGGCTGCGCCTGCTCAAGCCGCCGCGCCGCGCCCGATCGGACGACGCGTGAGGGCGCTGCTCCAGCGGGTGACGCGGGCGCGCGTGGTGGTGGAGGGCCGGACGACCGGGGAGATCGGGCCCGGGCTCGTGGCGCTCGTGGGCGTGACCCACTCCGACCGCGCGGACGACGCCGACCGGCTCGCGGGCAAGGTGGCGGGGCTGCGCGTGTTCGCGGACCTCGAGGGCCGCATGAACCGGGACGTGCGTGAGGCCGGCGGCGGGGTGCTCGCGGTGCCGCAGTTCACGCTGTACGCGGACGCCGCGCACGGCCGGCGCCCCGACTTCGTGGCGGCGGCCCGCCCGGAGCACGCCGAGCCGCTGTTCCGACGCTTCTGCTCTTCGCTCGAGGCGCAGGACGTGCGCGTGGAGCGGGGCGTGTTCCGCGCGTGCATGTCGCTCGAGCTCGTGAACGACGGTCCGGTGACGATCCTCCTCGAGAGCCCGGCCGGGGCGCGGGCGTGAAGCGCGAGCGGCCGCGGTTGTTCTGGCGCGGGCGCGCGCCGCTCGTGCTGGCGTCGGCCTCGCCCCGCCGCGTGGCGCTGCTGCGGCAGGCGGGCGCCGAGTTCACGGTCGTGGACCCGGGGCCGGACCGAGCGTGGCCGGGCGAGGCGCCGGCGCGGCACGGGGTGCGGGCGCTGGCGCTCGACAAGGCCCGGCGCGTGGCCGTCTCGCGGCCGGACGCGGTGGTGGTCGGCGCGGACACGGTCGTGGTCTCGCGCGGGCGCCGGTTCGGCAAGCCGGCGGACCTGGCGGATGCGGAGGCGATGCTGCGGAGCCTTCACGGCCGGCGGCACGAGGTGTGGACGGGGATCGCGGTGGTGCACGCGGGCGAGCAGCGCACGGCGGCGGAGTGCACGGTGGTGCGGATGGCGCGCCTCGACGGCCGCGACCTCGACGAGTACCTCGCGAGCGGCGAGCCGCTCGACAAGGCGGGCGCGTACGCGATCCAGGGACTGGCGATGCAGTTCGTCCGCGGGATCGAGGGCGACTACGCGAACGTGGTCGGGCTCCCGCTCGCGCGACTGCGTGCTCTGCTCCGGGAGTTCGCGTAGCGGGTGACCGTGCGGCGGGCCGGGGAGGGCGCCGCCCGGAGGCGGACGTCGCCTGATTCACCTTGTCCGGCGGGGACGGGGGCGGGAAGATTCCGGCCGTCGACGGGGTCCCCCGACCTGGAGCGGCCGCACCCGCTCGCGCCCTTGCCCGCCCGGGGACGGATGCGCACGGCCCTTCGTGAACGAGGAGGAGAACATGCGCGCGCGCGTCCGCTGGTTCGTGCTTCCGCTGGCCTGCATCGCCATCGTCCTCGTGCCCGCCCTCGCGCGGGCCACCGACGTGGACGGGAACGCGGACTGCCCGCGCCCGGTCGTGGACCGCGGCGACGCGCCCGAGGCGATCCAGGCCTATCCCGGGATCCTCGGCGCGTTCCCCACCTGCACGACCGCGGGCCCGCTCTCGACCCGCACCTTCGCCTGCCCGCCGCTCGGGTCGCTCCCCGGCCCCGCGGGGTTCGTGGCGCACGTGCGCGTGCCGGGCGAGGGCAGCTACTGGCTCGGCTGCTTCGCCGGCGCCGGCGGCATCGACGACGACGCGGACGGCAAGGTGAACGACCACGGCGGTCCGTTCGGCGTGTGCGCGCCGGGCGTGGCGATCGACTGCGTGGAGCCGGCGTTCGGGTTGTCGTTCGGACAGGACGAATGCACCGGCTCGAACGACGCGGCACTGTCCGCGGTCGTGGGGTTCACGGCCTGCACCGCCTCGAGCGTGACGTTTCCGGTGTGGAACTGCGCCGCCGCCGACACGCGCACGGTCCGCCTCAACATCCTCGTGGACTGGAACCGGGACGGCGACTGGAACGACAGCTTCCAGTGCGCCACGGGCTGCGCCAACGAGTGGGCGGTGAAGAACGAGCCCGTCACGATCGGCCCGGGCTGCACGAGCATCACTTCGCCCTCGTTCCTCGCCGGCCCGAGCGGCGGCGAGGGCTGGATGCGGATCACGATCTCGAACGATTCCGTGAGCGACGACTTCCCGTGGGCAGGCTGCGCCACGACGCCGGGGCAGGTGCTCCTGAACGGGGAGACCGAGGACTACCCGGTCACCATCTTCAACCCGACCGGCGGGCTCTGCCCCGACTTCGAAGACTGGGGCGACGCGCCGGAGGGCGTGCAGGCCTATTCGGTCGGCAGCCTCGGCAACTTCCCGACCTGCTCGTCGCCGGGTTCTCCCGGCACGCAGGAGCTGGCCGGGCCGCCGCTCAGCACGCCCCCGGTCGCGAGCGGCCACGTGCAGCATGTCGCGCTCGCCTCGGACCCCAAGTTCTGGCTCGGCTGCGGCGCGCCGGCGCTCGGCACGTTCGGCATCGACTCGGAGCAGGACGGCAAGATGAACGCCACCGGCGCGCTCCAGAGCGACTGCGACCCGCTCGTGGGCGTGGACGGGGTCGAGGCGGCGTTCGCGGTCTCGTTCGGCCGCGACGAGGCGCGCGGCGACCTCGAGGGCGACGCCGGCCTCGTCGGCCCGGTCTCGTTCACGGGCTGCACGCGCGACTCGCTGACGTTCCTCGTATTCAACTGCGATCCGTTCGAGGCGGTGACGGCCTACCTCAACGTGCTGCTCGACTTCAACCAGGACGGGGACTGGAACGACAACTTCGCGTGCGGCTCGCAGCCCGGGGGACCCCTCGCGCACGAGTGGGCGGTGAAGAACCAGCAGGTGCTGCTGCCGGTCGGCTGCACCTCGATGAGCTCGCGGTCGTTCCTCGTGGGCCCGAACGGCGGCGAGTCGTGGATGCGGCTCACGCTGAGCCTGCATCCCGTCGGCGACGACTTCCCGTGGGCGGGCGGGCCGCTCGTGAGCGGCGAGTCCGAGGACTACCCGGTCACGATCGCCGCCGCGGACACCTGCCCCGTGACCTACGAGGACTTCGGCGATGCGCCGGAGGACGTGGCCGCCTACACGAGCGGCGTCGTCGGCCGGTTCCCGACCTGTCTCGTGTCGGGACCGCGGAGCGACCAGGTCCTCGACTGCGGCGCCGCGCAGAGCACCCTGCCCGGCCGCACCGGATACGTGAAGCACGCCTCGCTCGCGACCCACCCCGATCACTTCTGGCTCGGCTGCGCGCAGGCGACGTCGGCGTTGCTCGCCGTCGACTCCGAATCGGACGGCAAGGTGAACCTGGGCGCGCCGTGGGGAGGGGCCAGCGCCTGCGACCCCGTCGTCAACACCGACTGCGCCGAGAGCCTGATCGGGCTCGGCATGAACCAGGACGAGTGCGTGGGCGACGCCGACGCGGCGCTCGCGGCGCCAACGTACTTCTACGCCTGCTCGACCGGCACCATGAGCTGGTCGGCGTTCAACTGCACCCGGCGCGACCTGCCGGTCTTCCTCAACGTGCTCGTGGACTGGAGCCATGACGGGGACTGGAACGACAACGCGGCGGGCTGCCCGGGCGGCCCGTGCGCGCCCGAGTGGGCCGTCAAGAACCTGGCGGTCGTGCTGGCGCCGGGCTGCCAGACGTACGTGACGCCCGCGTTCGCCACCGGAGCGGTTCCGGGCCGCGCCTGGCTGCGGATGACGCTCTCCAACGAGCCGGCGCCGGACGACTTCCCGTGGGCGGGCACCGCAGGGCTCGCGGCAGGCCAGTTCTTCGGCGGCGAGACCGAGGACCACCCGGTGAACGTCGTCACGAGCACCACCGCCGTGGACGATCGCTCGCCGCCGACGGGGCCGTGGCTGGGCGCGCCGTCCCCGAACCCCGCGCGCGGGCCGGTGAGGATCCCGTTCGCGCTCGCACGTGCCGGCGAGGTCTCGCTCGGCGTCTACGACCTCGCGGGACGACGGCTGGTCGAGCTGCGCCGGGGTACCGCGGCCGCGGGCCCGCAGGAAGTTCTCTGGGACCTCCGGGACGGGTCCGGAAAGGAGCTGGCGCCGGGGCACTACGTCGTTCGGCTCCGCGCGGGCGGGGCCGTGCTCAGCCGCGCCCTCGTCCGGCTCGACTGACGCCGCGCGGGTCGCCGGCCGGCGCCGGTGTTGACAGCGTTCGGGCGCGGGCGGTACCTTCCGGCGCTTCCTCTCACCGCGCGCGGGGCCGTTCCGCCCCGCGGCGCCGGCCCCGCGGCCCGCTAAGGCGTTCGCGCGCGGCCGTTTCGGCCGCATCCGATCGTCTCGCCGGAGGACCGATGAAGACGTATTCCGCCCGTGAGGGTGACATCCAGCGTCGCTGGCTGCTCGTGGACGCCGAAGGCAAGACCCTCGGCCGTCTCGCGACCCAGATCGCGATGGCGCTCCGGGGCAAGCTCAAGCCCATCTACACCCCGCACATGGACACGGGCGACTTCGTCATCGTGATCAACGCGGAGAAGGTGCGGCTGACCGGCACGAAGCCGGACCAGAAGAAGTACTTCCACCACACCATGTATCCGGGCGGCGTGAGCTGGACGCGGCTCACCGAGATGCTCGCCAGGCATCCGGAGCGCGTGGTCGAGAAGGCCGTGAAGGGCATGGTGCCTCGCAACCGGCTCGGCCGGGCGATGGTGAAGAAGCTCAAGGTGTACGCCGGGCCGCAGCACCCGCACGCCGCGCAGCAGCCGGAAGTCTGGACCATCGAGGCCTGAGGGGGACCCCATGACGACGACGACGAAGCCCCTGACCGGCCGGCGGAAGGAAGCGGTGGCGCGCGTGCGCCTGCTGCCCGGGAAGGGCCAGACGGTCGTGAACGGGCGCGGGGCGCTCGACTACCTGCGCCGCGAGACGCTCGTGCGCCACGCGTTCCAGGCGCTGACGGTCGCGAACCTGGCCGAGAAATACGACGTGCACGTGCGCGTCATGGGCGGCGGGCTCACCGGCCAGGCGGGCGCGATCCGCATGGCGGTGGCGCGCGCGCTCGTGCGCCAGGACGACGCGTTGAAGGGCATGCTCGGACGCGAGGGGTTCCTGACCCGCGACTCGCGCATGAAGGAGCGCAAGAAGTACGGCCAGCCCGGAGCCCGCAAGCGATTCCAGTTCAGCAAGCGGTAGCCGGACAGCCGACATCTCACACGCCCCGGACCCATGCTGGGCATGGGTGCCCCGCGCCAGGGTCCCGCGAACCGCGGGAGGGCGCGACACGACGGGCAGGGCGGAGGCGGAACCCCCAGGAGGTCAGCCGTGGCCGAGATCACCATGAAGGACCTGCTCGAAGCGGGAGTGCACTTCGGGCACCAGACGCGACGATGGAATCCGCAGATGAAGCGCTTCATCTTCATGGAGCGGAACGGCATCTACATCATCGATCTGCAGAAGACGCTCAAGTGCCTGCAGGAAGCCAGGGCCACGATCCAGCGCGTCGTGCGCGCGGGCGGGCACGTGCTGTTCGTGGGCACCAAGAAGCAGGCCAAGCAGATGGTGGCCGAGGACGCGGCGCGCTGCGGGCAGTTCCACGTCACCGAGCGCTGGCTGGGCGGCATGCTCACGAACTTCAAGACCATCCGCTCGAGCATCAAGCGGCTCAAGGATCTGGATGCCATGGCCGCCGACGGCACCATGGACAAGCTCGCGAAGAAGGAGGTCTCGCGCCTGTCGCGCGAGCGCGAGCGCCTGCAGTTCGCGTTCGCGGGCATCAAGGAGATGCCGGGGCTGCCCTCGCTCGTGTTCATCGTGGACACGAAGAAGGAGAAGATCGCGGTGGCCGAAGCGAACCGCCTGGGCATTCCAATCGTGGGCGTGGTGGACACGAACTGCGACCCGACCGTCATCGACTTCCCGATCCCGGGGAACGACGACGCGCTGCGGGCCATCAAGCTGTTCACGGGCATGGTCGCGGACTCGGTCCTCGAGGCGCGCTCCATGGCCCGGGAGGGCGCCGACCAGGAGACGGTCTCGTACGGCGGCGACTCCACCGAAGCGGAAGCGGAAGCGGGAGCGGCGCCGGCGCGGGCCTGAGCGCAACAGAGCTTTCGATACGCGCCCGTCCGCGCCTGACACGCCGGGGCGCCCAGCGATGCTGGGCCCGGGTGCCCCGCGGGCGGGCGTTCCAACGAGCAGGGGAGCGACATGACGATCACGGCGGATCTGGTGAAGCAGCTCCGGGACATGACCGGGGCCGGGATGATGGAGTGCAAGAAGGCTCTCGCCGAGGCGCAGGGCGACCTGCAGCAGGCGGTGGACGTGCTGCGCAAGGCCGGCATCGCCAAGGCCGAGAAGCGCGCCGACCGCGCGGCCTCGCAGGGGCGCATCGAGTCGTACGTGCACGACAGCCGCATCGGTGTGCTGGTCGAGGTGAACTGCGAGACGGACTTCGTGGCGCGCACCGACGACTTCAAACGCCTGTGCAAGGACCTCGCGATGCAGGTGGCGGCCGCGGGCGCGGACTACGTGCGCCGCGAGGAGGTGCCGGCCGAGCGCATCGAGCGCGAGCGCGACATCTACGCCGAGCAGGTGCGCAAGGAGGGCAAGCCCGCGGCGATCGTGGACAGGATCGTGACCGGCAAGCTCGACAAGTTCTTCGGCGAGGTGTGCCTGCTCGAGCAGCCGTTCATCAAGGACGACAAGCAGAAGGTCTCGGACCTGGTGCGCGAGACCTCGTCCCGCACGGGCGAGAAGGTCGTCGTGCGGCGGTTCGTGCGGTTCCGTCTCGGGGCGGAGTGAGGGTGAAGCGGCCCCAGCGCATCCTCCTCAAGCTGTCCGGCGAGCTGCTCGCGGGCGCGGGCGGCCACGGAATCGACGAGGACATCCTGTCCGCGATCGCGGCCGAAGTGCGGGACGTGCACGCGCTGGGCGTGCAGGTCGGGGTCGTGCTCGGGGGCGGCAACATCTTTCGCGGGCTCGCCGGCAGCGCGCGCGGGATGGACCGGGTGGCGGCCGACCACATGGGCATGCTCGCCACGGTCATCAACAGCCTGTCGCTGCAGCACGCGCTCGAGAAGCTGGGGCTGTTCACGCGCGTGCTGTCGGCGATCCAGATGGACCAGGTGTGCGAGCCGTGGATCCGGCGGCGGGCCGTGCGGCACCTCGAGAAGGGGCGCATCGTGGTGATGGCGGCGGGCACCGGCAACCCGTACTTCACCACCGACACCGCCGCCGTGCTGCGCGCGATCGAAGTCGGCGCCGACGTCGTGCTCAAGGGCACGAAGGTGGACGGCGTCTACTCCGGCGACCCGAAGCAGGACCCGAACGCGACGTTCTTCCCCCGCATCGGGTACATGGATATCCTGAACAAGGACCTCAAGGTCATGGATGCGACGGCGATCTCGCTGTGCCGGGACAACCGGCTGCCGTTGATCGTGTTCAATGTCGGGGTGCGCGGCAACCTCGTCCGGATCGTGAACGGGGAGACCGTGGGCACCGCGGTGGGGGACTGATCCGATGCAGACCAAGACGCTGCACGAAGCCGAGGAGCGCATGAAGAAGGCGGTCGAGTTCGTCCGCCACGAGCTGAACGGCATCCGCACCGGCAAGGCGAGCCCGCAGCTGCTGGACACCGTGAAGGTAGAGGCGTACGGGACGCACGTCCCGCTGCAGCAGGTGGGCTCGGTGAGCGCCCCGGAGCCGCGGCTGCTCGTCATCCAGCCGTGGGACAAGAGCCTGATCAAGGCCATCTGCAAGGGCGTGAACGAGGCGAACCTGGGGCTGAACCCGACCGACGACGGCTCGGTGGTGCGCATCCCGATCCCGACGCTCACGGAGGAGCGCCGCAAGGACCTCGTCAAGCTCATCTCGCGCTTCGCCGAGGAGGGCCGGGTCGCCATCCGCCAGGTGCGGCACGACGCGAACAAGGACCTCAAGCACCAGGAGGACGGCGGCACGCTCCCGGCCGACGACGCCAAGCGCCAGACCGCCGACGTGCAGAAGATGACCGACCGCTACATCGCGTCGATCGACGAGATGCTCAAGAAGAAGACCGCGGAGGTCATGGAGGTCTGACCGGCCCACGACCGCGCCCGCCGTCGGACCCGCGCTCCACGCGGGTGCCCCGGCCGCGGCCGGGCCCCCGGGCCCCGGAGACGCCTGGTTGACGACGCGAACCCCGACGCCTGAGGAGCTGATCGCCCGCGGGAACATCCCGCGCCACGTCGCGATCATCATGGACGGCAACGGCCGGTGGGCGAAGGCCCGGGGGGTGCCGCGGCTCATGGGCCACCGGGCCGGGCGCGAGTCGGTGCGCGAGGCGGTGAAGGGCTGCGCGTCGCTCGGCGTCGAGGTGCTGACGCTGTACACGTTCTCGATCGAGAACTGGCAGCGACCCGCGCGCGAGGTCGCCGCGCTCATGACCATCCTGCGCCAGACGCTGCGCGCCGAGCGCGAGGAGCTGAAGGCGAACAACGTGCGCCTGCACGTCATCGGCCGGATTGACGACCTGCCCGCGCCCGTGCGCGCGGAGATCGCCGCGACCCAGCGGTTCCTCGAGCCGTGCACCGGCATGCAGCTCAATCTGGCGCTGTCCTACAGCGGCCGCGCCGAGCTGGTGGACGCGGTGCGCCGGCTGCTCAGCGAGGCGCGCGAGCTGCGCCTCGATCCCGCGCGCGTGGACGACGAGCTGGTCGCGAGTTACCTCTACACGGCGGGCCTGCCCGACCCCGACCTGCTGATCCGCACGAGCGGCGAGATGCGGCTCTCGAACTTCATGCTCTGGCAGCTCGCCTACACCGAGCTGTGGATCACCGAGACGCTGTGGCCCGACTTCCGCCGCCGGCACCTGTTCCAGGCCGTGGCGGCCTTCCAGGCCCGCGAGCGACGGTTCGGCCGGTCGGATTGAACGAGCCACGCGACCCCTCCGCCCCGGCCTCGCCCGCCGACGCGCTCCGCCCGGTGCCGAAGCGGAGCCAGCGCTCGCTGGCGCTGCGGGTGGCCAGCTCGCTGCTGTTCGTGCCCCTGCTGCTCTTGCTCGCGCGCGCGGGCGGCATCGCCTGGCTCGGATTCGTCGCGCTCCAGACCGTGCTCGGGCTGGAGGAATTCTACCGCATGGCACGCGGCAAGGGGCTCGAACCCGTGCGCTGGCTCGGCCTGCTCGCCGCGCTCGCCGTGCTGGGGCTCGCGTACCGGCCGCAGACGCCGAACACGGCGCTGTTCGCGACCGCGGCGCTGCTCGTCCTGCTGGCGCTGGCGCTCCGCCGGGCCGGGCGGCCGCTCGTGCTGGAGAGCGCGGCGGTGACCGCGTTCGGCGTGCTCTACGTGGGCTGGCTGTCGGCGCACCTCGTGCTGCTGCGCGAGCTGCCGTGGCGCGCCGGGCTCGCCTACGCGGACGGCGCCGGGCTCGTGTTGTTCACGTTCCTCGTGACCTGGAGCTGCGACACCGGCGCGTACCTCACCGGCCGGCTCGTCGGGCGCACGCCGTTGTGGTCGGCGATCTCGCCGCGCAAGACGCTGGAGGGCGCGGTCGGCGGGTTCGCGTTCGCGGTGATCGCCTCGCTCGCCGCCGCCGCCACGTTCCTTCGCCCCGCGGGCGTGGCGGGAGAGCCCGGGGCGCCGCTCCTGCCGGTCGCGCACGCGCTCGCGGTCGGGGCGCTCGTCGGCGTGTGCGGGCAGGTCGGAGACCTGGTCGAGTCGCTGTTCAAGCGCGACGCGGCGAGCGGAGACTCCTCCGCGCTCATCCCCGGCCACGGCGGCATCCTCGACCGCTTCGACAGCCTCTACTTCGCCGCGCCCATCGTCTACCACTACCTGCGGGCCGTGGTGTTCCAGGTCCCATGACCACGCCGCGCGAGCTGGCCGTGCTGGGCTCCACCGGTTCCATCGGCGAGCAGGCGCTCGACGTGGCCGGGCGCGAATCCGCACGGCTCTCGGTCACGGCGCTCGCCGCCGGGCGCTCGCTCGACCGGCTGTGCGAGCAGGCGGCGCGCTGGCGGCCGCGGCACCTGGCGCTCGAGGAGGCCGCCGACCCGGCCGCGGCGAGGACGCGGCTCGCGGCCGCGGCGCCGGGCGCGGACATCGAGGTGGGCCCGGGCGCGGCGGCGCGGCGCGCGGCGCGCTGCGGCGCGCCGCTGGTCGTGAACGGCATCGTAGGCGCGGCCGGGCTCGCCGCCTCGCTGGCCGCGCTCGAGCGCGGCGCGCGGCTCGCGCTCGCGAACAAGGAGACGCTCGTGATCGGCGCGCCGCTGGTGTCGGCCGCGCGGCTGCGGGGAGGGGGCGAGCTGGTCCCCGTGGACAGCGAGCACTCCGCGGCGCTCCAGTGCCTCCAGGGCAGGCCCGCGGCCGAGGTGCACCGGCTCACGCTCACCGCCTCGGGCGGGGCGCTCCGCCTCCACCCCGACTGGCGGCGGGCGACCGCCGCGGAGGTGCTCGCGCACCCGGTGTGGGCGATGGGCCCGCGCATCACCACGGACTCCGCGACGCTGTTCAACAAGGGGCTCGAGGTGCTCGAGGCGCGCGCGCTGTTCGAGCTGGAGTGGGACCAGCTGGAGGCGGTGATCCACCCGGGGGCCGTGCTGCACGCGATCGTGGCGTTCCGCGACGGCTCGCTCGTGGCGCAGGCGGCGCAAGCGGACATGCGGCTGCCGATCCAGCTGGCGCTGTCGTGGCCCGAGCGCTGGGGCGAGGCGGTGCCGCCGCTCGCGGCCACCGCGCTCGCCGGGCTCGAGCTCGCGCCGATCGAGCCGGAGCGCCATCCGGCCTACACCTGCGCGCTGGCCGCGGGCCGCGCCGGCGGCACGGCGCCGTGCGCCGTGAACGCCGCCGACGAGGTGGCGGTGCAGGCGTTCCTGGACGGGGCGATCGCGCTCGGCCGCGTGCCGGAGGTGCTCGAGCGCGTGCTCGAGCGCCACGATCCGCGGCCGGTGGAGTCGCTCGAGCAGCTGCGCGCGGTGGACGAGTGGGCGCGCGCGGAGGCGCGGCGCGCGGTGGCGGCGTGAGCCGGCCGGTGGTCGCGCTCCGGCTGCGCGCGCTGGGCGACGTGGTGCTCGCGACCGCGGCGTTCCGTTCGCTCGCCGAGGGGCACCCCGGCGCGCCGCTCCACGTGGTGACCGAGCGGCGGTTCGCGCCGCTGCTGGAGGGACAGGACGGCGTCGCGCGCGTGTGGCCGCTCGACCGCACCGCGGGCGCGACGCTCCGGCTCGCCCGCGCGCTCCGGCGGCTTTCGCCCGCGCTCGCGGTGGACTTCTTCGGCAACGGCCGCAGCGCGCTGCTGGCCCGGGCCTCGGGCGCGCGCCTCGTGCTCGGCTTCGACCTGCGCGGCCGGCGCGCGCTCTACCACGCGACCGTGCCGCGCGTGGCGCACCCTTCGGCGGACCGGCGCGAGTACGCCGCCGCGTCGCTGCTGCGGCTCGCGCGCGCCGCGGGCGGCGCGGACGTGCCGGCGCTGCCGCGGCTCCGGCTGACGGACCGCGCCCGGCGCGCGGGCGCGAACGCGCTCGCCGAGGCCGGGGTGGCGGACCCCGCCCGCACGGTGGCGCTCGTGCCGGCCGGCTCGTGGCCCACGAAGACGTGGCCGCTCTCGCACTTCGCCAGGCTCGCGGGCGCTCTCCTCGACGCGGGCCACGGCGTGCTCGCGGTGGGCGGTCCCGGCGAGGAGGGCGTGCTGGCGCGGCTCGTCACGCTCGCGCCCGGCGTCCGCACGCTCCGAGCCTCCGACGTCGCCGTGCTCGCGGGCGCGGTCGCGCCGCTCCGCGCGCTGGTCGGGACGGACAGCGGGCCGCGCCCCGCCGCGGTGGCGTTCGGCGTGCCCACGTACACGTGGTTCGGGCCCGCCCACCCCGACGCGTGGACGCCCGACGACCCGCGGCACGGCTGGTGGCGCACGGACTTGCCGTGCCGCGCGTGCGAGCGCACGGTGTGCCCGCACTGGAACTGCCTGCCCTCGCTCGCACCGGAGCGCGCGACGGCGCTCGTGCTCGACCACCTGGGAACGCATGGACGACCGGCTGCCGATCTCGGTCCTGCTGCTGGCGCGTGACGAGACCCGGGACCTCGAGGAACTGGTCCCCGCGCTCGGCTTCGCCCGCGAGGTTCTGGTGGTCTGGGATCCGCGCGGCGACCGCGCCACGCGCGACACGGCCGCACGACTCGGCGCGCGGGTCGAGGAGCGCGCGTTCGACGGCTTCGGGCCGCAGCGGGCGTGGGCGCTCGGCCACTGCACGCAGCCCTGGGTGCTGTGGCTGGATGCCGACGAACGACTGGACGCGAGCGCGGTGGCCGCGATCCGCGACGCCGTGCGCGCGGACGGGGGCGTGACGCACCACCGGCTGCGGCGCGCGACCTGGTTCCTGGGGCGGCGCATCCGCTGGTGCGGCTGGCGGGGAGAGACCGTCGTGCGGCTGTTTCGGCGCGGGCGGGCGCGCTTCGACGACGCCGAGGTGCACGAGACGGTGGCGGTCGAGGGCCCCGGGCCCGGCACGCTCGCGGGCGTGATCGAGCACCACAGCTACCGCACGTTCGCCGACTGCGTAGGCAAGTGTGTGCGCTACGCGCGCGCCGGGGCCGAGCGCGCCTGGCGCCGCGGCCGCCGCGCGGGGCCGCTCGACGTGCTGTTCCGGCCGCCGCTCCGGTTCGCGCGGCAGTATGTGCTCCAGCTCGGGTTCCTGGACGGCGCGCACGGGCTCGTCCTGTGCGCGTTCGCGTCGGCGCAGGTGCTGTTCAAGTATGCGGAGCTCTGGCAGCGGACCCGGGACGCGAAGCGGCCGTGACCACGGTCTGCTGCTTCGGGGCCTGGGACCCCGCCTACCCGCGGAACCGCATCCTGCGCGCGGGGCTGGAGCTGGCCGGATTCCGCGTGGCCGAGGCGCGCGCCGGCGACCGGCGCGCGTGGCGGCGCTATCCGGCGCTCGTCTCCGCGTGGTCGCGCGTCGCGCGCGCGTCGGACGTGGTGTGGGTGCCCGAGTTCCGCCACAAGGACGTGCCGCTCGCCGCGCTCGTGCGCGGCCGGCGGCCGCTCGTGTTCGACCCTCTCGTCTCCCGCTGGGACACGCTCGTGGGGGACTGGCGGCTGCACGCGCCGGGATCGGCGCAGGCGCCGTCCTGAACCTGGCCCTCCACCGCTTCCGCGCCTTCAAGAGCGCCCACTACCAGTCCGACGTCTGACGGCAAGCGCGAAGCGCGCGCAGCGAGCCGAAGGCGAGCGAAGGCCGCTGCCGG
>CAZSQX010000026.1:0-44403 GCA_964609125.1 uncultured bacterium
AAAGGTTCTGAGAAACTCGGTCCTCAGGGGTCCCTACGTTCTGAGAATCGACAGGCCTGTTCTGTTCGTGGGCAGGAAAGGACAGTCGGGGACACGAAAGGACACTGAAGGGGTACCCGAAGAGCACTCCTTCCGGCGCCGGTGGATCCGTCCGCAGCAGCGGGTCATGACGCTGAAGTCTCAGCGCCTAACCTTGAAGTCAACTTCAAGGTATGGCATACTGCCTACATGCAAGAGCGCATGACCATCGGTCGACTCGCCAAACTGGTCGGCGTCGCCGATTCGACGATCCGTCACTACGAGCGCGAGGGACTGCTCCGCCCGACCGGGCGGAGCCCCGGGAACTACCGCGTCTACGGATCCGAAGCGCGGGACCGGCTGACTTTCATCCGCGCCGCCCAGGCCGCCGGCTTCGAGCTGGCGGACATCAAGTCCATGCTTGCCTTCCAGGACGGGCGCGTCACTCCCTGCGCGGAGGTTCGGGACCTCGTCCGGACGCGGCTGGCCGACGTTCGCGTCCGGCTCGGAAGGCTCCGGCACGTCGAGCACGTGCTCGTCGAGTTCGAGCGCGCCTGCGGGCGGCGGCCGCGCGCCAAGGCCTGCCCGGTGCTGCAGACTCTCTCGCCCCCGGCCCGTCGCCGAACCCGCGCCCGATCGCGGCGCCGGCCGGGCCCTTGACCTTGAACCCGGGTGCAGGGTCCAGCCTTCCCGGTGGAGGGCAATGCTCATGACGATCGACATTCTCTATTTCGAAGGCTGTCCGAATCACGCACCCACCGTGGAACGCGTGCGTGAGGTCGTCCGTGACCTTCACGCCAACGCCGTCTTGCGCGAGATCGAGGTGAAGGACGCCGAGGACGCGGCGCGCCTGCGATTCTTCGGATCCCCGACGGTGCAGATCGACGGTGAGGACATCGACCCGGCGGTTCGCGGCCGACTGGACTACTCGTTCAGCTGCCGCATGTACGGCAAGGCCGGCACGCCCTCGCGGGAACTGCTCGAGCACGCCGTACGGGCACGGATGGGCGCGTGAAGGCGCGCGTTTGGACCGTGGCCGGCTCGGTCGTGATGGCCGCGGTCTCTTCGGCGTGCTGCTGGCTGCCGCTCGCGACGGTCGGTCTTGGGCTCGGGGCCGGCGGCGCGGCCGCGGCGCTCGACCGGTTCCGCTGGGTATTCCTCGGCGTGGCGGTTGTGCTGCTCGGTGTCGGTTTCCATCTCAACTATCGGCGCGAGGCCGACTGCACACCTGGCGGAACCTGCCCGCCGCGACGGGCGCTGCCAAGATCCGTCAACCAGATGGTTCTCTGGATCAGCGCCGCCCTGGTGGCGAGCTTCGCGGCGTTCCCGGAGTTCGTCTCCATTACTTTGCGCGGCGGCCGCTCAAGTGCGGCCAACAGCTCGCCGGATTCCACGATCGTCGTGCTTCAGGTGGGCGGGATGACGTGCGCCGCTTGCGAGGTGCCCGTCGAACAGGCGCTCGCCGGCATGAGGGGCGTCCGGGCGGTTCGTGCGGACGCCGGCAGCGGCCGGGTGATGCTCACCCTCGAGCACGGTGCTGCGCCGAGCGATTCACTGATGAGCGAGAAGCTCGCCGCGGCTGGCTACCGGCTCCAGCGCTAGCGAGCCGGCCTCGTCATGCCGGGGAGCAACGCGGGCACGATGCGCGGCCTGGCGACCCCGGAGATCAAGCAGGTGCGGCGCGAGCTGCTCGCCGTCGTCGCGCGCACGGCGGCACAGCCGCGCGCTTGGGGGAGACGCACTCCCGGGCGGCCGGCCACGCGCCACGGCAGAATAGCGTGTTTTCTCAAGCACTTGCAATGCCCCCGGCTCCGCGGGTGGCTTGCCCGCATCGCCGCAACTCATTAACCTGCGTGCGGCCACTTCGTGTCTGGCGGCCTTCCCCCGATGCCGAGCACGCATCATCTCCCGGCTGCCGCCACGCGAGAACGGTTACATGCAAGCGTCCCCATGCGCCGTGCCCGATCGGGCCTGGCAGCTGGGGCCGCTTGCGAGCAAGCCGCCCGAGACTCCAAGGAGAGATGTCCGAGTGGTTGAAGGAGCACGATTGGAAATCGTGTAGGCGCTAATCACGCCTCGTGGGTTCGAATCCCACTCTCTCCGCCAGCTTCCACGTTGGATTCGCGCTCCCCACACGCAGCCCCCTACGGCCCCGAGGCTCGCCGGTCGGCCCGGGGCGACCCCGACCGCAGTCACCTACCGGAGAACAGCGCACAGATGGAACGGACCACGGTGCAGCGCAAGGCCATCCATGCCGCACTCGAACAGGCGGGCCGTCCGTTGAGCCCGCCGGAGATCTTCCAGTACGCGCGCCAGTCGGCGCCGGGACTCGGCATGGCCACCGTCTACCGGACCCTCAAGCGCATGCTCGACGACTCTGCGATCCAGCAGGTGGAGTTGCCGGGCGAGGCGCCGCGCTACGAGCGGACGGGCATCGGGCATCACCACCACTTCCGCTGCAACGGCTGCAACCGCGTGTTCGACTGGTTCGATTGCGACTGGCAGTGCGAGGACAAGCAACCCAAGGGCTTCGCGCTCGAGGGGCACGACGTGTTCCTCTACGGCCGCTGCGATCAGTGCTCGGACGCGAAGTCGGCGAGCTGAAGGTCGGCGCGCGTCGGCCCGGCTCGGCCGCGGCGCCGGCCACCGCGAGTGCGGCGATCCGTCCGGGAGCCGCCCGCATCGCTCCAAGCCAAGGCCAGCACGCAACTTGACCGCATGAGGCGGGCTGATACTATCGCCCGCGCTCGCCGCCCGTGCTGGCGTGGGCGCGCCTCGGCGCGCCGCCTCGCGGGCGCGAACCGCTCCGGTGGGGATGTAGCTCAGTTGGGAGAGCGCCTCGTTCGCAACGAGGAGGTCGTCGGTTCGATCCCGATCATCTCCACCATTCACCTCGGTATGGGCCAGGCCCAGCGCAACCCGCGACTCGTGAACCCCGTCAGGACCGGAAGGTAGCAGCGGTAAGCGAACCTCCGGGTGTGCCGCTGGTCCACCTGGCCCGCTTCTCGCGGTAACGCACCACGCGGCAGGGTACCCGGCGCGGCACCGCGATCGGGGCCCTCCGCCCACGCCACGGACGCATGGCCCCTCGCGCGCTCACCCTCAAGTACCGGCCCCAGGTCTTCGCCGACCTGGTGGGGCAGGATCACGTCACGTCCGTGATCACGGCGGCGCTGGCCTCGGGCCGGGTGGCGCAGGCGTTCCTGTTCACCGGCGCGCGCGGAGTGGGCAAAACGACGTGCGCCCGCATCCTCGCCAAGGCGCTCAACTGCCAGAACCGCGGCTCGAGCCCCGAGCCCTGCAACCGGTGCGCGAGCTGCGCCGAGATCACGCAGGGCGTTTCGCTCGACGTGCTCGAGATCGACGGTGCGAGCAACCGCGGCATCGCCGACGTGCAGCAGCTGCGCGAGAGCGTTCACTTCGCGCCCGCCGGCGGCCGCCACCGCGTGGTCATCATCGACGAGGTGCACCAGCTCTCGAACGACGCGTTCGCGGCACTCTTGAAGACGCTCGAGGAACCGCCGGCGCACCTCGTGTTCATCTTCGCGACGACGGACCCGCAGAAGCTTCCCGAGACCATCCGCTCGCGTACGCAGCGGTTTGATTTCGCGCGCGTGCCCATCCGGCGCGTGGCCGACCGGTTGCTCGAGATCCAGCGCCGCGAGGCGGCGGACGCGGACGGCGTGCGGTTCACGCTGACGGACGGCGCGGCGCTGCTCATCGCCCACAAGGGGGAGGGCTCGATGCGCGACGCGGTCTCGGCGCTGGACCAGGTGGTCTCGGCGGGCGAGCCGGCCGTGGACGAGCCGCTCGTGCGGCGCGTGCTCGGGATCGCGGACCGCGAGGCCTACTTCCGGATCGCCGGCGCCGTGCTCGGTCGCGACCCGAAGGCGACGCTCGCCGAGCTGCACGCGGCGTTCGAGAAGGGGCTCGACCCGCGCGAGCTGGCGGAGGGGCTGGCCGAGCACTTCCGGAACATCCTGGTCCTCCAGGTGGACCCCGATCGGGGCCACGACCTGGTGGCCGCGAGCAACGAGGACCTCTCGCGGCTCGCGAGACAAGGGGAAGGGTGGTCCGACACGGATCTCCTCCGGCTCATGCGGCTTGCCGCCGAGTGCCAGTGGCCCATGCGCGACTCGCCGCAGCCGCTCGTCCACCTGGAGGCCGCGGTGCTTCAGATGGCCACGCTCGAGCCGGCCGAGACCGTGGGGGCGCTCCTCGAGCGGCTGGAGTCGCTCGAGCGCCGGCTCGCGGGTGCGGGCGGGACCTCGGGCGGGAGCACCGGTTCCGGCGGCTCGCCTCGCGCGACGCCTCCCGCGCGCTCCGCCCCGCCGCCCCCTTCGCGGAGCGCGCCGGCCGACCCGGCCCGAACGCGGTCGGCCGCGGGCCCCTCGCGACCGCAGGCGTCGGCCACCGCGGTCGCCGATCCGCCCGCCGATGTCGAGCGCGACGGCGAGATCGAGTCGGCGTGGACGCGCACGGTGGCCGCGGTCAACGCCCGCAAGCGCATGCTCGGCGCGTTCCTCGAGGAGTCGCGGCTCGTGGGGCTCGCGGGCGGGAGCCTGGTGCTGTCGATGGACCACCTGCACCGCTCGGTGGTGGACGCGCCCGAGCACCGCGCCATGGTGTGCGAGGAGATGGCGCGCGCGTTCGGCCGCCCGCTCGAGCTCCGCTGCTCGGTGGTCGAGGGCGTCACGCAGGCGACGCAGGTCGCGAAAGCGGATAGTCTCAAGCCGCTCATCGAACGTGCCATGGAGGTGTTCGACGGCGAGGTCATCGACCGCGGCGGCCGCGGGGGGGATCGCAGCGCATGAAGAGCTTCGGCGACATGATGAAGCAGGCCCAGAAGATGCAGAAGCAGATGAGCGAGCTGCAGGACAAGCTGGCCGGGGAGCGCCACGAGGCCACGTCGGGCGGCGGGCTCGTGCGCGCCGTCGTGGACGGCAAGCAGATGCTCCTCGAGCTCAAGCTCAGCCCCAAGGTGCTCGAGGAGAAGGACATCACGCTGCTCGAGGATCTGGTGATCACGGCGGTGGGCGAGGCGCAGCGCACCTCGCAGGCCAAGATGACGGAGGCCTATTCGAAGGTCACCGGCGGCTTCCACCTGCCGTTCTGAGCGCCCCCGGCCCGCCCCCGTGTACAGCTCCAAGTACCTGGAGCTCCTCATCGAGGAGCTGGAGAAGCTCCCCAGCATCGGCCTGAAGAGCGCGCAGCGGCTGGCGCTCCACCTGCTGCGGGTGCCGCGGGAGGACGCGCTGCGGCTGGCCGAGGCCATCCGTGCGGTGCGCGAGCGGGTCGGCTCGTGCTCGACCTGCGGCAACTTCTCCGAGACCGACCCGTGCGCGCTGTGCGGCGACCCGCGCCGCGACCCGCGCGTGCTGTGCGTGGTCGAGCAGCCGGTGGACGTGCTGGCGTTCGAGCGCACCGGCCAGTACAACGGCCGCTACCACGTGCTGGGCGGCGCGCTCTCGCCGCTCGAGGGCACGAGCCCGGAGCATCTCCGCGTGCGCGAGCTGCTCACGCGGCTCCGCGGCGGCGAGGTGAAGGAGGTCATCCTCGCCACCAACCCCAACGTGAACGGCGAGGCCACCGCGCTCTACCTCTCCAAGCTCCTCGGCCCGCTGGGTGTGCGCGTGACCCGCATCGCCCGCGGCGTGCCCATGGGCAGCGACCTCGAATACTCCGACCAGGTGACCCTCGCGCGCGCCCTCGAGGGGCGCCGCGACGTCGAGTAGGGGCGGGCCTCCATGCCGTACGTCTTCGATCTCCTGCAACTCGGGCTCGTGTTCGTGCTCGTGCTCATGAACGGGTTCTTCGTGGCCGCCGAGTTCTCGCTGGTGACCGTGCGCTGGACCCGGGTCGAGGAGCTGGTGCAGCAGAACCGGTTCGGCGCCATCCCGGTGCGCGAGGCGATCGAGAAGCTCGACGATTCGATCGCCGCCACGCAGCTCGGCATCACGTTCTCGAGCCTGGCGCTGGGCTGGCTGGGCGAGCCGGCGCTGGCCCACCTGATCGAGCCGCTGTTCCGCAGCATCCCCGGGGGCTGGAGCGTGGCGCTCACGCACGGCGCCGCGGTGGTGCTGGCGTTCCTCCTGATCACGTTCCTGCACGTGGTGCTGGGCGAGCTGGCCCCCAAGGCGGTGGCGCTGCAGCGCGCCGACGACGTGGCGCTGCTCGTGGCCGCGCCGCTGCTCCTGTTCGGCCGCGTGTTCCGGCCCTTCATCCGGGTCATGAACGGCGCCGGCAACTGGGTGGTGCGTCAGATGCGGCTGCCGCCGGTCAAGTCGCACAGCCAGGTGCACTCGCCCGAAGAGATCGACATGCTCATCGAGGAGGGCCAGGAGGCCGGCGTCATCCAGCCCGACGAGGCGGAGTATGCCCGCGCCGTGTTCGAGCTGTCGGACAGGAAGGTGCGCGACGTGATGGTGCCTCGCGAGCGGGTGGTGACCATCTGGCGTCACGCCAAGCCGGACGACATCCTCGAGACCGCGCGCATGAGCGCACACACGCGCATGCCGGTGTGGGACGGGGAGCCCGACCGCGTGGTGGGAGTGGTCAACACCAAGGATCTGTTCCACATCTTCAGCGAGCTGAACCTGGTGATCCTCGAGGACGCCATGTACCCGGCGGTCACCATGGACCCCGAGACCACGCTCGCGCGAGGCCTGAACCTGCTCCGGAAGGCTCGCCGGCAGATGGCCGTGGTGCAGGGGTCCGACGGGCGGTTCCAGGGCATCGTGACGCTGGAGGACATCCTCGAGGAGATCGTGGGCGAGATCGAGGACGAGCACGACGAGCCGCAGCCGCCCCCGGCCTCCCCGCCGGCGGCCACGGCGGCCGCCCCGGCCCCCTGAGCGGCCGCTTTGGCGGTCCCCCTTGTCCCCGGCCCCAGCGCGTGGTACTGCTTGCACTTGGGAACACGGACGTGCCACAGGGTTCCGTCACCTCGGTAGTCCACATCCGCCGGAGAGCGGAGGGGGTGTCATGCCGCAGTGGACCTTGTTCGAAAATGACTTCCGGCTCATCGACGAGGTGCTCGATGAGCTTCTCCAGCGCACCAATGCGCTCTCCGCCCATCTCATCGACCGCTCGGGCCAGGTGATCACCTCCGCCGGGCGGGTGGACGACTTCGACGTCACCTCGTTCGCCAGCCTCGCCGCGGCCGATTTCACGGCCAACGCCGAACTGGCGGCTCTCCTCGGCGAGCCGGCCGTGGATGCGGTGGTGAACGAGGGCCGGGTGCGCTCGGTCTATTCCCGCATGCTGGCGGACCGGGTCATACTGTCGGTCGTCTTCGACCGCCGCAGCACGCTCGGGCTCGTGCGGGTTCGCTCCAAGCGCGGGGTCGAGGTCCTCGACCGCGTGTTCCGGGGGCTGTTCGAGAAGGTCGGCATCGGCGAGCCGTCCCAGCCCGCGTTCGAGGCCGCTCCGGGGTTCGCGGCCGCCGCGTCCAACGAGGTCGACGCCCTGTTCGGCGAATGAGCCGCACGGTCCCTGCCCGGGTCCGGACACATCCATCACGCCGCGAGCCCGAGGGAGCAGCACCGTGACGCTCATCAACCACCGGACGCACGAGATCCACTTCAAGGTCGTCTATTACGGTCCCGGGCTCTGCGGCAAGACCACGAACCTGAAGGCCCTGCACGACCGTCTCCCGCCCGAGCGCCGCGGGCGGATGATCTCGATCGCCACCGACCACGAGCGCACGCTGTTCTTCGACTTTCTGCCCATCGACCTCGGGCAGGTGAACGGCTTCCTCACACGCTTCCACCTCTACACGGTGCCCGGGCAGGTCTACTACCGGCTCTCGCGCCGCGCCGTGCTGCAGGGTGTGGACGGCCTCGTGTTCGTGGCCGACTCGCACCCCGCGCGCGAGGCCGCGAACCGCGAGTCGCTCGCCGACCTGCACGACCATCTGAGGACGCTCGGCGTGACCGGCCCGGCGCTCGCGCGCATCCCGTGGGTGTTCCAGTGGAACAAGCGCGACTCGCCCGTGGCGCTCCCCATCGAGCGGCTGCAGCGCGCTCTGAACCCGCATGGCTGGCCCGAGTTCGAGGCGATCGCTTCGGAGGGGAAGGGCGTCTCCGAGACGCTCCGCGCCGCCTGCAAGGCGGTCCTGGCGCGGCTCGGGAGCGGGCAGACGCCGGCCGCGGCCGGGGCGCCGGCGACGCGGGCGCCGGTTGCCGCGGTCGGGCCCGCCGGGCCCGCCGGGGCCACGGGGCCCGCCGCGCGTCCCCTCGCCGTCCCGGGTGCGGGCCCGCCGCGGCCCGCACGCGCATCGGAAGAGGCGACGCGGGCGCCCGTCCGCGCCGCGGCTGCCGCCGCGGCCGCCGCGGCCACGAGGTCGTCCCAGGCGGGCGCCCACGGTACGGCCACCGTCGTGGACGCGGCGTCCGCGACGCCGTTCGCCTACATCGCGCGGCCGAAGTCGTCGGGCCCGGCGGAGCCTCCGGACACGGACCCCTCGCGCCGCCCGTGAAGCGGCCCGTCGTCTGGCTCGCGAGCCTCGGGCCAGCCGGCTGGAGTCCGGTCGCACCCGCCACCGCGGGGAGCGCGCTGGTGACGGCGGTCGCCTGGTTCCTGCCGGTGCCGGCGTTCCCGCTGGCGCTCGCGCTGCTCGCCGCCGGCACGTTCGTGGCCGTCTGGGCGGCCGGCGAGGCGGAGAAGTCGCTCGGACACGACGCCGGGCCCATCGTCATCGACGAGGCCGTGGGGCAGGCCATCGCGCTCCTCTTCGCGCCGCACCGGCCGCTCGTGTTCGTGGCGGCGTTCCTCCTGTTCCGGCTCTTCGACATCTGGAAGCCCCTCGGCGCCCGCGAAGCCCAGACGCTCCCCGGCGGCTGGGGCGTGGTCGCCGACGACGTGATCGCCGGGCTCACCACGCTGGGCGTGCTGCAGGGGCTGTTGTGGCTGCAGGCCAGGCTGGGGTGGGCGGTGGTCTGACCGAGGCGGGCGTCGCAAGAGACAGCCCCGTTCGCATGCTTCCCGGGGCCAGCCGGCACTGCCACCTTCGAACCGGTGGACGCGTACCGGTTCCCGCGCGACACTGCCGCCATGAACGCCGATCTCCACGCCTTCGTCCGCGACGCGCTCGCGCGCGGGGTGGGCCGCGACGCCATCCGCGAGGCGCTCCGCGAGGCGCGCTGGGCCGAGGACGAGATCGAGTCCGCGCTCGGCGCCTGGCACGACGCCGGCCTCGGGCTCCCCGTGCCGCGACGGCGCGTGGGCTTCTCGCCGCGCGAGGCGTTCCTCTACCTGCTGCTCTTCGTCGCGCTCTATCTGGTCGCCTACCACACCGGCGCCATTCTGTTCGCGATGGTCGAGCGCGCCTGGCCCGACCCCGCGCTGGACGAGAACATCTGGAACCGGGCCCGCGAGTGGCTCCGCTTCTCGCTCGCCTCGCTGCTCGTGGCGTTCCCGGTCTATCTCCTCACCGCGCGGATCACCGGGCGCGCCGTCGCGCGCGACCCCGAGAAGCGCAACTCGGGCGTGCGGCGCTGGCTCACCTACCTCACGCTCTTCAATGCCGCGTGCGTGCTGATCGGCGACTTCATCGCGGTGCTGCTCGGGCTCCTCAAGGGCGAGCTGACCGCGCGGTTCACGAGCAAGGCCGCGGTCGTCGCCGCCATCGCCGGGTGGCTGTTCGCGCACTACCTGGGCGGGCTCCGGCGCGACGAGGAGGACGCGCCGCGGTCCGCCGGCCCGTCGTGGTGGGCGCGCGCCGCGGGCGTGGTGGTGCTCGCCGTGACCGTCGCCGGGCTCGTGCTCGCGGGTTCGCCCGCGGTGGCCAGGAAGCAGATCCTCGACCAGCGCCGGCTGCGCGAGCTGCAGATGCTCTCGAACGCCGTCAACAACTTCTACGGCGCCCGCCAGCGGCTGCCGGCGGACCTGACGGAGATGGTGAAGACCGGTGCCCATCCCGAGGTCTCGCTGCGCGACCCGGTGACAGGCGAGCGATACCCCTACCAGGTCGTGGATTCGGTGAGCTACGAGCTGTGCGCCACGTTCGACGCCGCCGACTCGCTCGGCCCCCACGAGTCCCGGCCGAGCGAGTTCTGGCGCCACGGAGCAGGGAGCCAGTGCTTCCGGTTCACGGTGAACGTGCCGGCGCGACCCTGACCAGCGCTTGCCGCTTGCCGCACGCTGCGTCACAGTCGCACGGCACTCGCTCGCCCCCTCGCTCCGCTCCCCTCGGACGCCCCATGCGCATCGAGATCGTCACCATCGGCAACGAGGTCCTCTCGGGCCGCACGCTCGACACGAACTTCGTGTTCCTGGCGCGCGCGCTGGAGGAGGCGAGCGTGCAGGTGGCGTGGCACACCACCGTGGGCGATTCGGTGGAGGCGATCGGCGAGGCGCTCAAGCAGGCGCTCGCGCGCGCCGACGCGGTCCTCATGACGGGCGGGCTCGGGCCCACGCCGGACGACGTCACGCGCAGGGCGGTGGCCACGGCGCTCAACCGGCCGCTGCAGCTGGAGGAGAGCGTGCTCGCGCACATCCGCGAGCGGGTGAAGAAGGGCGGGCGCAAGCTCCCGTCCTCGGTCGAGACGATGGCGCTCGTCCCGCGCGGCGCGGAGGTGTGGCAGAACCCGGCCGGCGCGGCGCCCGGCATCGTGCTCCCGTATCGGAAGAAGACGGTGATCCTGCTGCCGGGCCCGCCGCCCGAGCTGGAGGCGCTCGCCACGCAGTACGTGGTGCCGTGGCTGCGCGAGCGGAGCGGGCTCGCGGTGGAGAGCTTCACGCTCCGCACGTTCGGTCTCTACGAGAGCCAGCTCCACGAGCGGATCGGCAAGCTCCCCGACCAGTGGTCGGGCGCGACGCTGGCCTACCTGCCGAGCTGGTTCGGCGTGGACCTGAGGGTGACCGTGGTGGGCGGGAACGCCTCGGTCGCGCGCGAGTCGGCCGAGCGCGCCTACCGCGACCTGGTCGAACGCGTGGGCGGCGTGGTCTACGCGGAGGGCACCCAGACCATGGAGCAGGCGGTCGCCGACGCGCTGCTCGAGCGCGGCTGGAGGATCGCGGTGGCGGAGTCGTGCACGGGCGGCCTGCTCGCCAAGCGGCTCACCGACCTCGCGGGCGCGTCGCGCTACCTGGAGCGCGGGTTCGTCACCTATTCCAACGAGGCCAAGTTCCAGCTGCTCGGCGTCTCGCGCGACGTGCTCGCCACGCACGGCGCGGTGAGCGCGCCGGTGGCCGAGCAGATGGCGGGGGGCGCCCGGAAGAAGGCCGGCGTCGAGGTGGGCGTGGGAATCACCGGCGTGGCGGGTCCCGACGGCGGCAGCGAGAAGAAGCCGGTGGGCACGGTCTACGTCGCGGTCAGCTCGCCGCTCGGCGACGTGGTGCGCGTGCACAAGTTCATGGGCTCGCGCGCCACGGTGCGCGAGCGCGCGGCGCAGACGGCGCTCGACATGCTGCGCCGCCACCTGGCGGAGCTGCCGGTGGACGCGGCGGCGGAGGCGTGATGGCGGCGCGCGCCGTCGACACGCGCGGCGCCGCGGTGCGCGCGCGCTCCGGTCCGCCGCGCGCCCCCCGGCGCTAGAGAAGGCCGGCCATGCGGCTCTTCGTCGCCGTCTTCCCGCCGCCGGACGCCCAGCAGGCCGCGTACCGCGCGGCGGACCCGCTCCGCGTCGGCCACGACGCCGTGGCGTGGGTGCGGCGCGAGAACCTCCACTACACGATGCGCTTCCTCGGCGAGCTGGACGACCTCGCGGCGGAACGCGCCACGCGGGCGATGCGCGAGGCGGCGTCGGCGCGGCAGCGCTTCGGCGCGGCGCTCGGCGGCTTCGGCGCGTTCCCGAGCGCGAAGCGGGCGCGCGTCCTGTGGGTGGGCATGCTGCAGGGCGCCGAGCCCATGCGGCTGCTGGCGAGCGCGCTCGACGCGTCGCTCGCGAAGCAGGGGTTCGACGCGCCGGACCAGGCGTTCGAGCCGCACCTCACCGTGGGCCGCGTGCGCGCCGCGGGCGACTGGACGGCGCGGCTAATCGACGCTCCCACGGTCGAGGCGCGCTTCCAGGTGGACCGCCTGCGGCTCGTGAAGAGCGTGCTCTCGCCGGGCGGCTCGCGCTACGAGACGGTCGCGGAGGCGATGCTGTCGGAATAGGCGGGGTCCGGTCCCGGCCGCCCGCCCGCGTGCCGCCACTCCGCCGCCCGATGTCGCTACCGCACGAGCGTCGTGTCCACGAAGCCGCGCTCGATGTGCAGCGTGACGCCTCCCAGCAGCCGGCGGATGCGCGGGGCGCGCAGGCGCTCGGTGAGGCCGGGGATGGCGTCCACGACCACGACGGGGCGCCTCGCCAGGCGGTGCTCGCGCTGCCAGCGGGCGATGCGCACGACGTGCGAGGGCTCGTACCAGGGGTCGAGCCACAGGTCGGGCCGCCGGCCCTCCACGCTCTGCAGGTACTTGAGCACGGTCACGCGGTCCCAGCGAGCGGCCACGAAGCTGCTCTCGGGGATCGCCTCGAGGATCGCGAGCCCGGCGAGCCGGGCCCTGGTCTCGCCGCGGAACTGCGGCACGAGCGTGCGCACGGGCGGCGGGCCCTCCACCGGCATGTGGAGCCACGAGGCCCAAGGCAGGATCCCCATGTCGGCGCGCACGCGCAGCTCGTGCGGCGCGCCGATGGCGAGCAGCACCGCGACCAGGGCGAACAGCCGCCGCTCGTGGCCGCCCGAGGCGATCAGGTCCCAGGCGCCGGCGGCGAGCATCGCCACCGCGAGCGTGCTGCTCATCATGAACACGTTGAGGAGCGCTCCGTCCACGGCCAGGGCGCCGAGCGCGGGCGCCAGGATTCCGCCCGCCACCAGGATCGCCGCCGCGCCTCGGTCACGCACGAACATGCGGGGAGCGCCGACCAGCGCCGCGAGGAGCGCGAGCGGACCCACCTCGAACAGCGCGAAGCGCGCACCGGCCACGCCCAGGTTCACGAACGCGGTCGGAACGTGGCGCACGAGATCGCGAGGCCGCGATTCGGGGCCCGAGAGCAGCCAGCCCATCCGCTCCAGCACGCCGTCGAAGCGTTCCGGCACGAGCCCGTACTGCCCGCCGGCGGGCTCGATGGCGGTGCGAAGGTGGTTGGTGAGCGTGAAGTTCGCGTCGGCCCAGGGGAGATAGAGGTAGGGCGCGAGCCCCAGCGCGAACGCCGCCGCCGCGGCCCAGGCGAGCGGCGGCGTGAGCACGCCCGCCCGCCGTGCCCGCGCCGCGAGCGCCAGGCCCGCCACCGCGAGCAGCGCGCCGAACGAGAGGTGCACGGTCATCGCCAGCCCGATCGTGAACGCCGCGAAGAGTCCGTCGAGCGGCTCCAGCGTGCGCCGGGCCACGAGCACTCGCCAGAGCGCGAGCAGGGCGAGCGCCAGGCCCAGCGTGTAGACCTCGGTGCGGATCGCGGCCCACCACAGGGTGAAGGTGCCCGCGAGCGCGAGGGAGCCCGCCACGAGCACGCTCCAGCCGAGCCCGAACTCGGCGAGGACCATGGCGAAGAGCCCCACGGAGACCGCGCCCATGATCACCGAAAGGAGCGTGATCCGGTGCGCCGGGTCGCCGGGAAGCAGCGCGCCCGCGACCTGGCCCGCGAGCACGAACGTGGGGTAGCCGGGCGTGTGCGCCACCCCGCCCTTGAGCGCCACGGTGGCCAGCTCGGCCGCGTCGCCGGGAAGCACGGTGGGAGCCGCGCCCCACGCGTAGACGAGCAGCGCCACCGAGGCCGCGACCAGCGCGGCGAGGCCGGCGAGCGGCGTGGGGACGGGGGCGGGCGGGTCCACCGCCCTCGGTTCGCGGGGTCGTGAGGTCATGGCGCGCGGCAGGGTAGACCAGTTGTCGGCGCGGGCGTGCGGAGGACCGTAAGTCGTTGTCTCTTCGTGGTAAGATGCCCTTGAAAAAGCCGTTTTGCGTCTACTGCCCAAATGTGTAGTATGCGGGCAGTCCCTGAGAGGGCGGCCGGTTCAGAGGAGCTCCATCCCAGCGCCGGCGCCCGGATCCCCGCACTCGAGACGCAGCCCCCTGCGAAGGAGACGCAGACATGAACTTCACCCCGCCGCCCAACGCCAAGGAACGGTCGAAGGCGCTCGACCTCGCCCTGCAGCAGATCGAGAAGCAGTTCGGCAGGGGCTCCATCATGAAGCTCGGCGAGGGCAACGCCGCGCCCGAGATCGAGACCATCTCGACCGGCTCCATCGGCCTCGACCAGGCGCTCGGCGTGGGTGGCGTGCCGCGCGGGCGCATCATCGAGATCTACGGCCCCGAGTCGAGCGGCAAGACCACGCTCGCGCTCACCATCATCGCCAACGCTCAGAAGGCCGGCGGGAACGCCGTGTTCATCGACGCCGAGCACGCGCTCGACGCGAACTACGCGGGCAAGCTCGGCGTGGACATCGCCAACCTGCACGTGGCGCAGCCCGACACCGGCGAGGAGGCGCTCGAGATCGCCGACACGCTCGTGCGCTCGGGCGCGGTGGACATCGTGGTCATCGACTCGGTGGCCGCGCTCGTGCCGCGCGCCGAGATCGAGGGCGAGATGGGCGACTCGCACGTGGGACTTCAGGCCAGGCTCATGTCCCAGGCGCTCCGCAAGCTCACCGGCACCATCAACAAGAGCCGCACCTGCGTCATCTTCATCAACCAGATCCGCATGCAGATCGGGGTCATGTTCGGCTGCTTCCACTACGACACGCGCGTCATGCTGGCGGACGGCACATCCGAGAGGATCGGCAAGATCGTCCGCCAGAAGCTGCCGGTCGAAGTGCTGTCCTGGAACGAGAAGACGGGAGCCATCGAACCGCGGCCGGTCGTGAACTGGTTCGACAACGGCCCGGCCGACCACTTCATCCAGTTCGAGGTCGAGGGCGGGCCTTCGGGCCGTCGCTGCTTCGCGGCCACGCCGAACCACACCATTTTCACGCCGGACGGCGAGGTGGCCGCCGGGGAGCTCGAGGTGGGTGACGAGGTGCTGGTGTCGGTGGAGGACCACGCGCTGACCGACGATCAGCTCCAGCTCATACTCGGCGGAAGCTTGGGGGACGGCTCGCTGCGCAAGGTCAGCACGCACAAGGCGTCCTTCCGCGTCGGGCATGGACCCAGGCAGGAGGAGTATCTGCGCTGGAAGCACGAGGTGCTGGCGCCTTTCGCGAGCGAGATCCGGCCGACCGGTAACGGTGAGGGCTTCGACACGCTGGCGATGCCGTCGCTCGCGAAGCTCCGCGATGAGCTCTACTCGGTGGAGGGCGAGCGCTCGGTGTCCACGGCGGTGCTGGACCAGCTGGACGCTCGCGGATTGGCTGTCTGGTACGGCGATGACGGCTCGTTCGCCGGCTCGTTCGAGCGCTGGGGCAATGGCAAGGCCGTGCTTTACAACAAGAGTCTTGGCAAGGAGTCGCGTGAGCTCGTCGCGGCGAAGCTCGAGACGATGGGCGTCGGTCGGCCAAGGGATGACGGTCGAGGCTTCTGGTTCGACTCGGAGCAGACCAGCCGGCTGCACGCACTGATCGCTCCGTACGTCCACCCGTCGCTTCAATACAAGCTGCACCCGTCGCAGCGTGGCCGCTTCGCCTGGCAGCCGCAGCTGGGCAACGTGGCGCTCAGCGGAACAGACCTCGGCTCGCGCAGCGTGCTGCGCGCCGTGCCCGCGAGGGTGACGAAGAAGTACGTCAAGCCGCAGACGCGTTCGATGCACCGCTTCGACATCGAGGTCGAGGGCAACCACACCTACCTCGTGGACGGGGTCGTGGTGCACAACTCCCCCGAAACCACCGCCGGCGGGCGGGCGCTCAAGTTCTACGCGTCGGTGCGGCTCGACATCCGGCGCATCCAGACGCTCAAGGACGGCGAGACCGCGGTCGGCAACCGCACCAAGGTGAAGGTGGTGAAGAACAAGGTCGCCGCGCCGTTCCGCGAGGCCGAGTTCGACATCCTCTACAACGAGGGCATCTCGCGCGAGGGCGAGCTCATCGACTTCGCGGTGGACAAGAACGTCATCACGCGCACCGGCACGTGGTTCAGCTTCGGCGACGAGCGCCTCGGCCAGGGGCGCGAGAACACGCGGCTGTTCCTGCGCGAGCACGCCGACATCCGTGCGAAGATCGAGGCGAAGCTCTACCCGCTGCTCGGGCTCAAGCAGCCGGCCGTGGCCGCTTCGACCACGAACGGCGCCGAGCCGCCGCGGGCGCCGGGCGCTCCCGGCGTGACGCCGGCGAAGGCCGTCACGGTGGCGCCGGCAGGGGAGCGGCGGAAGTAGTCGCACGGTGGCGCGGGGCGGCGCGCGCCGCCCCGCTTCCGCCGCCGATCCGCATCGGTGGGAGGTCGGATGGGAACGCTCCGCACGCGTCCTCCCCGGCGGTCACCCGGGCTCGGGCTGTCGGGCAAGGAAGAGGCCGCGGCCTGTCGGGAGGCGGCGCTCAAGCTGCTCGAGCGCACACGCCGGACCCGCGCCGAACTCGAGCGCCGGCTGAGACAGAAGGACTTCGCGGGGCCGATGGTGGCCGAGGTCCTCGACCGGCTGGCCGAGGTGGGTCTCGTGGACGACGCCGAGTACGCGCGCGCCTGGCTCGCGGGCCGGTGGGGGAGGCGGCCCGCGGGCTGGCGCCGGCTGCAGCAGGAACTCCGCGGCAAGGGCATCGCCGAGGCGGACATCCTGCGCGCCCGTGAGCTCCTGGGCGAGCGCGGCGGCGCCCCCGATGAGCTGGCGAGCGCGGCGAAGCTCGCGGAGCAGGCGCGCCGGCGCTACGCGCGGCTCGATCCGCGCGTGCAGCGGCAACGGCTGTACGCGCTGCTCGCCCGGCACGGCTACGACAGCGACGTCATCCGCCGCACGCTCGACCTGCGCGAGCCGCTGGAGAGCGGCGCCGAGGGCTGAGAGGGCGGGGCGGCGGCGCCCGCCCGCTTCCGATCGGACCGGGTCCCCGCGGACCGGCTCCGGGCCCGCCGAGACGTCCGTCGAACGGCCCGCCGCGACGCCCGGGAAGTTCCCCGGTGTGCGGCCCGGGCCGGGGATCCTCCCCTCACGGACACTCGGCCCTGCCGCATGCGCGGCAACGCGCCCTCCCTGACGCGTTTCATCCTTTCCGCTATCTTCCTCCGGCTCTCAGACTTCGCCCGCCCGGCGCCCACGGACCGCCCGCGCCGCGGGTCCCGACCCGTCCCGGAGACCGGATGTCCCCGACCAGCTCGCTCAAGACCGGCGCCGAGCTGCGCCGTGCCTTCCTCGACTTCTTCGTGCGCCACGGCCACACCGAGGTGCCGTCGTCGCCGCTGGTCCCGCATGGCGACCCGACGCTCATGTTCACGACCGCCGGCATGGTGCAGTTCAAGCCCTACTACTCGGCCACCGGCGACGTGCCGTACACGCGCGCGGTCTCGGTCCAGAAGTGCCTGCGGCTCACCGACCTCGACCAGGTGGGCCTCACGCCGCGCCACGACACGTTCTTCGAGATGCTCGGGAACTTCTCGTTCGGCCCGCGCGCGAAGGGCGCCTACTTCAAGGAGGAGGCGACAGCGTTCGCGTGGGAGTTCGTCACCGGGGTCCTCGGCCTGCCGCGCGAGCGGCTGCACGTGAGCATCTTCGAGGGCGAGGGGAAGCTCCCGCGCGACGACGAGGCCGCGGCGCTGTGGAAAAAGCTGGGCGTGAAGCCCGACCATGTCGTCGCGCTCGGACGGAAGGACAACTTCTGGGGACCGGCAGGCGGCGCGGGCGCGTGCGGGCCGTGCAGCGAGATCTACTTCGACCTTGGCGAGAAGCGGCCGGAGTATCTGCCCAGGGGCGCGTTCTGGGGCGAGAAGCCGGGCGACGCGGGCGACCGCTACATGGAGTTCTGGAACCTGGTCTTCCCCCAGTTCGACGCCCAGCCGGACGGGATGCTGATGCCGCTGCCCAACCCGGGCATCGACACGGGCATGGGCATCGAGCGGCTCGCGCTCATCCTCCAAGGCCGCGACACGATCTTCGACACCGACCTGTTCGCGCCGCTCGTCGAGGCCGTGCTCTCGCGCGCGAAGCTCGGGAAGTCCAACCGGCAGGCCGCGATGCGCGACGCACGCATCATCGCCGACCACGTGCGCGCCCTGGCGTTCGCCGTGGCGGAGGGTGCGCTCCCCGGGAACGAGGGCGCGGGCTACGTGCTGCGCCGGCTGCTGCGGCGCGCGGTGACGCGCGGGCGTTCGGAGCAGGGCCTGGCGCTCAAGGGTCCCTTCCTGGCCGACGTGGCGGCGCGCGTGATCGAGCGCTTCGGCGGCCACTATCGCGAGCTGGAGACGCACCGCGACCGGATCCTGCGGCTCCTCGAGCACGAGGAGTCCGGCTTCGGGCAGACCTACGAGGCCGGCTGGGCGCGGCTCGAGAGCGTGCTGCGCGAGAACGCCGGCAAGCAACCGCCGTTCGCGGCGCCAGCCGGTGGCAAGGGCGCGCGTCCGGCGGTGTTCGTGACCGGCGAGCAGGCGTTCGAGCTGCACGACACGTACGGGTTCCCGATCGAGCTGACGTCCGAGATCGTGGCCGAGAAGGGCGGCGTCGTGGACGTGGCCGGCTTCGAGCGCGAGATGTCGCAGCAGCGCACCCGCGCGCGGGCCGCGAGCCGGTTCAAAGGGGACGCCGCCGCCGGTGCGCGGCCGTGGACCACGCTCCACGATGGCCCGGACTCGGCGTTCCTCGGCTACGACACGCTCTCGGCCGACGGCCTGCGCGTCATGGCGTGGCGGGCGGCGGGAGACGGGATCGAGGTGGTGCTCGACCGCACGCCCTGCTACGCGGAATCCGGCGGCCAGGTGGCGGATCGCGGCGCGCTCGTCGCGGGCGGCGTGCGCGCGCGGCTCGAGCACGTGGGCCGCGAGGGCGAGCGCATCGTCCACCGCGTGGCGATCGCCGCGGCGGATCGCGAGGCGTTCCTGCGCGAGGGCGGCGCCGGGAGGCTCGGCGCCGAGGTGGACGCCGCCGGGCGCGCCTCGACGCAGCGACACCACACGGCCACGCACCTGCTGCACGCCGCGCTCCGCACGGTGCTCGGCGAGCACGTGCACCAGGCCGGCTCGCTCGTGGCGCCCGACCGGCTGCGCTTCGACTACTCGCACTTCGAGGCCCCGTCGGCCTCCCAGGCGGAGAGGATCGAGCGCCGCGTGAACGACTGGGTGATCGCCGACGCGGACGTGTCTGCGCGCGAGATGCCGCTCGCCGAGGCGAAGGCGCTGGGCGCGATGGCGCTGTTCGGCGAGAAGTACGGCGAGCGCGTGCGCGTGGTCACGGTGGACGGCGCGGCGGCCGCGGACATCGCGCCGTCGCGCGAGCTGTGCGGCGGAACGCACGTGCGTCGCACCGGCGAGATCGGTGCGTTCGTGATCACCGAGGAGAGCGCGGTGGCCTCGGGCGTGCGGCGCATCGAGGCGCTGTGCGGCCCGGCGGCGCTGGCCTGGTTCCGCGATTCGGGTGCAGCGCTCGCGGGCGTGATGGAGACGCTGCAGGTGCCGCGCGAGAATGTGGTCGAGAGCGTGTCGAAGCTCCGCGACGAGCTGGCCGCGCTGCGCAAGGCCGCCGCCCAGGCGAGCCGGCAGGGGCTCGAGGCGGAGTTCGCGCAGCTCGTCGCGGGTGCCACGCTGGCGCCGGGCGGGCGCTGGGTCGTGGCGAGGCTCCGCTCGGCGGGCGACACCGACGCCGTGCGCGAGGCCGCGGACCGGCTGCGCGGAGCGCTCGGTCGCGGCGCGGCGGTGCTCTCGCTCGAGACCGACGGCCGGTTCACGCTGCTCGCGGCGGTCACCGACGACCTGGTGGCCGAGAAGAAGCTGCGCGCCGACGAGCTCGTGCGCGCGGTGGCGAAGGTGGCGGGCGGCTCGGGCGGCGGCAAGCCGCACCTGGCGCTCGCGGGCGCGAAGGATCCGTCCAGGCTGGACGACGCGCTCGCCGAGGCTCGCCGGCTGCTGTCGGTGGCGCTCGCGTGACGATCGGCGAGATCGCGGCGATGGTCGTCATGGGAGCGTTCATCATCGTCGCGTACCTGATCTACTTGAGGAACCGGCATTGAAGGCACTCGTCCTCGCGGGCGGCCGCGGCACGCGGCTCCGACCCATCACGCACACGCGCGCCAAGCAGCTCGTGCCCGTCGCGAACAAGCCGGTGCTCTACTACGGCCTCGAGGCCATCGCCGCCGCGGGCATCCGCGACGTGGGCATCGTGGTGAGCGACCCGCGCGAGCTGCTGCAGCCCGACCACCGCACGGGCGAGCTGGTCACGACGCTGGTCAACTCGCAGGCCGAGATCCGCGCCGCGGTCGGGGACGGCTCGGCGTTCGGGCTCCGCGTCACCTACATCGAGCAGGAGGCGCCGCTCGGCCTGGCGCACGCGGTCAAGATCTCCGAGGACTTCATGGCGGGCGACTCGTTCGTCATGTACCTGGGCGACAACCTCATCAAGGACGGCATCGTGCCGTTCGTGCGCGAGTTCGAGCAGGAGCGGCCCGACGCGCAGATCCTGCTGGCGAAGGTGGCGAGACCGTGGGAGTTCGGCGTGGCCGAGCTGGACGGCGAGCGCGTGGTGCGGCTCGAGGAGAAGCCGAAGCAGCCGCGCAGCGACCTCGCGCTCGTGGGCGTGTACCTGTTCACGCGCACCATCTTCGACGCCGTGCGCGCCATCAGGCCCTCGGCGCGCGGAGAGCTGGAGATCACCGACGCGATCCAGCACCTGATCACGACGGGGCGAAACGTGCGCTCGCACGTCATCCACGGCTGGTGGAAGGACACGGGCCGGGTCGAGGACCTGCTCGAGGCCAACCGGATCGTGCTCGCCGACCTCACCACGCGCAACGAGGGCGAGGTGGACGCGGCCACGGCCATCGAGGGGCCGGTCATGATCGGGCCCGGCACGAAGGTGGAGCGCTCGCGACTGCGCGGGCCGCTCGTCATCGGCGCGGGCGCCCGCATCTGCGACGCCTACGTGGGCCCGTTCAGCGCCATCGCGGACGGCGTGCGCATCGAGCGCTGCGAGATCGAGCATTCCATCGTGCTCGACCGGAGCGAGCTGCACTCGATCCCCGGACGCATCGAATCGAGCCTGATCGGGCGCGACGTGGTGGTGACCGCCAGCGACTCCCGCCCGAGCGCCCACCGGCTCATGCTCGGCGACTCGAGCCGGCTGGAGCTGGCGTGAAGGTGCTGGTGACGGGCGCCGGAGGCATGCTCGCGCACGCGGCGGTGCCGGCGCTCGCGGCGGCGGGCCACACGCCGCTGCCGTTCCCGCGCGCGGCGCTCGACGTGACCCGCGCCGACGACGTGCGGCGGGCGGTGGGCGAGGCCGCGCCCGACTGGGTCTGGCACCTGGCGGCCTACACCGACGTGGACGGCTGCGAGTCGCGCGCCGAGCAGGCCTTCCGCGTGAACGGCGAGGGGGCCGGCAACGTGGCGGCCGCGGCGGCCGAGGCGGGCGCCGGCGTGACCGCGATCTCCACCGACTACGTCTTCGCCGGCGACGACCCGGCCCCGCGCCGCGAGCGCGACCCGGTCGGGCCGCTCTCCGTCTACGGCCGATCCAAGCTCGCGGGCGAGGAGGCGGTGCGCGCGGCGAACCCGCGGCACACGATCGTCCGGACGGCGTGGCTCTACGGCCGCGGCGGCCGCAACTTCGTGGATACGATCCGCGCGCGCGCGCTGGCCGGGGAGCCGCTGCGCGTGGTGGACGACCAGCGCGGAGCGCCGACGTGGACCGAGGACCTGGCCGGGGCGCTGCTCGGGCTCCTCCAGCGGCAGGCGATCGGGACGTTCCACGCCACGAACGAGGGCTCGTGCACCTGGTACGAGTTCGCGTGCGAGATCTGCGCGCTGGCGGGCGCGAACGTGCCGGTCGCCCGCATCCGGAGCGCCGACCTGGCGCGGCCGGCGCCGCGGCCGGCGTACTCGGTGCTCGACACCAGCCGGCTGGCGCAGGTGCTGGGCCATCGGCTGCCGCACTGGCGGGACGCGCTGGGCCGGTATCTCGCCCGCCCGGTGGCGGTGAACGGCTGATGCCGGACGACCGGCGGGGAGGCGGGCGATGAAGGCACGCACGAAGCGCACCACGTCCGGGCCGCTCGAGCGCGCGGCCCGCGCCGCGCTCCGCGACTCGGCGCGCACGCTGGCCGAGCTCGAGCGCCGCACGGCGCCCGCGGTGGCGGCGGCGGCCGAGCTGATCCTGGGCTGCTTCGAGAACGGCGGCACCGTGTTCTTCTGCGGGAACGGCGGGAGCGCCGCGGACGCCCAGCACCTGGCGGCCGAGTTCGCCGGCCGTTACCTCGTGGACCGGCCGGGGCTCCCGGCGGTCGCGCTCACCACGAACTCGTCGGCGGTCACCGCGATCGGCAACGACTACGGCTACGACGACGTGTTCTCCCGCCAGCTCGAGGGGCTCGGGACGCCGGGCGACGTGCTGGTGGCGATCTCGACCAGCGGCCGCTCGGCGAGCGTGCGTCGCGCCGTCCAGCGCGCGCGCGCGCTGGGCATGCCGGTGATCGGCATGACGGGCGCGAGGGGCGGCGAGTTCGCGGCGATGTGCGACGTGGCGCTCATCACGCCGAGCGCCGTCACCCCCAACATCCAGGAGGGGCACATCGCGATGGGGCACGCGTTCTGCCTGCTGGTCGAGGGCGCGCTGTTCCCCGCGGGCCGCGCCGTGACGCGGCCCCGTCGCGCGCGCGCGCCGCGCGCGCCGCTGCGCCGCGCGCGCGGCGCGGCGGTGGCCGCCCGCCCCGCGGGCCGCGCCCGCACCCGGAGAGCGCGGTGATCCCGGCCCTGCTCCAGGCCCTGCGGCCCAGGCAGTGGACCAAGAACCTGCTCGTGTTCGTGGGCGTGGTGTTCGCCCAGCTCGCGGGCGACCCGGCGCTGCTGCTCCGGGCGGTCGCGGGCTTCGTCTCGTTCTCGCTGCTCGCGAGCTCGGTCTACCTCGTCAACGACCTGAAGGACGTCGAGGCCGACCGCCAGCACCCGAAGAAGCGGCACCGCCCGGTGGCCTCGGGCCGGCTCACCGCGGGCGTAGCGTGGACCGTGGCGCCCGTGCTGCTCGCGGTCTCGGGGCTGATCGCGACCTGGCTCGGGACCGGCTTCATGCTGGTGCTGGGGGCCTACCTGCTCAGCAACGTGGCCTACAGCTTCGGGCTCAAGCACCACGTCATCCTCGACGTGTTCCTGATCGCCTCCGGGTTCGTGCTGCGCGCGGTGGCCGGCGTCGAGCTGCTGCTGCCCGTGGCGCCCGAGACGCAGCTGTCGTCGTGGATGCTGGTGTGCACGTTCTTCGGAGCGCTGTTCCTCGCGGTCTCCAAGCGGCGGCGCGAGATCGCGAACGCCGGCAGCAACGCCTCGAGCCAGCGTTCGGTGCTCGCCTCGTACACGCCCGAGCTGCTGGACCGCATGCTCACCATCTCGGCGGCGACCACGCTCATGTCGTTCGCGCTCTACACGATCTGGCCCGCGACGGTGGCCAGGTTCGGGAGCGAGGCGCTCATCCTCACCGTGCCGGTCGTGGCCTACGGCGTGTTCCGCTACCTCCACCTCGTGCGCGTCTCCGAGACGAGCGAGGACCCGTCGCAGGTGCTGCTCACCGACCGGCCCATCCAGGTGACCGTGCTGCTGTTCGTCGGGCTCGCGCTGTGGGTGCTCTACCTGGGCCGATGAGGCGGTCGCCGGCGTCCCGGCGGCGCCGGGTCACGGTCGAGGCGAGGGCGAAGCTCAATCTGGGCCTCGCGGTGGGACCGCGCCGGCCGGACGGGTTCCACGAGCTCGTGACCGTGTTCCAGTCGGTCTCGCTCGCCGACACGCTCGAGGCCGAGTGGCGCCCGCGTGGTCTCACGCTGCGGGTGCGCCACGAGGACGCGGCCCTGCGAGGGCGGCTTCCGCGCGCGGGCCGGGCCGCGGTCCCGGCCGGGCGCGCGAACCTGGTCGTGCGCGCTGCGGCCCTCGCGCGCGAGGCGCTCGGGCTCACGGGCGGGGCGGCGTTCACGCTCGTCAAGCGCATCCCCGCCGAGGCCGGCCTCGGCGGCGGGAGCGCGGATGCGGCCGCCGCACTCGTGGCCATGGCGGCGCTGCACGGAAGGGCCCTGTCGCGCGCGCGACGACTCGAACTCGCGTTGCAACTCGGATCCGACGTGCCGTTCGCCTCCACGGGGGGCACTGCGCTCGGGCTCGGGAGGGGCGAGCGACTCCGGCCGCTCCGATTGCGCGCTCCGTTCCGGGCGCTGATCGCCATGCCCGCATGGAGGGTGGTGACGGCCGAGGCGTTCCGCCGGCACGCCTCCGCCAGAAACCGCTTGACACCTTGGGGACACCACCGCAGATTTGCGCGGACCGTTGGGCGACAGCGAGTTGACGCGCTCTCGCTCATCCGTCGAGGCAATCGGTTCGAGCAACTCTTGGGGCGTCACCGTCACGATCTCGAGTCGCTGCGTGCAAGGTTGCGCGCGGCAGGTCTCGCCGAGCCGCACTTGACCGGGAGTGGTTCGGCGGTGTTCGGGATCGTTCCGGAGGGCGTTTCGGTCCGGGAGGTCGTGGGCCGTTTCTCGGGAAGCGAGCCGCTGTACGCGGTCCGCTCCGTGGGACGCGGGCTTCGCCTCCGAGTCCACGCGTCGTCCACGGAGCCAGGGAAGGGCTCACGCTGACGTCGCTCCACCCCGCCGGTGCCCGAGGACGGCCGCCGGCCACGAGCCAGCTGAACCTCAGGGATGGCTCCGAGGTGAACATCTCATGGTCGAGATCACCGAGGTTCGTGTCTCACTCCGGAACGACGAGAAGCTGAAGGCGTTCGTGAGCATCACGTTGAACAACTCCTTCGTGGTGCGCGGCCTCAAGATCATCCGCGGGAACAGCGGGTTGTTCGTGGCCATGCCGAGCCGGAAGCGGCCCGACGGACAGCACCAGGACCTGGCGCACCCGATCAACGACGCCACCCGCAAGTACCTGACCGAGATCGTCATGGCCGAGTACTCGCGCGAGCTGGCGAGCCCGACCGGGCACACGAACTCGTCCGAGGAGCAGCACGCCTACTGACCCGGGCCGCGGGTCCCCCGCCCGCGGACGAGGTCTCCCGCCCCCTCGCCCGAAGCCCCCGGCGACGGTCCGGATTACCGACCGGCCGTCCGGCGTCCCGACCACCGGCGTCCGCGCCCACCTTCCGGAGCCGGTCCTCGAGGCGCATCCCATTTGACGCGAGGCGGTTCCGGCTCTATCCTGCGCGCCGCTTTTCCCACTCGGCAGTTCTCTGGGCCAGCAGCTTTCACCCCGGCCGCGCTCGCGGCCGGTCCGAGACGGATACCCCGTTCGTTGGTGGGGCGTGGCCAAGCGGTAAGGCACGAGACTTTGGCTCTCGCATTCGGAGGTTCGAATCCTCCCGCCCCAGCCACCTTCGGCGCCGGGGCTTGAGGTGACGGCCCCGGCTGCTGCTTCCCCCGGATCACAGGCATCCGCGTAGCGGGCCTCGGGCCCCTCGCGCGTCCCAGGTTTCCGGCGCCGCGGCCACGCCGCGGCCCGCCGGCGTCGTTTCGTCCCACCTCCCGGGAGGTCGTGTGGACCCGTGTCGCATCTTCGCCGGCTCGGCGAGCCAGAAGCTGACGAAGGCCATCTGCGATCGCCTCAAGGTGCCGGTCGGCGACGTCGTCGTCTCGCGGTTCGAGGACGGCGAGGTCTCGGTGCGCTTCAACGAGAACATCCGCGGCAGCGACGTGTTCGTCGTGCAGTCCACGAACGCGCCGGCGGACAACCTGATGGAGCTGCTGGTCATGCTCGACGCCGCCAAGCGTGCGTCGGCCCGCCGCGTGACCGCGGTGCTGCCGTACTTCGGCTACGCGCGCCAGGACCGAAAGGACCAGCCGCGCGCGCCCATCACCGCCAAGCTGGTGGCGAACCTGGTGACGGTGGCCGGCGCGGACCGCGTGCTGACCATGGACCTGCACTCCGCGCAGATCCAGGGGTTCTTCGACATCCCGCTCGACCACCTCTACGCGGCCCCGGTGCTCATCGAGCACTTCGCGAAGCTCGAGCTCCCCAACCTGGTCGTGGTCGCGCCCGACATCGGCAGCGTCAAGATGGCGCGCGCCTACGCCAAGCGCCTCGGCGCCGACCTGGCGCTGGTGGACAAGCGCCGCCCTCACGCCGACGCGGTCGAGATCATGAACATCATCGGCGACGTCGAGGGCAAGAACGCGGTGCTGTTCGACGATGTGGTCACCACCGCGCGCACGCTGTGCCAGGCCGCGACCGCGATCCGCGAGCAGGGCGCGCGCGAGATCTACGCCGGCGTCACGCACGGCGTGTTCTGCCCCGGCTCGCAGGAGCGCATCGCCGCCTCGCCCATCAAGGAGGTGATCGTCACGGACACGCTGAACCACGACGTCGGCGTGCTGCCGCCCCGGACCCGCGTGCTGACCGTGGCGGGGCTCCTGGGCGAAGCCGTCCAACGCATCCACGAGGAGCGCTCGCTCAGTTCCCTGTTCGTCTAGCTCGGGCGCGCTCGCGCCCGTCCCGGTGGTCTCGAAGCAGTCGTTCCGTCGCACGAAGGAGGCGGTCATGTCGGTGATCCAGCTGAAGGGCACGCGTCGCGAGCGCGTGGGCAAGGGAGGCGCGCGGCGCGCGCGTGCGGCCGGGCAGATCCCGGGCGTGGTTTACGGGCACGGCGAGACGCCGGTGGCGGTGGCGATCGACGCCAAGGAGTTCGAGTCGGCGCTGCGCGGCCACAAGGGGAGCAACCCCATCGTCAACCTGAACGTGGGCGGCGGCGAGGTCACGGCGCTCGTGCGCGACGTGCAGCTCGACCCGCTCACGCGCGGAATCATCCACCTCGACTTCCAGCACATCTCGCTCACCGAGCAGATCGAGGTCGAGGTCGGCGTGCACTTCATCGGCACCCCGATCGGCGTGAAGGACGCGGGCGGCATCCTCGAGCACCTGGCGCGCTCGCTGAAGGTGCGCTGCCTGCCCACCGCGATCCCGGCCAGCATCGACGTGGACGTGACCGCGCTCAACGTGGGGCAGAACCTGCACGTGCGCGACCTCAAGGCCGAGGGCTTCGAGATCATCACCGATGGCGACGTGACCGTGGCCGCGGTGGTGGCGCCGGCGGTCGAGGAGGTCGCGGCGCCGGCGGCCACCGAGGAGGCGCCCGCCGAGCCGGAGGTGGTCGCGGCCAAGGGCAAGAAGGAGGCCGAGGGCGCGCCGGCCGAGACGGGCAAGGAGAAGGAGAAGGAAGGCAAGAAGGAGAGGAAGTAGCCGTCGGTGCGGCTCGTGGTGGGCCTGGGCAATCCCGGCGAGCGCTACACGCGCACGCGTCACAACGTGGCGTGGGCCGTGCTCGACGAGCTGGCCGCCCGCCACGGCGCTCGCGAATCCTCCCGGCACGCGCTGTGGCTCGCGCGCCGGGCGAACCTCGCGGGCCAGGAGGTGGAGTTGCTGCAGCCGCTCACGTACATGAACCGGAGCGGCGAGGCGCTCGCGGCCTGGCGCGGGCGCCACGAACGGGAGTCGGACCTGCTGGTCGTCACCGACGACGTGTACCTGTCGCTCGGCCAGGTGCGGCTGCGCGCGGGCGGATCGTCGGGAGGCCACCGGGGGCTGGAGAGCATCGCGGCGACGCAGGGCGGAGGGGACTTCGCCCGGCTGCGCATCGGCGTGGGGGCGGCCGAGGACTCGGCCGCGCTCCGCGAGCACGTGCTGGAGGAGTTCACGCCGGAGGAGACGCCGGCGATCGATGAGGCGGTCCGCCGTGCGGCGGACGCCGTGGAGTGCTGGGCCGCCGAGGGCGTGCTCGCCGCCATGAACCGGTTCAACCGCAGGATGCCCAAGGAGGAGTCCGAGACGTGACCAAGTACGAGACCGTCTACATCGTCGAGCCGAACTACGACGAAGCGAAGGCGCAGGAGTTCGCCGACAAGGTGTCGGGCTGGATCCGCGACCTCGGCGGCGAGATCGTCGAGGTGCAGAAGTGGGGCAAGCGCCGCCTGGCCTACGAGATCCGCAAGCGGCGCGACGGCGTCTACACGATGCTCGTGTGGAACGGCGCCGCCTCGATGGTGAAGGAGCTCGAGCGCCGGCTGCGCCTGGAGGAGGACATCATGCGGGCGCTGACCACGGTGCACGTCCCGCCGGAGCTGTGGCAGGGCGTGCCGGAAGCGGAGGCGGCGGCGGCGACGGAGGACGGCGAGCGCGAATGAAGGGTGGCGACGCCCCGGCGAAGGGTCCCGCGAGCGAGCTGCGGCTTCCGGAGCTCAACCGGGTCCTGCTCTCGGGCCGGCTCACGCGCGATCCGGATCGGCGTTACGCGTCGGACGGCACGGCGGTCACGTCGCTGCCGCTCGCGTTCCACCGGCACTATCGCGCGCGCGACGGCAAGCTCGCGGAGCACACGGGGTACGTCACGGTGATGACCTACCAGCGCCTGGCCGAGGTGTGCGGGCAGTACCTGCACACGGGCAGCGCGGTGGTCGTGGAAGGACGGTTGCAGATGCGGGAGTGGACGAACGCGCGCGGCGAGAAGCAGCACGTCCTCGAGGTGCGCGCGGACTCGGTCCACTTCCTCGACAGGGCGCCCGGCGGCGTGGCCACGCCCGAGACCGGGGCCGGCGAGGATCCAGCCCTCTAGGGGAGGTTCACGAGACATGGCGAAGGACCGTGAGAGCAAGGGACTCAAGAAGAAGTACTGCAAGCTGTGCCTGGAGAAGGTCGCGTTCGTGGACTACAAGGACGAGAAGCGCCTCGGCCGGTTCGTGACCGACCGCGGCAAGATCGTGCCGCGGCGCGTGTCGGGCTCGTGCTCGATGCACCAGAAGCAGCTCACCACCGCGATCAAGCGCGCGCGCGTGCTGGCGCTCCTGCCGTTCACCAGTGACTTCTATCGCTGAGCCGGCCCGCCCCGCGCGGGGCGCGTCGCTGGCCCGCGCGATGGTGCTCGTGTCGGCGCTCGGCCTGGCCGGGCTCGGCACGCCGTGGCCGTGGTCCGCGCTGTGGCTCGGCGTCCCGCTCGTGGTGGCGGGCTCGCTGCTGCTCGCGTGGCGCTTCGGCGCGCGGGCGCTGGCGCTCCCCGTGACGCTGGTGGCGCTGGCGGTGGTGGCGGTGGCCTTCCCGGTGGCGGGGCTGCGCGCGTGGCACCTCGTGTGGCTGCCGGCCGCCGCGCTCACCGGCGTGTGGATGGGCCTGCGCGAGGAGGGTGGCGGGCCGTCGCTCGGCGAGCGCGCGTGGATGCACGCGCCGCTCCTCGCGGCGGCGATGGCGCTGCCCGCGCTCCCGGGGCTCGCCGACGCGCTGTCCCGGCTCGAGG
Organism: uncultured bacterium; assembly: GCA_964609125.1. Taxonomy (GTDB): domain Bacteria; phylum Eisenbacteria; class RBG-16-71-46; order RBG-16-71-46; family RBG-16-71-46; genus JAIOPA01. The sequence goes on from CAZSQX010000026.1 coordinate 29,250, forward strand.
CGCGCGCCCGCGCCGAGGAGCGCCAGATGCTCGCGACGCTCCCCGGGCCGGCCACGCCGGGCACCTGGCGTCACGTCATGGAACGATCCCTGAACCTGCCGCCCGGCGAGCGCGTGCGCATGCTCCGCTACCTGACGCCGAACCTGGCGTTCGTATGGATGGTGGTGCTGGTCTCGGCCGGACGCTCGCTCGCAGCGCGAGGCGCGGCGTGGCGCGGCTGGCCGGCGCTGTCGCGCGCGCCGCTCGCGGCGTGGCGGCTGCCCGACGGCGCGCTGGTGCCCCTGCTCGCGGGGATCGCGCTCGCGCTGTTCGCGAGCGAGACCTGGCGTCCGGGTGCCGCGGTGCTGCTCGTCCAGTCGGTGCTGGGGTATAGTGTGCAGGGCCTCGCGGTCACCCAGTCGGTGCTGCTCGAGCGCGGCGTTCCGCCCGTGTTCGTCCTCGTCACGATGCTGTTCCTGTTCGCGTTCACCCTGCCGGTGTTCCTGCCGTCGGTGGCCCTGGTCGGGCTCACCGACGTGTGGCTGGACTTCCGGCGTCTTGAAGCGTCCCCCCGCGGGACGGCGTAGGAGAGTCCGATGGAAGTCATCCTGCTCGAGGATCTGCAGGGCGTGGGCCAGAAGGGCGCCACGGTCAGCGTCAAGCCCGGTTTCGCGCGCAACTACCTGCTGCCCCGCCGGCTCGCGATCCCCACCGGCACCAAGGCGGCGAACCTCTACCAGGAGCTGGCGCGCCAGAAGACGGCGCAGCAGGACAAGCTCGTCGCCGCGGCGAAGGCCGAGGCCGCGAAGCTGGACGGGCTCCAGGTCAACATCGCGGCCCAGGCGAACGAAGAGGACACGCTGTTCGGGTCCATCACCAACGCCGACGTGGCCGACGCGCTCAAGGCGGCGGGTCACGACGTGGAGCGCCGGCGCATCGAGGTGCCCGAGCACATCAAGCAGCTCGGCAGCTACGACGTGACCGTGCGCTTTCACGGCGGCGTGACGGCGACCGTGAAGGTGTGGGTGGTGCGGGCATGAGGCCCGGGCGCCTCGTCACGCTGGGGTTGATCGTCGCGGCGGTGGCGGCGTCCGGCGCGCTGGCCGCGACGCCCAGGCGCTCGAAGGCCCCGCCGCGCGCGACCCGGCCCGCGAACGACTCCGACCGCGTCCTGGTGCGCATCGGCGACGAGGTCATCACGCCGCGGCACCTCGCGGCGCGTCTTCAGGAATTGCCCGAGCAGTATCGGAATCAGTACTCGACGCCCGAGGGACGCCGGCAGCTCCTCGACCGGATGATCGAGGAGCGCGTGTGGATGCGCGACGCCGACGCGAACGGCGTCACCCGCCGGCCCGAGGTGCTGTCGCAGATCGAGGCCCAGAAGCGGGACCTGCTGATCCGCACCTGGGTGAACGAGGTGATGGCGAAGAACGCGCCGCCCAGCGACTCCGAGGCCAAGGTCTACTACCAGGAGCACCTCGAGGAGTGGAAGACGCCGGCCAACGTGACGCTCCGCCACATCCAGCTCAAGACCGAGGCCGACGCGAAACGCGTGCTCGGGCTGGCGCGCGCGAAGGGCGCGGACTGGGACAAGCTGGCGCAGCGCTGGTCGGTGGACACGCTGACGAAGTCCAACGGCGGCGCGCTCGGCACGGCCACGAAGGAGGGCGGCTTCGCGGGGCTCGGGCCTCAGCCGGCGCTCGCCGAGTCGGCCATGTCGCGCGCCGCGGGCGCGATCGCGGGCCCGTGGCGGACCGACAAGGGCTGGCACGTGGTGAAGGTCGAGTCGGTGCGGCCGGAAGCGGTGCGGGACTTCGACCAGGTGCGCAGCTTCATCATCCGGCAGCTGGGGCAAGAGCGCACGCAGCGCCACTACCGCGACCAGCTCCAGCTCGTGAAGGAGCGGTTCAAGGTCGCGCCGGACTCCGAGGCGATCCACAAGTGGGTGTCCGCGAAGAAAAGCGCGCGCGAGATGTTCCAGGACGCCCAGAACGCGGGCGATCCCATGGCCCGTATCGCCGCCTACCGCAGGGTGGTGGACGAGTACCCGGAGGCCGACGTCACGCCGCAGGCGCTGTTCATGGTGGGGTTCATCCACTCCGAGGAGCTCAGGAACCACGACGAAGCCGAGCGCGTGTTCCGGGAGCTGCTCCAGCGCTACCCGAAGTCCGAGCTCGCGCCCTCGGCGCAGTGGATGGTCGAGCACATGCGCACGGACGACGTTCCCGATTTCCTGAACGCGGACAGCAGCGCGGCCGCGGGGCGGAGGAAGTCGGCGGCGAAGGAGGGTGGCGGGCGGCCGTGAGAGTCGTGGAGGTCCGCATCCACGGGCTCGGCACCGAGCCCAAGTCGCAGCAGAACGTGGTCGTCCTGCGCGAACTGGACGGCACGCGCATCCTGCCCATCTTCGTGGGCCCCTGCGAGGCCCAGGCCATCGCGCGGCTGCTCAAGCGCGAGTCGTTCCCGCGCCCGCTGACGCACGACCTGTTCGCGATCCTCATCGAGGGGCTGCACGCCAAGGTCACCCGTGTCGTCATCACCGAGCTCAAGGACGGCACGTACTACGCCTCGCTGCTCGTGACCCGGGGCCAGGACGTGCTCTCGGTGGACGCGCGGCCCAGCGACTCGATCGCGGTGGCGCTGCGCACCGAGGTGCCGCTCTACGTGAACGAGACGCTGCTCCAGTCGCCGCCCGAGCGGCCGGCGGTGAGCGACGAGCCCGAGGAGCCCACGGCGCCCCCGTCGGGCCCCGAGACCCCGCTCACCGAGGAGCAGAAGGCCGAGCATCTCCGGCGATACCTCGAGAACCTCGATCCCGAGGACTTCGGCAAGTTCCAGATGTGAACCAGTCCGCCGCCTTCCCCCCGGCGGGCGCGCTCCTCGCGCTCGCGGCGCTCGCCGCCTTCACGCCCGCGGCGCCCGGGACCTCCCTCGCCGCCCCGCCGCGAGGCGCGCCCCGAACGGTGGCCGAGGCCGAATCGCTGCTCGCCGCGCCGGGCTCCCGCGCGACCTCGCGGGCGCTCGCCGACTGGGCGAAGCAGGCGGAGCTGGACGACCTGCTGTGGCTCCTCCGTCTGCCGCCCGCCTCGACGGGCGAGAGCGAGCTGGCGCTCGTGGACGCGGCGCTCGCCCGCGCGCCCGCGGGCCGCGGCCAGCTCCGCCAGCGGCTGCTCGCGCGCCGGGCCGCCGCCGCGCCGGCGAGGCGGGGCGACCCGCCGCTTCCGCTCCTCGACGGGCTCCGGCCGTGGGCGTCCGTGTTCCGGGTCGCGTCGCTGCTGCCCGATTCGGGGGACTACGCCGGCCACACCCGCATCCTGCGCGCGGCGCTCGCGGCGGGCCTGCGCGCGCGCCGCCCGCCCGGCGGGCGGACGATCGCGCTCGACACGCTCGGCACCGGCGACAGCGACCCCGCGCGCGCCGCGGCGCTGTTCGAGGAGGCGACCGCCCGCTCCGATCTCGTGGTCGGCGAGCTGCTGAGCGTGCCGACGCAGGCGCTCGCCACCGCGGCCGTCGCCCGCGGCGTGGTGCTGGTCTCGCCCACCGCGACCGACGAGCGCATCGGCCGCATCGGCCCGCGCGTGTTCCAGGTCGGGCCGGGCGCCGGGGCGCGCGCACGCGCGCTCGCCGAGGCCGTGCTCGGGGGCGCGCCGCGCGCGGTCGCGATCGTCGGCTCGGCCGCGGGCATCCGCGGCGCGTTCGCGCACGCGTTCGCGGCCGAGGTGGCGGCGCGCGGCGGGCGCGTCGTGCGGCGCGAGCCCGCGCGGAGGCTCGGGACCGAGGCGGCCCGCCAGGCCGCGTCCATCAAGGCCTCCGGCGCGGAGGTGCTGCTGTGGGACGGCCCGGCCCGCGACGCGGAGACGCTCGTGCGCGCGCTGGCGGGCGAGGGCGCCGCGGTCCGGATCTGCGGGGGCCCGGCGCTCGCGCCGGAGGGCATGCGGCCGTCGGCGCGCGGGCTGTTCGAGGGCGTCACCTGGGTGGCGGACGACTGGCGGCTGCCGGCGGCGGAGCGCGCGCGGGTGGATTCGCTCGCGGCCGCGACCGGCACGCCCTCGGGCTCGCTCTGGACGCGCGGCTACCTCGTCGGGCGGCTGATCGCCGCGGCGATCGGCGGCGGCGCGCGGACCCCGAACGAGCTGGCGCGCGCGCTCCGCGCCACCGACTCGACGCTCGCCGCCGGCAACGTGCTGGACGCGACGCGCGAGGGCGCGACGCTGCCCGTCTTCGTCGTGCGGAACGGCCGCGCCGTGGAGGCGGAGCGCCCCTGAGCGACGCGGCGCGGCCGAGCGCGACGGCCGCGAGGGTCGCCTCCGGGTGGGGCGGGATGTACGAGCGGCGGCGGGGCCGCGCTGCGGGAGCCGGCTCAGTAGAGCGTGAACGCGATCCGGTACGCGGCCCACACCCTGCGGGCGTGGTCGGCGACGCGATAGGGGCGGTAGCGGCACTCGAGGATCGCCTTCGCGGCCGCGCCCTCGAGCAGCGGCTCGCGCGTGCCGCCCACGATCTGGATCTGGAGCACGGCGCCGGTCGTGTCCACGAGCGCCAGCATCTCGACCACGCCCTCGATGTTCCGCGCGCGCGCCTCCTCGGGGTAGTCCGGGCGCACGAGCCGCTCGATGATGAGCTCCTCCGAGCGGACCACGGGGCCCTCGAGCGCGAGCATGCGCGCCCTGGCCAGCAGGTCGTCGTCCGCGTCCCCCTCGCCGGGCGCGGTGCGGACCTGCACGTCCGCCTGCGGGTGGGACGAGGCGTTCGGGGGCTTCCGGCCGCCCTTGCGCGACTCGGCCGTCAGGTAGGTGATGGAGTAGAGCCCGGGCGACTCGCGCGCGGCCAGCTCCTCGAGCCGGATGCGCTCCACCCACTGCTCCGGGCCCTCGAAGCCGAAGCGCATGGGGTCGTCCAGCACGTCGTGGGTCAGGCGGCGGCCGGCGAGCGCCACGACCAGGCCGAAGCCGGCCGAGACTGCGACCAGCAACGCCGCGACACGGCGGCGGTTGGCGGCTAGCTCGGTGAAGAAGTCCTCGATACCGTGGGCAAGGGGGTGCGGCATGGGCGCTCGGGTCCCGGCCGCGCGCGGGAGGGCGACGGCCCGGTCAGCGCGGCGCTCGCAGGATCCGGCCGCGCTCCGAGTCTAGCAGAACCGCGCGCGAGGGCGCGCGGGCATCCTCGACCTCCACCGGCAGCGGACCGGGCTCCGTGCGGGCGAATCGCGCGATGCCGGCCGTGTCGGTCGCGACCACGAGCGCGGCGCCGAGACGCACGGCCGCGCCCGCGACCGGACGGTCGTCGGCGTCGCGGACGAGCAGCGAGTCGAGCGCCGCCGCGTCGGCCACCGGCGCGGCGGGCGGAGCGAAGTCGCGCGCGAGCGCGAGGAACAGCGCGTAGGCCTCGGCGCGCGTGCGGCCCGGCGCGAGCAACGCCGCCTCGCTGCTGTCCACGCGGGCAAGGTTCGCGTACAACGCCACCGCGCTCACCTGGGCGATCGGGTACTTCGAGGACTCGCCCACCCCGACCGCGGGGAGGCCGAGGTCGGCGAGCGCGCGCACGAGGCCCTCGGCCCAGCGGCGCCCGCCGCCGCTGCTGAAGTAGTGCCCCGCGAGGGGAGCCGTGTTGCCGTGGCCGATGCGCAGGTAGCGTTCGGCGCGGAAGCCCTCCGCCACCTGCACGCGGCCCAGCTCGCTCACCGCCTGGTCGCCCTCGCGGGTGAGCACGACCGCGGCGCCCGCGGCCTCGAGCATGGCGCCGAGCGCGCGCGCGACCTCGAGGTTCAGCGCCGAGGCGCGCGTCCCGCCGGGGGCCGTGCCCCCCGCGTCGTCGCCGCCGCCCTCGGGGTCGAGCGCGATCCGCCTCCCGTGCAGCGCGCCCCCGGCGACCGCGGCGAGCCGAGGCGGCCAGGCGTCGGCCTCGCCCCAGCGGCGGAAGCCCGCGAGCCGCGGCGGCTGCGCGCGCCCCGCGCTGTCCGCCGCGAGCGCGACGAACCCGTCGCGATTGAGCCACGCCGGCCGCAGGTCCGGCGTCACGGCGAGCGCGACGTCCGCGGGCATGCGCCGGACGAACGCCGAGCGCGTGCGCACGGTGTCGCGGGCCAGCGCGTGGCGGGCCGCGGGCACCGCCGGCGAGCCGGCGGGCGCGACGAGCCGGGCCACGAGCGTGGCGCGGCGCGCGAGCCGCGCGCTGACGCCGCGCGCTCGGCGGAGGTAGGCCCACGCCTCGCCGTCGCGGGCGACCACCGTGGTCTCGGCCGGCGTGAACACGCCGCGCGGCTCGCTCGCGAGCCGCACGCGCAGGGAGTCGGGGAGCGGCAGGTCGTCCGCGTCCAGCACGCGCGCCCGCACCCCGACCGCCGGGCGCTCCGCGTCGAGCGGCGAGCCGTGCACGGAGAGCAGCACGCGTGCCGCCGGCTTCCGGACGTGGAAGCGCAGGCGGCGCGCGCGCGAGGCGCCCTCGCCCGCGAGCCGCGCCGAGAACGTGGCCTCGTGGGCGCCCGCGGCGAGCGGCGGCGCCCCGCTCCACGCCACCTCCCGCCCCGTCACCGTGACGGGCACCTCCGCGCCGTCGATCCGGAGCGTGGCGACGTCGAACGCGCCCGCGAGCCGGGCCACGATGCGAGGCGGGCCGACGAAGGCGGTGTCGGGCCGGCCGGCCGCGTCGAGCGCCGCGAACGACTCGAGCGCCGGCGCGCGCCGCATGAAGTAGCGCACGATCCCCAGGTAGAACGCCTCCGCCTCGAGCCGCCGCGCCTCGGGCGAGCGCAGCTTCTCCTCGGTCGGCGGGTAGGTGAGGAAGCTCGCCTCGGTGAGGAGCGCGGGGGCCTCGCTGGTCCGCACCACGAAGAAGTTCCCGGGGAGCATCCTGCAGACGGCGATCCCCAGGTTGCGCACCGTGGCGCGGAACACGTCCTGCGCCGCGTCGTAGGAGGGGCCCTCGTCGCCCAGCTGGTAGTAGGTCTGGGTCTCGTTCACGTCGTGCGCGCCGTTCGGGTCGGCGTTGTGGTGCACGCTCACGAACAGGTCGGGGGCGAACGCGTTGGCGATGCGCGAGCGCTCGGCCAGGTCCGCGCGCAGCGACGAGTCGGAGGGGGTGAGGAAGTCGCGATCGGTCTCGCGCGTCAGGAACACCTCGGCGCCCGCCGCCCGGAGCAGGTCGCGCAGCTCGAGCGCGACCCCGAGGTTCACCTCCTTCTCGGTGAGCCCGTTCACGCCCACCGTGCCGCGGAAGAAACCGCCGTGGCCGGGGTCGAGGACGATGCGCTTCCCGCGCACCGCGGTCGCGTCCACCGAGTCGAGCGAGTCGCGCCGGCCGTCGTAGCCCGCCGGGGGCGGGGCCTGGATCGGCGGCGGCGTGGGCGCGAGCTTCGGGGGCGGCGCGCAGCCCTGGGCGAGCGCCAGGGCGAGCGCCGCGGCCGGCGCGGCCCGGCGCGCGTTCACCCACGCCGGGCGGATGCGTCGCGTCCCTGCGACCGAGTGCCGCATGCGCCGGACGCTAGCACCGGCGCAAATCCCGCGGCAACCGGACCTTGCGGGCCCGGACGCGCGCGTGCTACCTCTCCTCGTCCTTCCGGGTTCCACTCGCTCGGCACACTGGGACACGCCCGGGTCGCCGGCGCGCCGTGCGGCGCACGCCGGCGGGCCGCGGGCACTCCACCCATGAGGGGGTCGTCATGAGAGTCCGCCACGGAATGCCGCTCGCCGCCGCACTGGTCGCCACGCTGCTCGCGGGCGGATGCGGGGGAGGCGGCAAGGATGAACTGGTGATCGGCGAGTACGGCTCGCTGACCGGCGGGGACGCCACGTTCGGGCAGTCCACGAAGCTCGGCGTCGAGGTCGCGCTGGCCGAGCTGCAGAGCGAGAAGCAGGGCAAGATCGGCGGGCTGCCGGTGCGGATCGTGGTCGAGGACGACCAGAGCCAGGCGCAGGAGGCGGCGACCGCCGTGCAGAAGCTGGTCAACCAGGACCAGGCCATCGCCGTGATCGGCGAGGTGGCCTCGTCGCGATCGCTTGCGGGCGGCCCCATCTGCCAGTCGGCCGGCGTGCCGATGATCTCGCCGTCGTCCACGAACCCCAAGGTGACGCAGATCGGCGACTACATCTTCCGGATGTGCTTCCTGGACGACTTCCAGGGGCGCAGCGTGGCGAAGTTCGCCACCCAGAACCTGGGGCTCAAGCGCATCGCCATCCTCAAGGACGTCAAGAGCGACTACTCGATCGGACTCACCGAGTACTTCACCGCCGCGCTCAAGGAGATGGGCGGGGCGGTCGTCGCCGAGCAGGCCTACCAGGCCGGCGACCAGGACTTCAGCGCGCAGCTCACCGCGATCAAGGCCCGGAACCCCGAGGCCATCTACATCACGGGCTATTACACCGAGGCCGGGCTCATCGGCCGCAAGGCGCGCGAGCTGGGAATCAACGTGCCGCTGCTCGGGAGCGACGGCTGGGAGAGCGAGAAGCTGCTCGAGATCGGCGGCGAGTCGCTGAACGGATCCTACTACACGAACCATTGGGCGCTGGACCAGCCCGACCCGCAGCTGCAGACGTTCCTCAAGACCTTCCGCGAGAAGAACGGCGGCTCCGACCCGGACGCGATCGCCGGGCTCGCCTACGACGCGGCGAAGGTGCTGTTCGGCTGCCTCGAGAAGCTCGCGGCCGAGGACCCGGCGGCGTTCAGGGGGCTGGGGTCGTCGAAGGCGGGTACGCCCGAGCGGAAGGCCGCCACGGCGAAGCTGCGCGATCTGATCGCGCAGACGAGGGACTTCCCGGGCGTGACCGGGACGATCACGCTGGACGAGAACCGGAACGCGTCGAAGCCGCTCGTCGTGCTCGAGATCAAGGGCGGCAAGAAGGTGTTCAACACCTCGATCAACCCCTGAGCCGAAAGGGGCCGGCGGGCCGCGGGGCATCCCCCGCGGCCCGCCGCCACGCATGAGCGAGTTCCTCCAGCAGCTCGTGAACGGGATCACGTGGGGCAGCGTGTACGCGCTCATCGCGCTGGGCTACACGATGGTCTACGGCATCCTGCGGCTCATCAACTTCGCCCACGGCGACATCTACATGCTGGGCGCGTTCATGGGGCTGTACGCTTCGCGCTGGTTCGGCGCCGCCCAGGGCCCCACGCCGTGGAAGGCGCTGCTGGTGCTGGTCACGAGCATGCTGATCTGCGCCGCCATCGGCATGGTCATCGAGCGGCTGGCGTACAAGCCGGTGCGCCGCTCGCCGCGGCTGTCCGCGCTCATCACCGCGATCGGCGTGTCGCTGCTGCTCGAGAACGGGGGCGTGCTCTTGTTCGGGGCCAGCCCGCGCTTCTTCCCGCAGATCGTGGAGCAGCGGAACATCCCGCTCGGCCTGGGCGTTACGCTCTCGAACCAGCAGCTCATCGTGATCGTGGTGTCGCTGATCCTCATGCTGGGGCTGCGCTGGCTGGTGATGCACACGCGCGTGGGCAAGGCCATGCAGGCCGTGTCGCACAACCACCTCGCGGCCGCGCTCATGGGCATCTCGGTGGACCGCATCATCACGTTCACGTTCATGATCGGCTCGGCGCTCGCGGCGGCGGCCGGCGTGCTGGTCGCGCTCCAGTCCCCGCGCATCGAGCCGTACATGGGCATCCTGCCGGGCCTGAAGGCGTTCGTGGCCGCGGTCCTGGGCGGCATCGGCAACATCCCGGGCGCGGTCGTGGGCGGCCTGGTGATGGGGGTGGCCGAGGTGCTGGTGACCGGCTACCTGTCGCCCACCTACCGCGACGCGATCGCGTTCATCCTGCTCATCGTCATCCTGCTCGTTCGGCCCGCCGGCATCTTCGGCAAGGCCGTGACCGAGAAGGTCTAGCGGTGCGCCGCCTGGCCGGGCCGGTCGCCACCGTGGCCGCGCTGGTCGCGATCAGCCTGCTGCTGCCGAACATGCTCAACGACTACCACGAGCGCGTGCTGATGCTGATCGGCATCAGCATCGTGCTGGCGGTGTCGCTGAACCTGGTGAACGGCTTCACCGGCCAGTTCTCGATCGGGCACGCGGGCTTCATGGCGGTCGGCGCCTACGCGTCGGCCATGTTCACGCTGAGGCTCGGCGAGCCGCTCGTCGCCGCGCTCGGATCCCTGCCGCCGCCGTTCGCCCAGGGGGTCGCGCTGCTGCTGTCGCTCGTGGCGGGCGGGCTGCTGGCCGCCGTGGCCGGCTGGCTCGTGGGGCTGCCGAGCCTCCGGCTCCGCGGCGACTACCTGGCGATCGTGACGCTCGGCTTCGGCGAGATCATCCGCGTCATCATCCTCAACGTGGAGGCGATCGGCGGCGCGCGCGGGCTGCCCGACATCCCGCAGTACTCGAACTTCTTCTGGGTGCTCGGGGCGGTCGTGGCCGTGGTCGTGCTGGCGCGGCGGCTGGCCGCGAGCACGCACGGCCGGGCGATGTTCGCGATCCGCGACGACGAGGTGGCGGCCGAGGCGCTGGGCGTGGACACGACCCGCTACAAGGTGATCGCGTTCGTGCTGGGCGCGTTCTTCGCGGGCGTGGCGGGCGGGCTCTACGCCCACTACCTCACCTACCTTCACCCCAGCTCGTTCACGTTCCTCAAGAGCATCGAGGTCATCGCCATGGTGGTGCTGGGCGGGATGGGCTCGATCACCGGATCGATCCTCGCGGCCACGGTGCTCACGCTGCTGCCCGAGGTGCTCCGTCCGGTCAGGGACTTCCGTATGGTGGCCTATTCGCTCATGCTGATCGTGCTCATGATCGCGCGCCCGCAGGGGCTGCTCGGCACGCACGAGCTCACGCTCGCGCGGGTGCGCGGCTGGTTCCGGCGCCGAGGCGCGGCCGGGGGCACGGCGTGAGCGGCGCGGCGGGAGCGGGCACGGGAGCGGGCGGGGCCCGGCCGCTGCTGCAACTGGAGCGCGTCACCATGCAGTTCGGCGGGCTCAAGGCGGTGTGCGACCTGGACCTCGAGGTGTACGCGGGCGAGCTCGTGGGGCTGATCGGGCCCAACGGGGCCGGCAAGACCACGGTGTTCAACGTGATCACGGGCGTCTACGCGCCCACGCGGGGCCGGGTCACGTTCGAGGGCCGCGCCATCCAGGGCCTCAAGGCCCACCGCATCGCCTGCGGCGGCATCACGCGCACGTTCCAGAACATCCGGCTGTTCACGCGGCTCTCCTGCCTCGACAACGTGTGCGTGGCCGCGCATCCGCACCGCAAGGCCGGCCTCACCGCGTCCGTGCTGCGCACGCCGGGGTTCGAACGCGACGAGGCCGCGCTCAGGCGCCAGGCCATGGAGATGCTCGACGTGCTCGGGCTCTCGGCGGCCGCCGGCCAACCCGCGACGAGCCTCCCCTACGGCCAGCAGCGCCGGCTCGAGATCGCCCGCGCGCTGGCCGGCAGGCCGCGGCTCCTGCTGCTCGACGAGCCCGCCGCGGGGCTGAACCCGCAGGAGACCGAGGAGCTGATGCACCTGATCCGCCGGATCCGCGAACGGTTCCAGCTCACCATCCTGCTCATCGAGCACGACATGAAGGTGGTGATGGGGATCTGCGAGCGCATCTCGGTGCTCGACTACGGCCTCAAGATCGCCGAGGGCACGCCCGCCGAGATCCGCTCCGACCCCAGGGTGATCGAGGCCTACCTGGGCGAGGAGACGCCGGCGTGAGCCAGCTCCAGGTCGAGGGGCTGGACGTCTACTACGGCGCCGTGCACGCGCTGAAGGGGGTCTCGCTCCGGGTCGAGGCGGGCGAGATCGTCACGCTGATCGGCGCGAACGGCGCCGGCAAGACCACGCTGCTCCGCACCATCTCGGGGCTCGTGCCGGCGCGCGCCGGGCGCGTGGTGTTCGAGGGCAGGGACCTGGGCCGGGTCCCGGCGCACGAGATCGTCGCGCTCGGCGTGTCGCAGAGCCCCGAGGGCCGCATGGTGTTCGCGAACCTCTCGGTCGAGGACAACCTCGAGCTGGGCGCCTACCGCCGCCGCGACCGCGCGGCCATTCAGCGGGACCGCGAGGAGGTGTTCCGCCTGTTCCCGCGGCTCCTGGAGCGGCACCGGCAGCTCTCCGGCACGCTCTCGGGGGGCGAGCAGCAGATGCTGGCCATCGGCCGCGCGCTCATGAGCCGGCCGCGCGTGCTGCTCCTGGACGAGCCCTCGCTCGGGATCGCGCCGCTCCTCGTGCGCGACATCTTCCGCACGATCGTCGAGATCAACCGCCGTGGGGTCACCGTGCTGCTCGTGGAGCAGAACGCGCACATGGCGCTCGGCATCGCGCAGCGCGGCTACGTGCTGGAGACCGGGCGCGTGGTGCTCGAGGACGAGGCGGGGAGGCTGGCCGCGAACGACGAGGTGCGCGCAGCGTACCTGGGCGGTTAGGCTGGAGCGCGGCACCCGTCGGACCCGACGCGACCGCGAACGGGCGGAAGCCGGAACGGGCCCGTAGGCCCGGGGAAGACCCCGTGAGGAGGCGTCCCGCATGTGCTCGTCCCTGAAGGCCGGCGCCTGGATGCTCGGTGCGGCGCTCCTGCTCGCGCCGTCGCCCGGCGTCACCCAGACCGCGGCCCCACTGCGCGGCGTCACCGTCCGCGGCCGGGTGCTCGACGCCGAGTCCCGGCTCCCCGTGGACCAGGCGGAGGTGGTGGTGGTGGGCACCGGCCGCCGCACCTCCACCGACGAGCAGGGCCGCTTCGTGCTGGAGGGCGTCGCCCCCGGCACCTGGACGCTGAGCGTGCTGCGGCTCGGCTACGCGCCGCTCCGCCGCGAGCTGGTGGTCATGGAGGGCTCCGACCCCTCGCTCGAGCTCACGCTCGCCCGCGCCAGCATCCCGCTCGCCGAGGTCACCGTGACGCCCGGGAGCTTCTCGTTCATGGGTCAGGGCGTGGGCCTCCGCCAGACCATGACGCGCGAAGACGTGGAGGCCGTGCCGCAGATCGGCGACGACATCTTCCGGGCCGTCAACCGCCTTCCGGGCCTCGCCTCCAACGACTACGCGGCGCACTTCGGAATCCGCGGCGGGCGCCACGACGAGACGCTCATCCTGCTCGACGGGCTCGAGCTCTACGAGCCCTACCACCTCAAGGACTTCAACGAGGGCGCGATCAGCATCGTGGACGCCGAGACGATCGACGGCGTCGAGCTCATGACCGGCGGCTTCCCGGCGCGCTACGGCAACCGGAGGAGCGGCGTGTTCGACATCCGCTCCCGCACGCCCGACCGCACCCGGTTCTCGATCGGCAGCAGCATGTTCAACACGCACGCCATGGCGATGGGCACGATCGGCGAGGGGCGCGGCTCGTGGCTCGGGTTCGGGCGGTTCGGCTACCTGGGGCCCGTGTTCCAGCTCATCGACCAGGCGGATCTGCCGAAGCCGCAGTACGAGGACGCATTCGCGCGCCTGGGCTGGAAGCTGGGCGCGAAGCACGACGTGGCGCTCGAGGTCCTGCACGCCGGGGACCGCTACCACTACGACATCGCGGCCACCACGGGTTTCAACGACACCATCCTCACCCAGGAGGTCGCCGACACCCGATACGGAAACAGCTACGCGTGGACCACGTTGCGCTCGACGCTCGGGCCGCGTACGACCGTGCGCACCATGTTCTCGGGCGGGCTCGTGACCCGCGACCGCAGGGGGTACGAGCAGTCCGTCAACCTGCCGTACCCCTACTACCGGATCGAGGGTGACCGCCGCTACACCATCCTCGGCGCCGCCCAGGACTGGACGTGGGGCGTGTCCGATAACGACATCGTCAGCTTCGGCGTGGACTTCCGCCAGCTGCGCTTGAAGGACGACTACCGGAGCCGCGTGGACCGCGATCCCAACGACCCCGAGCCGCCGGGCCCGGGAGAGTTCCCGATCTTCACGACGAGCCGGCTCGACCGGAAGGGCTCGCGGCTGGGTCTCTACCTCTCGAATCGCTGGCGGGCGCTGCGGCCGCTGGTGCTGGAGACCGGCGTGCGCTTCGACCGCGCCACCTGGACCGGAGACCGAGACGCGAGCCCGCGCGCGAGCGCGGCGCTCGACCTCGGCCGCGGCATGACGCTGCGCCTGGGCTGGGGCCTCTATCGGCAGATGCAGAACCTGGACGAGGTCTCGGCGCTGGACGCCGACACGCGCTACTTCCGCTCCGAGCGCTCCGACCAGTGGACCTTGGGCTGGGAGCGCGTGGACGGCCGCGGCTCGCAGCTCCGGGTCGAGGGCTACCTCAAGTTCGGGACGCACCTGCGGCCCGTGTTCCGCAACTGGCGCGGCGCCGTGGACGCGTTCCCGGAGCCCAACGAGGACCGCATCCGGGTGGTCGCGGACGAGAACACGAGCCGCGGCGTCGAGGTCTACTTCGACCGCCCGCTGGGGAAGAGCGTCTCGCTGCGGGCGAGCTACTCGTTCGCGATCACCGACGAGGACGTGTCGCGGATCGACAACGTGAACAGCCGCGACCCGCTCGCCTACGACCTCGCCCACCCGGGTCCGCAGGACCAGCGGCACGCGGCCAACACCGACTTCACCTGGCGGGCCGGGCGCTACACGCTCAACGGCTCGTTCGCCTGGCACACCGGCTGGCCCGCCACGCACGAGCACCTGGTGCCGGTGACGAACGACCTCGGCCAGCCCGACTTCGCCGTGCGCCCGCTCAAGCTCTACGCCGAGCGCCTGCCCGACTACCTGCGGCTCGACCTGCGCGCGAGCCGCAGGTGGCCGACGCGCTGGGGCGACTTCGGCGCCTCGCTCGAGGTCATCAACGCCACGAACCACGCCAACGTGTTCGGCTACGACTACTTCAAGCGCCGCGACGGCTCCGGCCAGATCGTCCTCGACCGCGGCGACGAGCAGTGGTTCACGATCCTCCCCGCGCTCGGAGTCACCTGGAGCCGGAGCTTCTGAGCCCGCCCCTGGCCTGAGCGCGCCGGAAGCCCGCCGCGGGTGGCGGAGCCCGTTTCGGCCCGCCCGGCCGCTCTGCTAGCGTCGGGGCATGCCCGTCGGCTCGCTGCGCACGCTGCCCTCCGTGGAGAAGCTCCTCGGCCACGATCCGCTCGCGACTGCGCTCCGCGAGCTGCCGCGCGCCGTGGTGGTGGAGGCGGCCCGCGCGACGCTCGCCGAGGCCCGGGCGGCGCTCCTGCGCGCCCGGGACGGCGCGGCGCCGGACGCGGAGGTGCTCGCCGGCCGCGCCGCGGTCCGCGCCCGGCTCGCAGTACTCCCCGCGCTCCGCCGGGTGCTGATCGGC
>CAZSQX010000027.1:0-43935 GCA_964609125.1 uncultured bacterium
TGGAACTTCGAGGAACCCATCCGCTGTCAGATTAACTCACGACTACTTCACCTCACCGCCCTCGAGCCACTTGCTGGAGCGCCGCCCCGACCCCTCCGGCGCGCACTCGCCCCGGCGCGGTGCGCCTGCCCCTCGCCCGCCCTCGGTCGCTCACCCAGCCTCGCCGCACTCACCGCCCGGCGCCCGTCACCCCGGCGCCGCCGCCGCCGCCGCCCACGGCCCGGCCCGCGCGTCCACGCCGCGCCCTTCCAGGTGCGCCAGGATCCGACGCACCACGGACGGCTCGGTGATGAACGCCACGATCCGCGCCTCGCCCCCGCAGCGCGCACAGACCTCGACCTCCATCCGGAACACCATTCTCAGCAGTTCCGCCCAGCGCCGCCGGCGCGCTCGCAGCGCCGGCCACGCATGCCCGGCCTCGGTCACCTCCACCGGCTCCGCGCGCGCGCGCGCCAGCTCCACCCCGCGCCGCCGCCACCACACGCGGCGTCTCGTGGCGTAAGCCCCCGCATAGCGCACCCGCACCTCGTAGCGCTCGGGGACGTGATCCACCCAGCGCGTCAGGAACTCCAGCGCCGTCATTCGGTGCACCCCGGCGTAGGGGCCGTCGTTGCGGTCCGACACCAGCTCCACCTCGGCACGCTCGGCGTCGTAGCGCAGCCGCGATTCGGCCACCGGCGCCCGCGCGGAATAGCGCGCCACCCGCAGCAACCCCTCGCGCTCCTCGATCGCCGGCCCCAGGTACGCCCCGAACCCCGAGTGCGGCCAGCCGAGCATCCCCGCCGCTTCGTCCTCCTCGAGCCACCCTCGCCGCACGAACTCCGCCAGCACCGATCTCCGCCACGCTTCCTCGAGCACCGCGGGCTCCGGCTCCGGCAGCCGCACGAACGTGCCGTCGTGCCGAAACGCGCCATCCGTCATCAGCACGTGCAGGTGCGGATGCCGGTGCGCCACCGAGCCGAACGTCTGCACGCACACGATCAGCCCCGGCACCGCCTCCCGCTCCCCCACCGCCGCCTGGACGTAGGCGCGCAGCGTGCGCGTCGCCAGCCGGCTCAAGAGCCCCAGCCGCCGCCGGTCATGGAGGAAGTACGGCCGCAGCCGCTTCGGAACCGTCAGCACGACCTGCCGGTGCGCCACCGGGGCCAGCAGATGCTCCGCGAGCCACATGCTCCACTCGGCGAGCCGGCGCGCATGGCACGACGGACAGAAGTGCCGCCCCTTGCAACGGAACGCCACCAGGAACTCGGCCCGGCACGTCCCGCACCGCACCCGGGCGAAGCCGTGCTGGAGCAGGCCGCAGTCGAGGAACCGCCCCACCGCCCGGCGTGCGGCCGCCCGCAGCGGTCCGTACGTGGGCTCGAAGCGCTCCTCGTGCACGCGCTCGAGCGTCTCGAAGTGGTCGGCCAGCACCCGGTAGAGCGGCGAGGCCTGCGAGCGACGGGGCAGGTACGCGGGCGCGCCGCGCCTCGCGCAGGCGGCGCGACTTCGCCCGGCGTCGTCTCCAGCGATCGCGGGGGCAGACCTGGCCGCTGCCCGCTCCATGCGGGGAGACGAGCATCACGATCGGTGCCGCTGAGCCCGCCGGCGCCGATCCGGGGCAGGGGACCCACCCGACTGCTCACCCCGTGGTCACGTCGATGTCAACGAACATTGAGAAGTAGACCACTTCGAACTTTGAAAAGTGGACCACCCCCTCGGGCGGGGCGGGGTGTGGGTCGGGCCGTCCGGGGTCCTCACGCCGCCGGGACGGGCTGGGGTTCGGGTGTGCGGGCGGCAGCGATGGCCCGCTCGCGGAGCCGGTAGCTGTTGCCCTTGATCGAGAGCACGTGGCTGTGGTGCAGGAGCCGGTCGAGGATGGCGGTGGCGATGGCGTGGTCGCCGAACACTTCGGGCCACTCGGTGACCGACTTGTTCGAGGTCAGGATGACGCTGGAGCGCTCGTAGCGATGCGAGACGACCTGGAACAGGTAGTTGGCCTCGGCGCGCGAGAGCGGCAGGTAGCCGACCTCGTCGACGATGAGCAACTGGCTCTTGGTGGTGAACGTGCGCAGCTTGGCGTCGAGCTTGCCGACACGATCTGCAGCCGCGAGGCGGCGGATCATGTCGTCGAGCGTGGTGAAGTAGACCGAGGTGCCGTTCTGGCACGCGCAGATCGCGAGCGCGACGGCGAGGTGGGTCTTGCCCACACCGGGCGGCCCGAGCAGCAGGACGTTCTCCTTGCGCGCGAGGAACGTCAGCGAGGCGAGGTCCAGGACCTGCGCCCGGTCGAGCGAGGGCTGGAAGGCGAAGTCGAACGTGTCGAGCGTGCGCACGAACGGCAACCCGGCCAGGCGCAGCGAGCCGCGGATGCGACGCTCCTCGCGGGCGGCGATCTCCTCCTCGAGCAGCCGGTCGAGTACGGCGGCGTGACCGTCAGCGTTCTGTTCGGCGGCCTTCAAGACCTCGGGCAGGATGTCCTTGGCGCGGCCCAGGCCGAGCCGGTCCATGTGCGTGACGAGGCGGTCGTAGGTGGGCTGGCTCATCGCGCACCTCCCACCGCCTGCTCGTACGCGGCGATGTCGCGCTGCTCGACGCGCTCCAGGGGCCACGGCACCACCGATCGCGGTGTGGGAGGCGTCGGGGATGGCAATGTTGCCACCGCCCGCTCGCGCAACCGCTCGAAGCGCGGCCGCCGCAGCGCGGCAACGTGCTCCTCGAGCACGGTCCAGGTGCCGCGCGGTGCCAGCGCATGACGCGCCACGCACTCGGCGCCGGCGAAGATCTCGAGTTGGTCCCCGAGCGGGTCGGCCTTGAGCACGACGCGCCGGCCGACGTGCACGTAGGGCACCGAGTAGCGTGCACCGTGCAGGCTGACCGTGCAGTCCGAGAGCACACGGCGGATCTCGGCCACCCGCGGGTCGAACGCCACCTCGGGCAGCGGGCGCAGTATCGAGCGCTCGCGATCGAGCCGGGCCGCGGGGGCCTCGCCGGTCGTGGGGTGCACGCGCTCGAGCCGCAGCGCGTCGACGGCGCTGACCGCCTCCTGCAGCGCGGCGAGGCTCGGGTAGGCGATCCCGAGCACGCCTTCCTCGTCGAGGTCGCGCAGGCTCCGCTCGGTCTTGCCCTTGCGCTCGGGGTGATACGGCCACGCCGGGTCCGGCTCGCAGCCGTAGTGCCGGCAGAACGCGAGGAACTGCGGGTGCATCTCGAGGTGCGGCTTGGGCCGCAGCACCAGCGTCTTCGGGTTGTCGGGCACCAGTCGGGCCGGTACGCCACCGGCGCGCTCGAACGCCCAGCGGATCGCCGCCAGCGTCGCGGCGAGCCGGAGGTCCGGCACGACCAGCGTCCAGCGCGCCCGCGACCACGCCAGCACGTAGCGGAAGAAGTGCACGGCCAGGGTCGGCTGCCCCTCGATCAGGCCGCGGACCGGGCCCTTTCAGTCGAACTGCGCCTCGATCCCGGCCGCGGTCTCGAAGCGCACGCAGGCCCGCGCACGCGCCCGCTCCTCGCGCCGGCGTTCGCGCACCCAGCGCTTCACCACCTCGTAGCAGCCGGCGAAGCCCTCGCGGCCCAGCTGCCGGTGCAGCCAGCTCGCCGTGGCGCGCGGACGCGCGGCGAGCAACGCCTCGACCTGCGGCACGAACGGCTCGAGCTTGCTCGGCCGCGGCCGCCGCGGGCCGTAGCCCTTCGGCGCCGGCGAACTCAGGATCCGCCGCACCGTCACGCGCGACAGCCCCGTCACCCGGGCGATCTGCCGCAGCGAGTGGCCCTGCCGGTGCATCAGCTTGATGTCCATCCAGACCTCCTGTCGGACCATCGGCTCCCTCCGGATCGGGGCGCTCCGCGCGTTCCCTCGGAGGGGCAGCCTACGGTGTGTCGGGTCGTGGCCCCGGCGGAGCCCCCGACAGGGGTGGTCTACTTTTCAAAGTTCGAGATGGACCACTTTTCCATGTTCGTTCACAGTGGCGGCACCACCCGGCTCTTGCCGCCCCAGGATCGTGGCACCGACCTGATTTCCGTGAGGCGTCCTGGCGTCTTCCGCCATTAGCCGCGAGCGCCCCCAGGTTCTAGGCTCCCACGCATGCCCCTCCGACCCGACGATCTCGCCGAGCTCCGCGCGCTGCTCGGCGAGGCGGGCGTGCTCGCGAGCGAGCCGGCGCTGTTCACGTACGAGGCCGACGCGCTCACGCTCGAGCGCCGAGCGCCCGACGTGGTGGTGCTGCCGCGCTCGACCGACGAGGTGTGCGCGCTCGTCCGCTGGGCGCGCGCGCGAGGGCTGCCCGTCGTGGCACGCGGCGCCGGCACCGGACTCGCGGGCGGCGCCACGACGGAGCAGGGCGGAATCTGCCTGAGCCTGAACCGCATGGACCAGCTCCTGCGCGTGGACGAGGCGCGCATGTTCGCCTGGGTCCAGCCGGGGCTCGTGAACCTGTGGCTCTCGCAGTCGCTGGCGAAGGCGAAGCTCTACTTCGCGCCCGACCCGGCGTCGCAGCAGGTCTCCACCATCGGCGGCAACGTGGCCACGAACGCCGGCGGGCCGCACTGCTTGAAGTACGGCGTCACGTTCAACCACGTGCTGGGCGCGGTCGTGGTGCTCGCCGACGGGACCGCGGTCACGCTCGGCGGCGAGGCGCCCGACTCGCCCGGGCTCGATCTCCTCTCGCTCGTCGCTGGGAGCGAGGGCACGTGCGCCATCGTCACCGAGATCTGCGTGCGGCTCCTGCCCGTGCCGGAGGGTGTCAAGACGCTGCTGTTCGACTTCGACACGGTCGAGGACGCGTGCCGCACGGTGTCGCGCGTGATCGCCGGCGGCATCGTGCCCGCGGCCATGGAGATCATGGACCGCCACACCACGACGCTGGTCGAGGACTGGCTCCACATCGGGCTCCCCACCGACGCGGCCGCGGTGCTGCTCATCGAGGTGGACGGCCCCGCGGTGACGCTCGAGCCGCAGGCCGAACGGATCGCCGCCATCGCCCGCGAGCAGCGGGCGAAGAGCGTCCGCATCGCCAAGGACGCCGACGAGCGGGCGAAGCTCTGGAAGGGGCGGAAGTCGGCGTTCGGGGCGTACGGGCGCGCCGCGTCGGGCTTCACCATCATGGACGGCGTGGTGCCGCGCACGCGGCTCGCCGAGGCCCTGACCAACGTCTATGCGTTCGCCGCCGAGAAGGGCCTCGAGGCCGGCAACGTGTTCCACGCCGGCGACGGGAATCTCCACCCGCACGTGCTGTTCGACGCCTCGAGCCCCCAGCAGCAGGCGGACGCGCTCGAGGTCTCGCACAAGATCCTGCGCATGTGCATCGAGTACGGCGGCACGATCTCCGGCGAGCATGGGGTGGGCATCGAGAAGCGGCCGATGATGGCGGAGCTCTTCGGCGAGGACGACCTCGCGGTGATGGAGCGCGTGCGCGCGGCGTTCGACCCCGACCGGAGGCTCAACCCGGGCAAGATCCTGCCCGGCGGCTCGGGCTGCGGCGAGGCGCGGAAGGCGTCGTTCGAGGCGCTGCGCGGCTTCGCGGCCCACGCGGACGCCGAGGGGCCGTGGATATGAGCGGCGCAGGGACGGCGACCGGCCCGCGCGCCACCGACGCGGCGCGCTTCGCCATGAGCGACGCCGCGCCGCGGCTCGCGTGGCGACCCGAGACGGCGACCGAACTGGCCGACGCCGTGCGCCAGGCGGCGGCCGGGGGGCTGAAGCTGGTCCCGTGGGGCGGCGGAGTTACGCTCGCGCGCGAGCCGGCCCCGGCGCGCTACGACGTGGCGCTAGACGTGACCGCGCTCAAGCGCGTCACCATCTACGACCCCGAGGACTTCACGGTCACGGCCGAGTGCGGCATCACCGTGGACGACCTGCGCGCGGTGCTCGCAGAGAAGCGCCAGGAGCTGCCGCTCGAGGCCGCCGAGAGCTGGGGCGCCACGCTCGGCGGCGTGCTCGCCGCGAACGCGAGCGGCCCGCGCCGCCGCGCGTTCGGCTCGCCGCGCGACCGCATCCTCGGCGCGCGTTTCGTGACCGGCGACGGCGTGCTGGCGAAGACCGGCGGCCGGGTGGTGAAGAACGTGGCCGGCCACGCCGTCCACCGGCTGCTCGTGGGCTCGCGCGGCGCGCTTGGCGTGTTCGTGGAGGCGAGCTTGAAGCTCCTGCCGCAGCCCATCGGGCGCATCGCCTGGGCCTGGGCGGCCGACGCGGCCGCGCTCGCGGACGCGAACCGGTGGAGCGCGTGGCCCCGGCGCGAGCCGGCGGCGCTCACGGTGCTCGGCCGCGCCGTGGTCGCGACGCACCCGGTGCTGGGCGGCGCCCCGGCGCGGGGCGATGCCGCTCCGTTCTCGGTGGTCGCCGGCTTCGAGGAGGACCCCGCGTGGCTGACCGCATGCGACGTGTTCGCGCGCGACACGCTCGGCCCGCCACGCCTCACCGTGCGCGACGCGAGCGTGCCGCCGCTCTGGCAGCAGCTCGCCGACTTCGAGGAGATGCCGGGCCCGCGACTCACGTTCACGTCCAGCGCGAACACGCCGGACGCGGTCGCGTTCCTCGCCGGCCGGCCGATCGCCGAGCGGCTCGTATTCCACGCGGCGTGCGGAAGGCTCCACCTCTGGCCGGCGGCCGACGAGGCTGCGGCGCTCGTGCGCGAGCTGGCCGGGCGCGGCTTCACGTGCACGGGTGGCCGCGGGGTGGGGGCGGCCGGCGCGGCGCCCGACGGTGCGCTGGGCGCTCTCCGCGAGCGGCTGCGGGCGGCGCTCGACCCGTCCCGCCTGTTCGCCCTCGACTGACCGTACGGCCGGGGCGACGCCGCGCCCCTCCCTCGGATCCCGGCGCGTGAGCGTCCCGCTTCTCTGCTAGCCTGCGCCGCCACGCTCCGCACGGGAGGGGACGCATGGCCGAAGCGGTGAAGCCGAAGGGATTCCTGGAGTGGATCGAGCGCGCCGGCAATCGCCTGCCCGATCCGGTGTTCATCTTCCTGTGGCTGATCGCCATCCTCGTGGGCGGCTCGGCCCTCGCCGCGGCGCTCGGCTACTCGGCCCTGCATCCGACCCAGCTCGCCGAGGACGGTTCGCGCGTCGTCGTCCGGGCTGCCAGCATGCTCTCCCCCGAGAACCTGCGGCGCCTCTGGGTCGAGATGCCGCAGACGTTCACCCACTTCCATCCGCTCGGCTACGTGCTCGTGGTGATGCTCGGCGCGGGCGTGGCCGAGCGCTCGGGCCTGTTCGCCGCGGCGATGCGCGCGGGCGTGCGCGGGGCGCCGAAGGGCCTGCTCACGCCGGCGGTCGCGTTCGTCGGGATGATGGGCAATCTCGCCGCCGACGCGGCCTACGTGGTCCTCGTCCCCCTGGCCGCGGTGCTCTTCGCCGCCGCCGGGCGCCATCCGGTCGCCGGACTCACCGCGGCCTTCGCGGGTGTCTCGGGCGGGTTCTCCGCCAACCTGCTGCCGGGCCAGCTCGACGCGCTCCTGTTCGGGATCACCGAGGCGGCGGTCGAGCAGGTGGCGCCCAACTGGGACGCTAACATCGTCGGCAACTGGTACTTCATCGCCGCCATGTTGGTCGTGTTCCTGCCGGTGATCTGGTTCGTCACCGACCGGATCATCGAGCCGCGCCTCGTGCGCGCGAGCCCGCCCGACGGCGAGGCCATGCGCAGCCTCGGCGCCGCCGACGCCCCGCTCACCGCGGCCGAGCGCCAGGGCTTGGGCCGCGCCGGCCTCGCCGCCCTGCTCGTGGCGGGACTGTGGGTATTCTTCGTCTTCGGCCCCGGTACGCCGCTCATCGACGAGGAAGCCGCGGTGGCCCAGGCCCGGCTGACGCCGCTCTACCAGTCCCTGGTCGCCGGCTTCCTCATCCTGTTCCTCCTCGCCGGCTGGGCCTACGGCGCCGCCGTCGGCACGGTGAAGGGCCACCGGGACGCCGTGAAGATGATGGCCGCCGCCATGGGCGATCTCTCCTACTACCTCGTGCTCGCCTTCGCCGCGGCGCACTTCGTGGCCATGTTCAACTGGTCGAACCTGGGCCTCATCTTCGCGGTGCAGGGCGCGGACGCGATCCGGGGCTCGGGCCTGCCGCTGCCGGCGGTGCTGGCGCTCATCGTCGTGTTCGCCGCCACCATCAACCTGCTGATCGGCTCGGCCAGCGCAAAGTGGGCGCTGCTGGCGCCCGTCCTGGTCCCGATGATGATGCTGCTGGGCGTGAGCCCGGAGATGTCCACCGCCGCCTATCGCGTCGGCGACAGCGTCACCAACATCGTCACGCCGCTCATGGTCTACTTCCCGCTCGTGCTCACGTTCTGCCAGCGCTGGCGCACCGATTTCGGCCTCGGGAGCCTCACCGCGGCCATGCTGCCGTACTCGTTCTGGCTGCTGATCGTGGGCATCGCGCTCACGTTCTCCTGGGTCTTCCTCGACCTGCCGCTCGGCCCCGGGGCGGTCGTGGACTACAAGCTGCATGTCACACCCGCCGCGCCGGGACCGTAGACCGGGCGCGTCCGGGGACGGAGCTGAGGTAGTCTCCCCGGCCGTACGCACCGCGCATCCGGCGCGGTTCGATCCGCAAGGAAAAGGAAGGAGAATCCCCTATGAAGAGATGGCTGCTCGCATCCGCGCTGCTCGCCCTGCTGGCCGTTCCTGCCCTGGCGGACCACCACGAGGCGGCGCCCGCCGCCACCGCCTACAAGGGTGACGTGATGTTCTGGATCAAGGACGCCGAGACGAAGCTCGTCCAGCTCGCCGAGGCCATCCCCGAGAACAAGTACTCGTGGAAGCCGGCCAAGGACACCCGCACGGTGAGCGAGGTGTTCATGCACGTCGCCGGCGGCAACTACGGCCTGGCGATGATGGCCGGCTTCATGCCGCCGGCCGCGGCCGGGATCAAGGGCCCCGACGACGCCATGGCGTTCGACAAGTCGAAGACGAAGAAGGCCGAGGTCGTTCAGGCGCTCAAGGAATCGTTCGCCCACATGCAGGGGGCGTTCGCCGCGGCCTCCGACGAGTCGCTCGAGACGCCTGCGGACCTGATGGGCATGAAGACGACGGGCCGCGGGATCCATGTGCTGCTGCTCGCGCACGCCCACGAGCACCTGGGGCAGGCCATCGCCTACGCCCGCTCCGTCGGCGTCGCCCCGCCCTGGACGGCGGTCCAGAACGCGGCGATGGAGAAGCGGATGCAGGAGATGAAGGCGAAGACCGCCGGGAAGGAGTAGCGGCTCCCGGCCCGCGGGCGCCGGCGCGCCCCGCGGCGGTCCCGGTTCCGGACGGCCACCCGCGAGGGTGGCCGTCCGGCATCTGGGAGGCACGCGGGAGCCGGCGCTCGGTCCGCGACGGGCTCGGCCGCTGTCGAGAGCCGCGCGACGCGGAAGTGAACGGACCGCCACACGTACGCGAATCTCCGCGTGGGCGTCCGGCCGGCCGCCTCATCGCGCGTGAGGTGCGAGGGACGGGCGAGCCCGACCGGCGCCATGCCGGGATCAGCGCGCGAAGCGCCAGCTCGCCTTGGCGAAGAACTGGCGGCTGGTCGCGACGCGCCTGCCACCGGCGAGGACGGGGTCCCAGCCGCTGTTCACGCCGGCGAACAGGACCGTGCCGGGCTGCACCACGTAGCCGAGCAGCGCGTTCAGCGCCAGGTGGCGGTGGTCGCTGTCGTACTGCGGGTAGAGCCGTGCCGAGAGCCGGCGCGTGAACTGCGCCGTGGCCTTCACGCCCACGAGCCACAGGTCGAGGATCTCCGCCCCCCCGCGGGCCGTGGCCAGCCGGTAGCGCACCAGGTTCGTGGCCGCGGTCACGCGCGGGTCGGGCCGCGCCGTGGCTTCGAGCGAGACCTCCTCCGACCAGCCGAGGCTCGAACCGGCGTCCGTGTCGCCATACACGACGGCGTCGCCCGCGCTCGCGTCGAGCTCCAGCGCGAGCGGCCGCCACGCGGTCCACTCCGCGTAGGCGCGCGCGCGGTCCTGCGCGTAGGTCCGGCCGCGCCAGTGCTCGTCCACGTGCAGGTAGCCGGCGTTCACGAACGCGCTGCGCCGGAGCTCGAAGTCCATGTCGGCGTGGTATTCGCCCAGCTCCAGGCGTCCGGTGTGATGGTGGACGACCAGCGCGTCGAGGATCGGCGCCACGCGCAGCAGCGGCCCGGTGCGCGGGAACAGGTCCCACCCGCCGCCGATCCGCCGGTAGGTGACGCCGGCGAAGTCCTGGTAGCCGAGCTCGTCGCGGAACCGCTCCCCCACGTGGCGCGCGCCCAGGTGCAGCTCGCGCGCCTTGTCGCGGTAGAAGAGGCGCCACACGCCCATCCAGTCGCCGAACGACTCCACGGCGGCACCGGCGCCGGCGCTGTCGAGCCGCGCTGTGGAAGCCACGAGTTGCGCCTCGCTGCTCCAGTTGGCCGACAGCCGCACGTGCGCGTCGAGGCCGCCGAACACGTTCGAAGTGGCGAGCTCGCGCGTCGTGGACGGCGCGTCCTCGGCCTCCTGCGCGTGCGCGCCCGCGAGCGTCCCGAAGTTGGAGCCCCTCCCGAACGGGAGCTGCGCGCGAGCCAGCGCGTACCAGCCCGGGCGCGTGAGCCTGTCGTCGCGGCTCGGTGAGTAGCCCGAGCCGAGCAGCGACGCGCCGCCGCCGTCGCGCACGAACAGCGCGCCCGTGTTCCACGCGCCGGCGCGCCCCGTGAGCTTGGCGCCCCAGCGCGGGTCCGCCATGCGCCGCGTCTGGACCAGGTCCATGAGCGTCACGAAGTGGTCGGCGCCCTCGAGGAAGAACGGCCGCTTCTCCGGGTAGATGAGCGGGAAGCGGCGGTTCACGTCGATCTGCAGCGCGTCCGCCTCGATCTGGCTGAAGTCCGGGTTCCAGGTGGCGTTGGCGACGAGCGACGGGGAGAGCGCCGCCTGCACGTCCACGCCGATCTCGCGCGAGCGCTCCTCGTCCCAGGCCGAGGTCCCGCCCGCGGCGAGCCTTGCCCGGTCCCCGAGCAGCGCGCCGAACGCGTACGGCTCCACCGTGAGCTCGCGCCCGCCGCGCACGCCGGAGAGACCGTCGAGGTCGCCCGCCTGCAGCATGATCGGGCCCGGCTCGCCCACCTTGTACAGCGGCCACGAGGCGACCTCGTTCCAGGCGCGGAGCTCGCGTCGCACCCACATCCGCCACGGCCGGCCGTTGGCCCCGATCCTCAGGATCCGGAACGGCACCGAGATCTCGGCGGTCCACTCGCGCTCGCCGCGGTGCGCCGAGGCGTCCCACACGCCGTCCCACTTGAAGTCGGGCTCGAGCGTGAGGATGCCGTCCACCTGCACGCCCCATGGATTCACCCCGAAGATGTAGGCGCGTTGGCCGTCGCCGTTCGTGTCGAGGTGGAGCGCGACGTGGTCGCCGTCCGTGCACTGGTCGCGGGCGGCCAGGCTGGCGTGCGGCCGGCGGCTCGCCCCGCACCAGATCCCGAACACGACCCGGTCGCCGGCGCGCAGGACGCGGACGAGCGTGGATTCGCTCGGCGCCTCGCCCTCGCGTGGCGCGATGAGCCGGAACTCGCTCGCCACACCGGCCGTGCCCCACGCCGGCTCGTCCAGCACGCCGTCCACGCGCACGGCCCCAGGCGACTCGATCGCCGTGAGCACGGGACGCTCCGCGGCGAGCGCGACGCCCGGAGCGGCGGAGAGAGTCACGGCGACGAGCGTCGCCCGGAGTCGCAGCGGCATCGGGTTCGGCCTCGGTTCCTTGCCCGGACCACGGCTGGGCCCCGGGTCCGCGAGGGTCCGGGCGGTTGGCGGCGGACGGCGGAACGCGCAGGATAGCCGAGCCCGTCCCCCCCGTCCGCCCGGCTCCCGGAGGTGGCCATGTCGCTCGAAACCCTCGCCTCGCTCGCGTCCGCTGTCGCGATGCCCTTCCTCGCCGTCGCGCTGCCCGGCGCGCCGCCCGCGCCGCTCGCACACACCTACTCCATCGTGGCGCGCGACCCGCGCACCGGGGAGCTGGGCGTGGCGGTCCAGTCGCACTACTTCAGCGTCGGCCCGATCGTGCCGTGGGCCGAGTCCGGCGTGGGCGCGATCGCCACCCAGTCGCTGGTGCTCGTGGACTACGGGCCGCTCGGGCTCGAGCTCCTGCGCAAGGGCCTCACGGCGAGGCAGGCGCTCGACTCGCTGCTCGCCGCCGACGAGCACCGCGAGGGCCGGCAGGTCGCGATCGTGGACGCGAAGGGGAACGTCGCCGCGTTCACGGGCCCGTCGTGCATCCCGGACGCCGGCGACGCGCAGGGCGAGCAGTTCTCCGTGCAGGCGAACCTGATGGCCAACGCGAAGGTGTGGCCCGCCATGAAGGAGGCGTTTGAGAAGGCGGAAGGCGACCTCGCCGAGCGCATGCTGCGCGCGATGGAGGCGGCCGAGAAGGCGGGCGGCGACATCCGCGGCCGGCAGTCGGCGGCCATGGTGGTGGTGAAGGGGACGGCGAGCGGCAAGCCGTGGAACGACGTGGTCGTGAACCTGCGCGTGGAGGACCACGCCGAGCCGCTGGTCGAGTTGCGCCGGCTGCTGCGCCTGCGCCGCGCGTACAACCTGGTGGACCAGGGCGACTCGTACACGGCGCAAAAGCAGCACGCCGAGGCGGCCAGGGCCTACGATGAGGGCTCGAAGCTGGCGCCGGACGTGGTCGAGCTGCAGTTCTGGGCCGCGCTCACGATGTATACGAACGACCGGAAGCCCGAGTCGCTCGCGCTGTTCCGGAGGGTGTTCGCGCGCGAGGCCCGCTGGGTGCCGCTCGTCGAGCGGCTCGCGCGCGTGGGCCTGTTCCCGAACGATCCCAGGGCGATCGCCGAGGTGACGGCGCAGGCGAGGAAGGGCGCGCCGTGGTGACGTGCGTGCCCGCGCGCTATGCTGGGCAGCCTTCGGAGCCGACCTGCCACACCCCTCGAGACCGCTGACATGACCGCCGGACGCAAGGCGAACCGCCACCTGGGCGGCAGGAAGATCGACCCGCCCGCCATCACCGGCCGCGAGACCGCCGCCGAGCTCGTCGAGCACGCGTTCCTCGCCTACAACGCGGCGCGCCTGCGCGAGGGCGCGCGCCTGCTCACCGAGCGCATGCTCGCCGACGACGTGACCGTGGCGCTGTCCATGACCGGCGCGCTCACGCCCGCGGGACTCGGCATGAGCTCGGTGATCCCTCTGCTCCAGGCCGGGTTCGTGGACTGGATCGTGTCCACGGGGGCGAATCTCTATCACGACGCCCACTTCGGGCTCGGACTCGCGATGCATCAGGGCACGTTCCAGGTGGACGACGTCGTGCTGCGGGAGGAGGGCGTCGTCCGCATCTACGACATCTTCTTCGAGTACGACGTGCTGCTGGACACGGACGCGTTCTTCCGCGAGATCATCTCGGGGCCCGAGTTCCAGCGCACCATGAGCACGGCCGAGTTCCACTTCCTGTGCGGGAGGTACCTGCGGGCCCGGGAGGACAAGCTGGGCCTGAAGCACCGCTCGCTGCTCGCCGCCGCGTGGGAGTACGGCGTGCCGGTGTACACGTCGTCCCCGGGGGACTCCAGCATCGGCATGAACGTGGCCGCGAAGGCGCTGGAGGGGAACCGGCTCCAGTTCGACGTGAACGCCGACGTGAACGAGACCGCGGCGATCGTCTGGGACGCGAAGGCATCGGGTGGGAAGAGCGCGGTGTGGGTGCTGGGCGGCGGGAGCCCCAAGAACTTCCTGCTCCAGACGGAGCCGCAGATCCAGGAGGTGCTCGGGATCGCCGAGAAGGGCCACGACTACTTCCTCGCCGTGACCGACGCGCGCCCCGACACCGGCGGGCTCTCGGGCGCGACACCGGCCGAGGCGGTGAGCTGGGGCAAGATCGACCCCGACCAGCTCCCGGGCACGGTCATCTGCTACACGGACTCCACGATCGGGCTGCCGCTGCTCACGGCCTACGCGCTCGCGAAGCGCGCGCCGCGCGAGAGGAAGCGGCTCTACGACCGCCGGGGCGCCCTCATGGACCGGCTGAAGCGCGCGTACGCCGAGCAGGGGCGCGCGAGCGCCTCGCCGGCGAAGGGCTGAGCGCGATGGCGCCCTCGACGCGCACCCGCCGGGCGGCGGTCCGCCGCGCCGCCGGCACGCGCCCGGCGGCCAGGCGGCCGGCGCGCACCGGCGCGCCGGCCGCGGACGCGCCCCGCGACCTCGAGCAGGCGCTCCGCGACGACCCCGTCGCGCAACGCGCGTTCGTCGCCATGCCGCCGTCGCACCGCAAGGCCTACGTGGAATTCATCGAGGAGGCGAAGCGCCCGGAGACGCGCGTGCGCCGAGTGCAGCAGGCGCTGCGCATGATGGCGCAGTGGGGCGCCGAGCGCGCGAAGCGCGGGGCGAAGCGGCGCTGACCCCGGGCGGCGCGTACCGCTTCACCGCGATCGCGCACGCGGGCCGCGACCTGCTGGACCCCGTGACCGCGGCCGCGGTGGACGCGATGCTGGCGTGCGTCGCGGCACCCGCGCCGCCCGGCGACGTGCTCGACGTGGGCTGCGGCAAGGGCGAGATGCTGGTGCGCGCTCGACCGCCCCGGCGGGCGCGGCACCGGGGTGGCGCCGAACCCCGCGTTCGCCGCCGACGCGCGCGAGCGGATCGCGCGCTGGGCCGGCGCCTACGCGCGCTGGGGCCGCGACACGATGGGCTACGCCCTCATCGTGCTGCGTCGGGCCGGCTGAGCGCCGGCTGAGCGCCGCTCAGCGAAGCCGCGGCGAGGCCGCGCGCATCGCCCGCACCGATTCCAGCCCGCCGCCTCCCCCCGGGGACGCGTCGCTCCGCCTCTCCCACGATTCGCGCGACTCGCGCGCCAGCTCGGGCAGCTGCTTCGCGCGCAGGCCGGCGTTCAGCGCCGGCAGGTCCCTGGCGAGCATGGCCGCGAACGCGGCCTCGGCCTGCCGGAGCTCGCCCTCCAGCACGTCCGCGAGCGCCGCCTGCCCACCGGTGGGCCGGCCGTCGTAGCCGTTCACCTTGCCGTAGAGGTCGCCGAGCTGCTCGCGCAGCCGCTCCTCGCCGGTCAGGCGGCCGCCCTCCCGGGCCGCGACCACCGTGCCGCGGAACGCCTCGAGGCGGTCGGCGAACGCGGCGAGCTTCGCGGCGAGCGCGTCCTTCCCCAGCGCCTTCGCCCGCTCGCGCGAGCTGTCCCGCAGCGCCTGCACGCCCTCGGCGGTGTACGTGAGGTCGCCGAGCAGCGCGTAGAGCCGGTTCACGAGCTTCACCTGCGCCGCGCGGTCCTCGGCGGTGTGCGTGGCGCGCGAATCGGGCACGAGCCGGAACGTGCTCGTGAACGTGTCCCTGTTCTTCGTGAGCTTCACCGTGTAGGTGCCGGCCGGCGCGCGGGGCCCCACGAACGCGTAGTAGTTGGGCACCAGGTTCGCGGCCGGGGGCAGCTTCGGGCCCTTGAGCCGCATCGGCCACTCGACGCGGTTGATGCCGCGGCGGCGGCCGCCGCTCAGCGTGGCCAGCTTCTTCCCGCCCTCGTCGAGGATCTCGACCTTGAGCTCGCCGATCAGGTGCCGCTTCTTGAGGTAGTAGGTGAGGATGGCGGCCTCGGGCAGATCGCCGCCCCGCCAGTCGGTGCTCCCGGAGAAGCGCTGCTCCTGGCGCGGGATGACCAGTGTGCCGGGCCGCGACTCGAGGAACGCCGCCTCGGCCGCGAGCCGCTCCCGCGTGAGCGAGCGGAGCGGCGACAGGTCGTCGAGCACGTAGATCCCGCGGCCGTGCGTGGCGACCACCAGGTCGCCCTCGCGCGGGTGGATGGCCAGGTCGCGCACCCCCACGCTCGGGATGCCGGCCTTGAACTGCGCCCACTGCCGGCCGCCGTCGAGCGAGACGTAGAGCCCCCACTCGGTGCCCAGGAACACGAGGTCGGGGTTCACCGGGTCCTGCTTGACGACGTGCGCGTAGCCCTTGACCTCGGGTGTCGCGAGCGAGGTCCAGGTCCCGCCGCCGTCCCGCGTCACGAACACGTACGGCGTGAAGTCGCCCATGTAATGGCCGTCGGCGGTGATGAAGCAGGTCGCGGCGTCGTGCGGCGACGGGGCGACACTCGTGATCCACGTGAAGCGCGGCAGCCCGGTGAGCGCCTTGGTCACGTTCCTCCACGACTTTCCGCCGTCGCCGGTGACCTGCACGTTGCCGTCGTCGGTGCCCACCCACACCACGTCCGGGTCCCTCGGCGACTCGCCGATGGCGAAGATCGTGCAGTGGTTCTCCGCGGTGGAGTTGTCCACCGACAGGCCGCCCGACTTCTCCTGCTGCTGCTTGGCCGGGTCGTTCGTGGTGAGGTCGGGCGAGAGGCGGTCCCAGGTGTCGCCCATGTCGCGCGTGCGGTAGAGGAACTGCGCGCCCATGTAGAGCGCGCCGCTCGCGCCCACGTGCAGCGGGGCGTTCCAGTTGAAGCGCAGCTTCGGGTCGCCCCTGCCGCGGAGCGGCTGGATGTCCCTGGTCTCGCCGGTGGAGCGACGGACTCGCGACAGGTGCCCGCCCTGGTACTCGCAGTAGATGACGTCGGGATCCTTCGCGTCGGGGAACGCCCAGAAGCCGTCGCCGCCGAGCAGGCTCTCCCACAGCCGGTTCGGCACGCCGCCCGCGCGCGCGCTGGGCGCGGCCCAGGTGCCGTTGTCCTGGAGGCCGCCGAACACGTTGTACGGCACCGCGTCGTCGCAGGCCACGTGATAGAACTGACCGACCGGGATGTTCTCGCACAGCCGCCACGTGCCGCCGCGGTCGTACGACAGGTAGACGCCGCCGTCCGTGCCGATCGCCAGGTGATCGGTGTTGCGCGGGTCGATCCACACCGCGTGCACGTCGCTGTGGAACGCCCGCCCTCGCGTGCCGCCGCCCCCGGCGGCGGCGAAGCGCACGCCGCGGTCCTCGCTCACCGACAGCCCCAGGCCGCCCTTGTACACGCGGTCCGGGTCCTTCGGATCGGACACGACGTCCGCGAAGTAAAACGGCCGCCAGGTCACGTCCGCGCTCGAGTCGTTGCCGCGCACCCAGTGCTCGCCGCCGTCGTCGCTGTGGTAGAACGCGGTGGTCTTCGCCTCGACCACCGCGTAGACGCGGCCCGGCCGCGCCGGCGAGACGTCGAGCCCGATCCGGCCCAGCTCGCCCGCGGGCAGGCCGTTCGTGAGCCGGCGCCACGTCCGCCCGCCGTCCGTGCTCTTGTAGAGCCCGGAGCCGGAGCCGCCCGAGGCGAACGTCCACGCCTGTCGCCGCACCGTCCACATCGCGGCGTAGATCACGTCGGGGTTCGCGGGGTCCATCGCCAGGTCGGCGGCGCCGGTGCGCGCGTCCACGTAGAGCGTCCGGGTCCAGGTCCTCCCCCCGTCCGTCGTGCGGAACACGCCGCGCTCGGGGCTGTCCGCGAACAGCGGGCCCGTGGCCGCGACCAGCACCGTGTCGTGGTGCCGCGGGTGGATGACGATGCGCGCGATGCGCTCGGTCTTCTCGAGCCCCATGCGGGTCCACGAGTCGCCGCCGTCGGTGGTCCGGTAGATGCCGTCGCCGTAGCCGACGCTGTTGCGCGCCCAGGTCTCGCCGGTGCCTACCCAGACCTGGCTCGAGTCGCCGGGCGCGACCTGGATGGCCCCGATGCTCATGGCGTGCGCGTCGAACACCGCGCGCCACGTGGTGCCGCCGTCCTTCGAGCGCCACACGCCGCCGCCGGCGGTCCCGACCCAGAACGTGACGCGCGGGCCGGTCACGGCGTCCATGCAGGTGATGCGCCCGCTCATGATCCCGGGCCCGAGCTCGCGGGCGCGCAGCCCTTCGAACGTCTCGGAGTCGAGCTTCCAGTCGTCGGCCGCCGGCGCGGCGGCCGCGCCGGCGATCAGCATGACCAGGACGAGCGCCGCGATCCGGCGCGCGACGCGCGGCGTCATCGGTCCTTCTGCTTGCCCTTCGCGGTCCTGGCGTCCGCCTTCTTCGCGACCTCGGCCTTCGCGCCGTCGGCGGCCCTGCCGGTGGCGGAGTCCGCCCTGGCCGCGGCCTTCGTCGTGTCCGCGACCGCGGCGACGGCGGGCATCGCGAACCGGTCTTCCGCGAGCGGCACGTTGAGCTCGATCTTCGTGAACGTCAGCTTCTGCCGCTGCGGGGCGCCCTTCATGCCCTGTTCCATGACGAACGGCATCATGTAGCCGCCGACGTCCTTGTAGTCGGAGAAGATGGTCTCGCCCTCGATCTCGGTGCCCTGGCGCCTGCGCTTGCCCTCCTGCTTCACGGTCAGGTAGGTCTCGGCGTCGAGATAGTAGAAGTCCACGTTGCCGTTCTTCTTGGTGACCTTGAGCTTGAACGCGTCGGCGCCCTCGACCTGCTCCTTGCCCACGAGCTCGATCGTGTGGCCCTTCTGCTTCCAGTCGAACAGCGGGCCGTCGAAGTCCGCGTCTTCCTTCTGGAGCCTGGAGTCCTCCTCCGAGGCGGCCTCGGGGTCCTTCTTGCCCATGAACGGCATCACCGACCAGGCCCGCTCGCCGTCGAACGCCTGGACGCCGGTCATGCCCTGGAGCGTGAACTCCATGCGCTGCTTGCCGGGCCGCTTGCGCTCCATGACGAACGGCGCCTCCATGCCGGGGCCGACCGGGAGCGTCCCGGTGATGCGCACGGAGTTCAGGGCCTTGAGCTTCTCGACGCCGCCCTGGGCCTCGTAGTACTTGGCGAGCACCTCGTCCACCGTCTGCGCGCGGACGGCCGGCGCGAGCAGGAGCCCGAGGGCGAGCGCGGAAAAGGTCTTGCGGAACATGGCGGAAGGACCTCCTGGATCGGGGGGCGGCCGGCGCCGGGGCGGCGCGGCTCGTGGATGGTGCGGATGGCGGCGGGTCGCCGCCGCGGGCGTTCTACGGGCGGCCGTCACCGCGGGTTCCGGCCGGTCGAAGGGGAGTACGGACGAGGCAAGGTAAGGCAGGCGGCCGGCCCCCGCCAGCGCGCCGCCGGACGATCCCCGGACGGCGCGCGGCGCGGGGGCGTCGCGGTGGCCCCGCGGAGCCTCACGTTCACCTGGCCCCCTCCCACCCCGCGCCCACCGTCACGTGGAGCGCTGCGTTCGGCACGCGCGCGCGGCCGCCCGCGACGGGGACGCCGGCCCACGACAGCGTGACCCGCGCTTCCGCCGTGGCGTAGATGCCGTTCCGGCGCACGGGACGCCATCCGGCGAGCGCCCCCAGCGTGGGTCCCGCCAGGTGGTATCCGGTCCCCCAGGCTCCCGCGCGCTCGTCCTGCTTCGCGCCGCGCACCTCGCTCTCGGGGTGCGCGATCACCACGCCGCCGCCGAGGCCGAGCCGGCGCTCGTCGCGCTCCACGAGACGGTAGAACGCGAGCAGGTTGTAGCCGTGCGAGACGGCGAAACTCCCGATCTCGGCGGGCGGGTTCGCGAGATGCACCTTGTGGTGCGTGAGGTCCAGCATCCACGCCTGCTCGCCGTTCCGGCGCACGAGTCGCGCCACGTAGTAGAGCGGCGACCCGAACGGCTTCGTGTCCCAGCGCGCGCGGAACCGCAGCTCGTCGTGCCCGTCCTGCCGGACGACGAGAGGCAGCGGCAGGTTCCACGCGCCGCCCAGGTGGACCTCGGCGCCCCAGCGCCCGCCGGCGCGTGCGGGGACGGACCCGAACGTCGCGAGCGCGACAAGGAGCGACACCGAGGCGCGTGGCGCGATCGTGGGCACGCGCCCCGGCGGCGACCGGCGGGCACCATGGGAGGAAGCCGGCGACCGCGGCCGTCGTCGCGTCGACGCCGCCCCCTCGAGCCGCGCCGCTCCCGGAGCTCGTTCGCGAGGCCGTGGCACGAGGCGAGCGTAGCGGCGGCGGTGGCGTTCCGCGAGCCTCGCGGCATGGGCTACAGTGCCCGCCGCCATGGCCCACCCCGAGTTCCGCCTGCCGGACCTGCGGTTCGTGCCGACCGAGGCGGTGTTCCCGCACGAGTACCACGACGAGCAGCGCGCCGGGCCGCTGGTGAAGCGGCTGCGCGAGAGCGGCACGCTCAAGAACCCGCCCATCGTCACGCAGGTCGGTGACGGCATGCGCGTGGAGCCTCGCTACGTCGTGCTGGACGGCGCCAACCGCAGCACCGCCGCGCGCGCCGCGGGCTGGCCGCACCTGCTGGTGCAGGTGGTGCGCTACGAGGAACCGGCGGTCGAGCTGCACACCTGGTTCCACGCGCTCACCGCCGACGCGCGCGACATCCTCGAGCGCGGGCTCGCCGGGATCCCGGGGCTCGAGTTCCGGCACCAGGACCGCCTGCACGCGCGGGCCATGCTCGCGCGCCGCGAGGCCCTGGCGTGCGTGGTGCTGAACGACGGCGACGTGATCGTGGCGAACGGCGGCCGCACGTTGCACGAGCGGAACGAGCTGCTGAACGCGCTGGTGCGGCTTTACCAGGACCGGGTCCCCTACACGCGTGTGACGAGCGACTCGCTGTCGCACGCCCGGCGCGAGCACCCGGAAGTGCAGGCGCTCGTGGTGTTCCCGCGCTTCGACCCTGCCGAGGTCATCGACCTGGCGAGCGCGGGCGAGCACCTGCCGGCGGGCATCACGCGCCACCTGATCCGCTGGCGCGCGCTGCGCGTGAACGTGCCCGTGTCCCTGTGCGAGGACGCCGGCATGTCCCTGGACCAGAAGCGCGCCTGGCTCGAGACGTGGACCGCCGAGCGGCTCTCGAAGCGCGAGGTGCGCTTCTACCACGAGCCCACCGTGCTCTATGACGAGTGATCCCGTGCCGAGTGGCCCGGTGACGAGCGGCGCGATGCCGGCTCCGCACCCCGCATCCCGCCGCCGGCCCGCGGGTGCGGCTGCGGGACGCCCGCGTCGGCGCGGCCACCGGCGCGGCCCCGCGCCCGCGTCCGCGTCCGGGCCGGTGGAGCCGGCCGCATGAAGGCCGTGTACTTCGAGCGCTTCGGCGGCCCCGACGTGCTCCGCTACGGCGAGCGCCCCGACCCGGCGCCGGGCCCCGGCGAGGCGCTCGTGCGCGTGCGCGCCTGCGGCATCAACCACCTGGACCTGTGGGTGCGCTCGGGGCTGCGCGGGCTCGAGCCCGAGATGCCGCACGTCCTCGGCAACGACGTCGTGGGCGAGATCGTCGCGGTCGGCCCGGGCGTCGGGCACGTCGCACCCGGACGGAAGACTCTCGTGAACCCCACGCTCTCGTGCGGCGTGTGCGCGGCGTGCGCGAACGGCGACGACCACCTGTGCCGCAGCCACGACGTGATCGGCCGCAGGCGGAACGGCGGCTACGCCGAGCTGGTCGCGGTCCCCGCCGCGAACTGCCTGCCGTACCCGGAGAACCTGGCGTGGGAGCAGGCGGCCGCGGTGCCGCTCGTGTTCCTCACCGCGTGGCACATGCTGGTGACGCGCGCGCGCGTGCGGCCCGGCGAGGACGTGCTGGTGATCGGCGCCGGGAGCGGCGTCGGGAGCGCGGCGGTCCAGGTGGCGCGGCTCCACGGCGCGCGCGTCATCGCCACCGCCGGGAGCGCCGCGAAGCTCGCGCGCGCGCACGACCTGGGCGCGCACGAGACGATCGACCACGCGAGCGAGGACGTCGCGGAGCGCGCCCGCGAGCTCACCGGCCGGAAGGGGGTCGAGGTCGTGGTCGAGCACGTGGGTGGCCGGGTGTTCGAGGCGGGCGTCGCGGCGCTCGCGCGCGACGGGCGCCTGGTGACCTGCGGCGCGACGCTCGGGAACCGGGCCGCGTTGGACCTGGATCTCCTGTTCGGAAGACATCTCACGCTGCTCGGGTCCTGGATGGGCCGGCGCTCGGACCTGAACGACGTCCTCCGGCACGTGGCCTCGGGCGCCCTGAAGCCCGTCGTGGACAGCGTGCGCCCGCTGGCCGAAGCGCGTGCCGCGCACGAGCGCATCGAGGCCCGCGAGCACTTCGGCAAGCTGGTGCTCGTGCCATGACACGTCGCCGGCGGCGCGGGCCGTTCCATTACGAGAGCAAGCACGAGCCGGTCGCCAGCCCGGAGACCTTCCGCCGGCGTCTCGCGACGAGCGGAATGATCGCGGGCGGCCTGCTGGCGTTCTCGCTGGCCCTGGGCGCGGCCGGCTACCGCTGGATCGTGGGGGTGCCGGGCTGGGTGGACTCGATCCACTGCGCCTCGATGATCATGGGAGGCATGGGTCCCGTGGAGCCGGCACCCACGACCGTCGCCGGAAAGCTGTTCGCGTCGGCCTACGCCATCTATTCCGGCGTCATGCTGCTCGCGAGCGTCGGCCTGCTGCTGTCGCCGGGCCTGCACCGGATACTCCACCGGCTGCATGTGGAGACGGAGGAGTAGCGATTCGGCGCGGCACCCCGACGTTCCATGCTGCCCGCGCGGCTTGGCTGCAGCCCTCCGGCAGGCGGCGGGAATTGCTGTAGGCTCCGCCGCCGCCCGCCTCGAGTGACGACGTGCTCCTGCCGGCCTTTCGAAGGGGCGGGCCCATCCGAATCGAACGATCACCCCCTGAAGAGATCGGAGCAGACCGTGAGCTTCCGTCCCACCCGCTTCGCCATCGCGCTTCTCCTCCCCGTCTTGCCCCTCACCCTCGCCCGCGCCGCGGAGTCGGCGCCCGCGCACCCCGACACCGCGCTCTACCCCATGCCCCGGGTCGAGGTGGTGGGCCGCCGCGACCAGCTCGGCCGCATCCCCGGCAGCGCCAGCGTGCTGGACGCCCGCGCCCTGGCGCAGAGCCGCGTGCTCACGACGAGCGAGGCGCTCCGCAAGCTCCCGGGGCTCACGGTGCGCGACGAGGAGGGGCTCGGGCTCCGGCCCAACGTCGGCGCTCGCGGCTTGAACCCGACCCGTTCGACCAAGACCACGCTGCTCGAGGACGGCGTGCCGCTCGCCTACGCACCCTACGGGGACAACGCCAGCTACTACCACCCGCCCGTCGAGCGGTTCGAGGAGGTCGAGCTCCTGAAGGGCGCCGGCCAGGTCGGCTTCGGCCCGCAGACGATCGGCGGCCTCCTCAACTACATCACCCCCACGCCGCCCGCCGACTTCCGCGGTTCCGTCGCGGCCTCCGGCGGGAGCCGCGAGCACACCTCCGGGCGCCTGCGACTCGGCGGCTACCGCGTGCTCCTCGACGTCGTCCGCCGTCACGACGACGGCGCGCGCGAGAACATGGACTCGCGGCTCGACGACGTGAACTTCAAGGCCGTGCTCGCCCGCTCGCTCACGCTGCGCGCGAACTTCTACCGCGAGTCCTCGATGCTCACCTACAGCGGCCTCACCCAGGCCGAGTTCGAGAACCTCGGGCCGCGCTACAACCCGTTCCGAAACGACGAGTTCGATGGC
The DNA here is from genome assembly GCA_964609125.1 of uncultured bacterium. Lineage (GTDB taxonomy): Bacteria > Eisenbacteria > RBG-16-71-46 > RBG-16-71-46 > RBG-16-71-46 > JAIOPA01. The sequence goes on from CAZSQX010000027.1 coordinate 23,218, forward strand.
TGGCGGCTCGGCGCCTCGGCCACGCACCGCTGGCTTGCGCGCCCGAACGCCCTGCTGGTCACGAACCTCTACGCCTCGTATTTCGATCGTGACTGGTGGCGGCAGTCGAGCACCACCACCGACGGCCAGGGTGGCGCCGCGGTCCGGGACGCGCGCCTCGCCGGGACGCGTCTCGACCCCGACGCGATCGCCTCGGTGCAGGGCCGGCTGCGCGAGTACACGACATGGGGGCTCGAACCGAGGCTCCGGCTCAATTGGGCGGTGCTCGGCCTCGGCCACGAGCTGAACGTGGGGCTCCGGGCGCACTTCGAGCGCCAGGACCGCCGGCAGGTGAACGGCGCCTCGGCCACCGCCCGCACGGGCGCGCTCGTCGAGGACAACCTGCGCGAGACCGATGCCTGGTCGGCGTTCGCCTCCAACCGCGTACCGTTCGGCTCGGTGAGCGTGACGCCGGGCCTGCGCTACGAGCACATCCGGTCGTCGCGCACGAACCGCCTGCCCGGCGGCCGGTCCGGCTCCGACCGGCTCGGCACGTGGATCCCGAGCCTCGGCGCGACTTGGGCCGCGTCGAAGGCGATGACGGTCTACGCCGGCGTGCATCGCGGCTTCGCGCCGCCGCGCACCGAGGACGTGATCGGCTCCGCGGGCACCGCCACCGACGTGGAGCCCGAGGAGTCCGTGAACTGGGAGCTCGGGACGCGCTTCGCCGCGGAGCCGGGCGAAGCGCAGGCGACGCTGTTCCGGAACGACTTCCGCCGGCTCATCGCCGTGGGCTCGATCGCGGGCGGCTCCACGCCGCTCGCGCAAGGGGAGGCGCTGTTCATGGGAGCCGAGCTCTCGGGGCGCGTGCGCCACGCCAGCGGGCTCTACCTGCGCACGGCCTGGACCTGGCTGCCGGAAGCCGAGCAGTCCACGGCGTTCCGTCAGGTGGTCGGGGGCGCCGTCGTGAGCGGCAGCGCCGCGGGGAACCGGCAGCCGTACGCGCCCGAGCACCTGCTCACGGTGGCGGCGGGTTTCGAGCGCGGGGCGCTCGACGCGCAGTTCGAGGCGCAGCACACGAGCGCGCAGTTCGCCGACTTCGCGAACACCGAGGCGCCCAGCGCCGACGGCCAGCGCGGCAAGCTCTCCGCCACGACCGTGTGGAACGCCACGCTCAACCACGACCTGCCCGGCCTGGGGGCCACGGTCTGGGTCGCGGTCAAGAACCTCGCCGACCTCGTGCACGTGGTGGACCGCACGCGCGGCATCCAGGTGGGCATGCCGCGCACGTTCCAGGCGGGCGTGCGCTGCGGGTTCGGGGGGCGCTGAGCGGGTCTGTGGCCGGGGCCCCGTGCGGCGCGAAGGATGCCTGCCGCGTTGACTTCGAAGCGCGTGACGGCGACCGGGTGGTCGCGAGCTTCGAGCCCGTCACGCGCCCCGTCGGGTGGGGCGCCCCGGGCCCCGGGCCGGCGGTTGCGCGGGCGGAGCGGCGCGCGTAGGGTCGCGGCCGTCATGCGCGCGCTGATCGCCGGCCTGACGGTCGTTGTCGTGCTGGCCGTGGGCTCCGACCTCGGCCAGTTCCTGCGCGCACCGCACGCGAGCGCTGCCGCCCTCAGCTGCTGCTGCGGTCCGGCGGGCGACCCGCACGGTTGCGAGTGCACCGGCCCGTGCTGCGACCACGGCCCCGGGCGAGCGCGCGACCGCGCTTTCGCGGGCTTCGACGCGCACTGCGCCACGCGGCAGGCCGCGCCCCCGGGCGCGACGACGCTGCTGCCCGGCACGCCGGTCGCGGCGCGCGTGTCGCGGCTGGACCTGCCGGCCGTGGTCGCGCCCGGACCGCCCGCCGACCGTGTCGCCGCGCGCGGACCCTCGGCGCCTTCCGAACCTCCGCCGCGCACGCGGGCCGCCTGAGGCGCCCACGTTCGCGCGGCCCGCGCCCGTTCGCGGCGCGGCCGCACCGAGGTTCGAGACTTCCACCGGCGGGCCCGCGGCCCGCGCCGGAGGTGCCGTGCATCCCCATCGTCCGTCCGCCGCACGGCGGATCCGCTTCTTCCTGCTCGCCGCCGCCGCGACCGCCTCTCCCGTCGCGGCCGCGGCCGAGACCGTCTACCCGCTCGACTCGATCACGGTGGTCGCCCGCCGCGTCACGTTTGGCGCGTCGGCCTCGGTCTCCAGCCGCGAGGACCTCAACCGCTCGCTCGAGCGGCTCGGGCTCTCGCTCGTCCGCCGCGGCGTCGCGCTCGGCACCGACCTGTACGCCGACGGCTTCAGGCGCGGCGACCTCGCGGTGGTCGTGGACGGCGAGCGCTACCACTGCGCCTGCCCGAACCGCATGGACCCGCCGACCAGCCTCGCCATTCCGATCGAGCTGGCCGACGTGACGTGGGACCGCGCTTCCGGCGGGCTCGGCGCCGGGCTGGCCGGCCGCCTCGTGCTGCGGCGCGAGACGCCGTCGGAGGCCTGGCGCGCGCGCGGCGCCGCCGAAGGCGACCTCGCGCGCTCGCGCGACGGTTCGGCGTCGTTCGCGCTCGAGGGCCGCGGCCAGCGGCTGAGCGGCCGCGGGACGGCCGGCGGCTCGTACGCGGACGGAGGCGGCTCGACGTTCCGAGACCGTTACGGCTTCCGCGACGGGCGCGTTCGCTACTGGCAGGGCGACCTCGCCTGGCACGGCGCGCGCGGACGCGCGGCGTGGGGCGCGCAGGGTACGGTCACGCGCGACGTGCCCTACGCCTACCTTCTCATGGACGAGCGCGTGAACGACCTGTGGAACGCCTCGTTCGCGTACGGGCCGTACAAGGTCTACGCGAGCCACGCACGGCATCTCATGGACAACGGGCTGCGCACCTCGTCGGCTCCCGGGCCCATGGCGATGAGCATGAGCACGGCCGCGGACCAGACCACGGTGGGCCTGCTCGGGCGCGCCGGGGCCGTCGAGCTCGAGGCGTGGGCGCGCGAGTGGAACGCGAACAACACCATCGCGACCTCCATGCGGCGCGCGGAGAATCACCTGATGCCGCGCTACCGGCAGTGGGCGGTGAACGCCGCCCGGAGGTTCGCGGCCGGTCCGGTGGTCGTCGCCGCCCGCGCCGGCGTGACGCGCGCCGGCATCGGCGACGGGGCGGCGCTGGCGCGCCACCGCGCGCTGCACCCGGACGCCGGGTCCGAGCGCTGGTTCGCGCCGTTCGCGCTGGCCGCGACGCGCACGTTCGGCGGCGCCGCGCGCTGGAGCGCGATGGCCGAGGTGGCCTCGGAGCCGCCGGGCGCCGAGCAGCTGTACATCACCGTGCGGCGTCCGATGATGCCCGTCGTGAAGCCCGACTGGACCGGCAATCCCGGACTCGCACCGCCCCTGCGCGGTTCGCTGCGCGGGCAGCTCGACACTCGGCTCGCCACGCTCGAGCTGGGCGGCTCGTGGGTGGACGGCTACGTTCTGCCGGTGGCCGGGCGGGCCGGCGCGACGCCGCACGTCACGTACGCGAACGCCGACGCCGCGCTGCTCTCGGGACGCGCGAGCGGCCGGCTCCCGTACGCCGAGTGGACGCTGGCTTACACGCTCGGCTGGAACCTCGACGCGAGGACCGAGCTGGCCGAGGTCGCGCCCTTCACCGCGAGCCTCGTCGCCCGCCCGCCGCTCGGAGCCGGCGTCGAGGGCCTCGTGCGGGTCGAGACCGCGGCTCGCCAGTACCGGGTGGACGAATCGCTCGGCGAGACCGGCACGCCCGCCTGGGGCCGCCTCGACCTCGGGCTGCGCTGGTCTCCGGGCCCGGGCGCGAGCGCATCGCTGGAAGTGGTCAACGTCACCGACGCCCTCTACGGCGAGCACCTCTCGTACGCGCGCGATCCCTTCGCCGCCGGCCTGCGCGTCATGTCCCCCGGCCGCACCGTCCGGCTCGCGCTGTCGGTCGGAGAGTAGGAGGCACCCGCCCCGCCGAGTCCCGGGGCGGACGCCGCCGGCGACCGCCGAAACCGCGCAGGACGCCTCCGGGGGAGGCGCGGATGCTTTCCATCCGTACAGCGATCGCCCGACCCCCGGAGAGTCCGCCCATGCAAGTTCGACGCACGCGTTTCCTCGCCGACGGCGAGAGCGGCCGCGAAGAGGTCCGCGAGCCCAGCGGTCACGCGAGTCGCGAAGCAGGCGGCGTCGAGGGCGGTCCGCCCGCCGGGCCGCCGGACCTCACTTCGCCGCCACCGCCGTGCCCACGCGATGGCCGACGCCCTGGCCGATCCACAGGCCCAGGTACCGGCCGACCATCGCTCCGACCGGGCCGCCCACCGAGGCGCCCAGCCCGGCGCCGAGCCGGCCGCCGAGGCCGCCTCCCATCCGCCCGCCCAGCGAACCGGCCATGCCTTCCATGCCCCCGCCCAGCATGCCCTTCATCCTCGAGCCTTTCCCGGGACCCATGGACTTCATTCCCTGAAGTAGTCGTGAGCGGATCTGACAGCGGATGGGTTCCTCGAAGTTCCACCACCCCGCGACGGGGAGAAGGGACAGGGAGATGAGGACCGAGCAGAAGGTCATCCGCAACAAGGTCGGACTGTTGGAGCTGGCGAAGCACCTGGGCAACGTGTCGAAGGCCTGCCAGGTGATGGGCTACAGCCGCGACAGCTTCTACCGCTTTCAGGAGCTGTACGAGAAGGGCGGCGAGGCGGCGCTGCAGGAGATCAGCCGGGCGAAGCCGCTCCTGAAGAACCGGGTCGCGCCGGAGATCGAGGCGGCGGCGCTGGCGCTGGCGGTGGACGAGCCGGCCCGTCGCCGCTGCTATGCTGCGCGGCCGTGAGCGCGCACGCCCCCGAGCCCGAGCCGCACGTGCACCCCATGCCCCCGTCGTCATGGTTCGACGGCGAGGACGCGCCGGCCACGCCGGACCTGCACACCTGCATCCATTGTGGGCTGTGCCTGACGGCGTGCCCGACGTATCGGACGCTCAAGCAGGAGCCGGACTCGCCGCGCGGGCGGCTCTACCTGATGCGCGGGCTCGCCGAGGGGCGGATCGCTCCGAGCGATCCCCTCGTCGCCCACCTCGACCGCTGCCTCGACTGCCGCGCGTGCGAGACCGTGTGCCCGGCGGGCGTGCCCTACTCGCGGCTGCTCGAGGCCACGCGCGGGCAGATCCATCGCCGCTGGCGGCGCGGCTCGCCGCTCCGCTACCTCGCGCACTGGGTGTTGCGGAGCGTGCTCCCGCACCCGGGTCGCGTGGCGCTCGCGGCCGACCTGCTGCGCCTGGGGCAGCTCGCGCCGTTCGAAGCGCTGCTCCGGCTGCCGTTCGTGCGAAGCCTGCTGCCGCGGTTCGCGCGGCGGGGCCTCGCCATGACGCCGCGGCTCGGGAGCCGTGGCGGGCGCGCGCTGGAGCGCGTGGCGGCGCGGCTCCCGCACGGCGCGCGCATGGAGTCGCGCGCGGACGCGCTCGTGTTCCACCCGGCCGGCGCGCCCAAGGGGCACGTGGCCTTCCACACTTCGTGCGTGATGCCGGCCATGTTCCCGGGGCAGAACCACGAGAGCGTGCGGCTCATGGTGCTGGCGGGCCTGCGCGTGACGGTGCCGCGCGCGCAGACCTGCTGCGGTGCGCTCCACGCGCACGCGGGGCTCCGCCGCGAGGCCAAAGCGCTCGGTGCCGCCAACGCGCGCGCTTTCGCGGGGTCCTACGACTTCGTCGTCTCCAACTCGGCCGGCTGCGGAGCGGCGCTGCGCGAGACGGGGCATTTGCTGCATGGAACGACCGAAGCCGAGGCGGCCGGGTCGCTCTCGAACCGCACGCGGGACGTCGCGGAGATCCTCGCGCACTACGACCTGCCGCGGCCGACCGTGACGTTGGAGTTGGCCGCGGACGGTGGCGCCGAAGGCGCCGCGGGCGTCGCTCAGGGGAGGCCCCGCCCGCTCCGCGTCACGTACCACGATGCCTGCCACCTGGCGCACGCGCAGCACGTGCGCGAGGCGCCGCGGCGGCTGCTGCGCGCGCTGCCGGGCGTGGAGCTGGTGCCGCTCCCCGACTCGGACTGGTGCTGCGGCAGCGCGGGCGTCTACAACCTCACGCACCCCGAGATGGCCGACGCACAGCTCGCGGGCAAGCTGGACGCGGTGGAGCGCGTGGCCCCGGACGTGGTGGTGGCCTCGAACCCGGGCTGCCTGATGCACATGCGCCGCGGCGCGACCGCGCGCGGGCTCGCGCCGCGATTCGTGCACCTCGTGGAGCTCCTGGCCGAGGCCTATCCGGCGCCGGGCCCGGCGTCCGGACGCGGGGCGTGAGCGCACGGGGCGCGCAGGCCGCGGCGCGGCCCGGGACGACCGCCCGCGTACGCGCCCGCCACCGCGGTCCGGGTAACGCGCTGCCGGAGTTCTCCCGCCGCGCCGTGGCGGCGCTCTACCTGGAGCGCCAGTGGCTCGACCGGCCGCGGGGCCGACGGCTGACGGCGCGCACGCTCGCCGACTTCGTGTCGGGGACATGCGGGCTCCAGATCGACTCGGTGAACGTGCTGGAACGGGCGCATCTCGTGACGCTGTGGAGCCGGTTCGGGCCGTTCGATCGAGCGAGGCTGGAGCGGCTCATCTATCGGGACCGCGTGCTGTTCGAGTACCTCACCCACGTGGCGTGTTTCGTGGCGACCCGCGACCTGGCCCTGCACAAGGCCGTGATGCTGGACACGCCGCGGCGCTTCGACGCGCGCCATCGCGGCTGGCGGAGGCGGAATCGCGACCTGATCGAGCAGGTCGCGCAGGCCGTGAGCGAGCGCGGTCCGCTCGGGAACGCCGACTTCGAGCGCCCGAGGCACATGGGGAAGGGCGGCGGCTGGTGGAGCTGGAAGCCCGCGACCCACGCGCTCGACTACCTGTGGAAGGCGGGCCGCATCGGGGTGCACTCGCGCGTGCACTTCCACAAGCGCTACGCGGACATGGCCCGCGTGCTGCCCCGGTTCGAGGACACGCCGGCGCTCGCGCCCGAGCAGGTGCATCGCGAGCGGCTGCTGCGGACGCTCGGCGCGCTGGGCGCGGCGGGCTGGGACGACGTCATGCGCTACTGGACCTGGCCCCAGTGGAAGGCGCCCGGACCGCGGGCGGCGCTCCGCGGGCTCGTCGCCGGGGGCGAGGTGCGCGAGGTGCGCGTGGAGGGCGCGCACCAGCCGTGGTTCGCGCGCGCCGAGGATCTGCCGGCGCTCGAGCGCGCGCACCGGCGGCGCACGCCGTCGCGCGGCACGACGCTGCTGTCGCCCTTCGACTCGTTCCTCTGGCATCGCGAGCGCGTGCATCGGCTGTGGGGGTTCTTCTACCGGATCGAGATCTACGTTCCCGGGCACATGCGCCGGCATGGCTACTATTGTCTGCCGATACTTCATGACGGCCAGCTGCTTGGGCGTGTGGACCTGAAGGCGCATCGGGAGGCGGGAGTTCTCGAGGCGAGGCACGTGCATCTCGAGCCGTGGTTCGCGGCGGGCAAGGCGCCGCCGCGGGTGAGCTGGGGCTCGCTGGATCGTGACGCGGCGCTGGCGGGGCTCGCGGACGCGCTCCGCTCGCTCGCCGGGCACGTGAGCGTGGGCGACGTGAAGCTCGGGCGGGTCACGCCCGCGAAGCTGCGGCCGGCGCTGCTGCGCTCGCTGCGGCACGAAGCCGTGCCGGGGGAACCGGAGGGGATCCGCGATGGGACGTGAAGCCAGATGCCAGGCGCGCTTCAAGCGCGAGTCGGGCGAGGGCAGGGCGCTGCTCGAGACCGACGAGCTGATCTTCCGGGGAGACTTCCGGGTGAACGTGCCCCTGCGCGAGGTCTCAGCCGTGACCGTGAAGGACGGCGTGCTCGCGCTCGAGTGGCCCGGCGGGAGGCTCGCGCTCTCGCTCGGCCGCAGCGCCGACAAGTGGGCCGAGGCCATCCGCAACCCGAAGACGGTGGTCGAGAAGCTGGGCGTCCGACCGGGGCTTCGGGTCGTCCTGGTCGGCCGGTTCGAGACCAGCTTCCGCACCGACGTCATGAACGCTCTGGGCGAGAAGCCGGGCGTCAAGCCCGTGCCCGGCTCGGACCTCGTGTTCGTCCTGCTCGTCCACGAAGGCGACGAGGACAAGCTCGGGGACCTCGCGCCCGCCATCTTCCCCGACGGCGCGATCTGGGCCGTCTACCCGCGCGGCCGCCGCGACCTCTCCGAAGACACCGTGCGGAAGGCGGCGCGCGCCCTGGGACTCATGGACATCAAGGTGGTCAAGGTCTCCGAGAAGCACGGCGCCCTCAAGCTGGTGGTGCCGAAGGCCGCCCGGCCGAAGGCCGGGGGCTGAGCCGAAGTCCCGCGAGGCGCCGATCCGCGCCGTGGACTTCGGGCCCTCGCGCCGCCTAGAATTCCGGCGGACCTCGTCGCGCCACCCGTGCCCCGGCACCCCATGCGCCTCCGCCCACTCCTCCTCGTCCCGGTCATCGCCCTGGTCGCGCTGGTCCCCCACCCGCGCGTGGGGCCGGTGGGCACGCCGCGGGAGGATGCGGGCGAGGAGGCGCCGGGGCGCGACCTGCCGTCGGACTACTTCTTCCGCCAGCGCGCCCGGCCCGACGGCACCATCCCTTCCGAGCGCTTCGCGGCGGCGGTCGAGGAGCTGCAGCTCGAGCGGGCGCTCCTGCGGCGGCAGCTCGGGACGAGTGCGGCGCAGGACTGGGTGCCGCTCGGGCCGTACGCCATCGGCGGGCGCGTCAACGCCATCGTCGCCGCGCCCGGCGGGAACCCGGCGTGGCTCGGGGCGGCGAACGGCGGCGTGTGGCGCTCGGACGACTGGGGCGACAACTGGTGGCCGCTCACCGACCACCTCGGCATCTTCTCGGTGGGCTCGCTGGCGTTGAACCCGCTCAACCCGAACACCGTCTGGTGCGGTACCGGCGACGCGAACGCCACGCTCGACGGCTACGACGGCACCGGGCTCTACGTCTCGCGCGACGGCGGCGCGACGTGGGCGCACCGCGGGCTCGCGAACACGTCGCACATCGGGGCGGTCGCGGTGGACCCGGCGGACTCGAACCGCATCTACGTCGGCGCCATGGGCAAGGCGTTCACCACCGACCCGGACCGCGGCTTCTACCGGAGCCTGAACGGCGGGCTCACCTGGACGCGCACGCTGTTCGTGAACGACAGCACGGGCGTGTCCGAGGTGGTGGTGAACCCGGCGCACCCCGAGACCGTCTACTGCGCCACGTGGGAGCGCGTGCGCCGGCTCACCTACCGGCGCGCGTACGGCCCGGGCTGCGCCGTGTGGCGGAGCGCGGACGGCGGCGGCACGTGGACGAAGATCGTGGCCGGCCTGCCGCCCGCGGGCGACAACCTCGGGCGCATCGCCATCGCCATCGCGCCCAGCCAGCCGTCCCGCCTCTACGCCTCGGTCATCAGCGGTGCGGCGAGCGGCTACATCGGGCTCGGACTCTTCCGCACCGACGACGGTGGCGAGAGCTGGGTGCGCGTGGACCAGACCACCGCGCATCGCAACGCGTTCGGCGGCTTCGGCTGGTACTTCGGGCACGTGGCGGTCTCGCCCGCCGACCCGGACGACGTGTGGGTGGGCGGCGTGTCGCTGCTCCACTCGACGGACGGCGGCGCGATCCTGAACAACGAGACGGGCACCGCGCACGTGGACCATCATGCGCTGTGGGTGGACCCGCTCGATGCCTCGCGCGTCTACCTCGGCAACGACGGCGGCTTCTACCGCGCGGGCGTGGGCGTGGGCCAGTGGGTGAAGTCGCAGAACCTGCCCATCAGCCAGTTCTACGCCGGCTCGGTGGACCCGGGGAACGCGAACAAGGTCGTGGGCGGCACGCAGGACAACGGCACGCTCAAGACCGAGACCGGGCCGTTCGGCTGGGGGCAGATCCTGGGCGCCGACGGATTCCACGTGCTGGTGAGCCCCGCCAACACCAACACGATCCTGGCCGAATGGCAGTACTGCTCCGACAAGACCGGCGTGAAGCGCTCGGTCACGAACGGCGCGACGTGGATGAGCACCGGCGGCTGGGGCCCCGGCGACCGCTACAACTGGAACACGCCGATCTTCCAGAGCCCCGCGAATCCGAGCGTGCTGCTGTCCGCGAGCCAGCGCGTCTATCGCAGCACGAACGGCGGCGGCGCGTGGACGGCGATCAGCGGCGACCTGACGGGCGCTCCGCCCGCGTCGGTGGTCTACGGCACCATCACCACGGTCGCGATCTCGGCGGCGGACTCGAACCTCTATCTCGCCGGCACGGACAACGGCCGCGTGTGGCGCTCGCAGGACGCGGGCGGCCTGTGGGAGGAGATCACGGCGGGGCTGCCCGGGCTCTACGTGACGCGGGTCGTGGCGGACCCGGCGGATCCCGACCTCATCTACGTGGCGCATTCGGGTTTCGGGCAGGACTTCCACGAGCCGCGCGTCCACCGGAGCGCCGACCGCGGCACGACGTGGGAGAGCATCACCGGGAACCTCCCGGACGCCCCCGTCAACGACCTGGTCGTGGACCCCGCGAGGCCCGGGACCCTGTACGCCGCGACCGACCTGGGGGTGTTCGAGACCCGGAATCTCGGGGGCACCTGGGTTCCCCTCGGGGGCGCCATGCCGGTCCAGCCGGTGTGGGACCTGGAGCTCCACCAGGCGAGCCGCGGGCTGTACGCGTTCACGCACGGACGTTCGGCCTGGAAGCTCGACCTGAGCACCGTCTCGCTGTCCGCGCCGCCCGCGCGGGCCTCCTCCGGGCTCGCTCTCGAGGCCCTCGCGCCCAACCCCGCGCGGGCCGAGGCGAAGGTGGTGCTCGGGCTCGCGGCGCGCGCCCAAGTCAGTGTCATCGTTTTCGATGCGGCCGGGCGCCAGGTCCGCGCCGTGGCGCGCGGGACGCTCGAGCCGGGCGCTCACACGCTCGCCTGGGACACGCGCGACGATCGCGGCGAGCGGGTCCGCCCCGGCGTCTACTTCGTGCGCGCGAGCGACGGCTCGGCGACCCGGACGAGGCGACTCGTCGTCACCGAGTAGCCGCCCCGGCGCCGGCCGGGATCCCGCCGGGCGGCCGGAGGGCGAAGCGTTCCGACCGCGTCAGGCCTGCGCGAACTCGACGGGGGGCGCGAATTTCCCTTTGAACTCGCGGGCCACGCTGCTATACCCAGCAGCGGCCAAGGCGTGCGACTCGCGCCTGTCCACATTGTCCACCTCTTGGTTCCAGTCAAGGAGGATTGACCCCATGGCGAAGATGATGACGAAGACGCAGGTCGGCGCGCACATCGCCAGCAAGTTCGAGCTCACGAAGAAGACCGGCACGGCCATCCTCGAAGAGCTCGCGGCCCTCGCGTCCAAGCAGGCCAAGAACGGCTTCGTGTTCCCGGGCGTCGGCAAGCTCGTGGTCGTGAACCGCAAGGCCCGCATGGGCCGGAACCCGCAGACGGGCGAGGCCATCAAGATCCCGGCCAAGCGCGTGCTGAAGTTCCGCATCGCGAAGGCGATGAAGGACGCGGTGCTCCGCTAGGCGCGCAACACCCCCCAAGCCATCGGGCCCCGTCGCCAACAGCGACGGGGCTCGTGGTCTTCCGGCGACACGTCCGTGGGGGCAACGTGCGCGCACGTCCTGCGCGGGGGAACGCGACCGAACGCTCGTTCGTCCGCGACGACGCCTGCGCTGCAGTCGCGCGGGCGCGTCCTCGCGGGCCCGCCCACCCGCGAGGACGCGCCCGCCTTACTCGTGCCGTATGCTCGCCTGATGACTCCCCCACCCGATCCGAGCGAGCTTCGCGTCCACGGCGAGGCCGTCGTCTACCGGCTGTTCGACGTGGGCTACGCGATCGCGCTCGACAAGGCGTTCGACCTGCTCGCCTCGAGCGCACCCGAGCGCCGCAGGCCCTCGCGCGGCGAGGCGCAGACCATCCAGATCCCGAACCCGCCCGTGACCGCCGGGCTCGGCGCCGAACGCATCGAGATCGCGGGACGGCCCGTGGACGTGGAGCTGTCGGCGCGCATGTTCGACTTCGGCGTGGTGTCGCTGCGCGCCAAGGTGGGAGCGCACCCCGGGCTCGGCTGGAACGCGTTCGCGGACTGGGGCGCGGCGGTGGGCGCGGCGCCGTGGAACGAGCTGCTCGCGCGCGCGCGCGACCGGCTGCTCGCGCGCATCGGGCCGGCGATCGAGCAGCCCGGGCTGTCGCACGTCACCGAGGACTACACCGTGTTCCGCGTGCACCAGCTCCTGGCAACGGACGGCACGCCGGCGGCCCCGGAGTACGTCCCCGACGAAGCGATCGCGCGGCTCCTGCTCGGCGAGCCGCGCCCGCTCGCGGAGTCGGCGCGGAAGGAGCTGCTCTCGCCGCGGCTCTCGTACTTCGAGGACGACCTTGCCGTGCTCACCTGGGGCACCGCGCTCGTGGTGGAGCCCGTCCCGGACGATACCGACGTCCAGTACGTGCTCGAGTTCGCGAACGCCCAGCTGCTCGAGCTGCGCTGGTACGACGCCATCCTCGACGCCGAGATCCCGGCCATCCAGACACGGTTCGTCCAGGCCCGGAAGGGCTTCCGCCTGCTGGGCCGCGGCTACAGCCGGCTGCTGGAGACGCTCCAGCGGCGGGTGGCGGACTCGGTGGAGCTGATCGAGCGCGTGGAGAACTCGCTCAAGGTGACGGAGGACGTGTTCCTGGCCCGGCTCTACGCGCAGGCCATGCACGAGTTCCGCGAGCGCACCTGGCGCACCGGCATCGAGCGCAAGCTCGCGATCGTGCGGGGCACGTACGACATGCTGAACGCCGAGTCGCTGGCCCGCCGGAGCGAGACGCTCGAGCTGATCATCGTCGCGCTCATCATGTTCGAGATCGCGCTCACCCTGTTCGGGCGGTAGCGGGTCGCGGGGGCGTCCCGCCGGGGGCGCGGCGCCCGAGCGCGGAAGCCCCCCGGGCCGGCCAGCCGGGCCCGACACCGGCCGCGACCGGAGGCCGGATGTTTCCCCGCCGTCACACGCGCGACACCGGGGCGTCCCGGCGCCTGCGGGAAGCTCCCCATGCCGGAACACCACCCTCCGGCCCGCCCCCCCTGGGGCGGCACAGACGAGGAGGCCCCGATGGTGCTGGAGATCCCGGTCGTGAGGCAGGCGTACGACCAGGTGCTGACGCACGAGGTCCGGCAGGCGGTCCGAAAGCTGAGGGCGCTGCCGCTCACGCGGTTGGACGACCGCCGCTCGGGCTGCGGCCGTACGCTGCGGGAGATGGCCGAGGGCTTCGTGACGCGGCTGCGGCGGATCGACGCCATCGCGTTCGGGCACGCCTCCGGGCACGTTCCGGCCGGCCCGCGCCCGCTGGGAGTCATCCTCGTGGACCTCGAGACCTCGTTCCTCGGCGCCCACACCTCGCTCGCGGCGATGACGCCGGCCCAGTGGGGCGAGCTGGTGCAGGCCCCGCGCGCGCTCTCGGGCTGGAGCCAGGCGCGGCGCGGCGAGCTGCTGTGGCTCGCGCTCCGCGAGCTGATCCGGCACGGCCGGCACTTCTCGCTGCACGTCCGGGCCGAGTGCCTGGGCCTGCCGGCCGGCGACGACGACCTGCAGGCCCGACCCTCGGAGTTCGAGCCCATGGAGCCGGTCGGCGCCGGAGCCTGAGTCCCGACGGCGCCGCGGGCGGAGAGCCGCGGCGTCGCGCCCGGCGGTCACGTGAGCGGGGATCCACCGCGGTCCACGGCCGGCTCGCCGCCGGCGCGGGCGCGGCGCACGGCGCACGGCGCACGGCGCACGGCGCGCTCGCCTGACCGACGTCCGACGTCCCCCCGCGAAATCACCCGGGCCGGTCCCGCGGCGACCCTCGAAGCGACGAAACGCTGGGCGCCGCGTTCGTGCGGTTCCCAGCGTCTCCTGCGGCAGTCCGGCCGACGATCCCGGGGCACGGGGCCCTCGAACGGTGCATCGCGCACCGGCATGCCGCGAACGTGTGGGGAACTCCGCCGCCCGTCTTCACCGGCGTGTGCTCCGGTCTCGCGACCGCTTCCGCGCCCCGCCGGCGGGCGACCTCTCGTCCCCTTCTCGAGTGACACTACCGGCCGGCGTGTGACGGGCGCGTGAACGCCGGGTCTCCGCACTGCGAAAACCGGACCGGCGAGAGGCGCGCCGCTGCAAACAGCGCGGCCGCCGCCGGACCGCGCCGCCGGACGTGGTATCTTGCGAACTCCATGTCGCGCAACCGCATCACGAGCACGCGCAAGCTGCGTCAGGGCGAGGCCGCCGAGCAGGCGGACCGCGATTTCTGGGCTTCACTCACGCCCGCCGAGAGGCTCGACGAGACCTGGCGGCTGAGCCTGGAGCTGTGGGAGTTCAAGGGATGGAACACCGGTGAACCCGGACTTCGAAGCCCTGCTCGCCGAGTTGAACGGCGCTGACGCCCGCTTCCTGGTGGTCGGGGCCTACGCGGTCGCGCTCCACTCCCGGCCGCGCGCCACCGGAGACCTGGACCTGTGGGTGGAGCCCACACCCACGAACGCGGCCCGTGTCCACCGGGCGCTGCGGGCGTTCGGAGCGCCGCTCGCCGACCTCAGCGAGACCGATCTCCAGCAGCCCGACCTCGTCTACCAGATCGGAGTGCCTCCCCGGCGGATCGACATCCTCACTTCGCTCGACGGCCTGACGTTCAGTGAAGCCTGGCCCTCCCGCGTCCAGGGAGCGCTGGGCCGCGTCGCGTGCAGCTTCCTCGGCCGCGCCGACCTGATCCGCAACAAGCGCGCGACCGGCAGGCCGCGCGATCTTGCCGACCTTGCCGACATGGGCGAGCGCTGAGCCGGCCGCCCTCGCCCGTCCTCTCCCCGGAGGCCCCATGCGCCCGCCCCGTCCCGCCGCGCTCGCCGTGCTCGCCCTGGCACTCGCCGTCGCCTCGCCCGCCCTTGCCGACCGCTTTGCCGTGCGCGCCGCGCGTTTCGCGGACGTGCGCGCGGGGGCCACGCGCGGGCCGGTGTGGGTCGTGGTGTCGGGCGACACGATCGAGTCGGTCGAGACCTCGGCCCCGGCCGGGCTCCGCGTCACCGACCTGGGCGACGCGACGCTGCTCCCGGGGCTGATCGACGCCCACACGCACCTCGGCTCGCGCGTCGGCGTGGACCGCATGGCGCGCCTCAAGAGCCCCGCCGCGCGCAGCGCGATCGCCGCCGTCACCAACGCGCGCGCCACGCTGGACGCGGGCTTCACCACCTGCCGCGACGTGGGCGGGCGCGAGCTGGTGGACGTGGCGCTCCGCGACGCCATCGCGGCGGGCGAGGTGCCGGGACCGCGCATGCAGGTCGCGACCTGGCCGCTGTCCATGACCGGCGGGCACGGCGACGAGCGGAACGCGCTCGACTACCACTGGTGCAACGACCTCGCGAACGGTGTCGCCGACGGCGTGGACGAGGTGCGGAAGCAGGTCCGGTTCAACATCCAGCAGGGCGCCGACCTCATCAAGGTGCACGCCACCGGCGGCGTGCTCTCGGCCAATGACGACCCGCGCCACACGACCTACACGCGCGACGAGATGCGCGCGGCGGTGGACGAGGCCAACCGGCTCGGCCGCCACGTGGCGTCGCACTGCCACGGCAAGGAGGGCATGATCTGGGTGAGTCAGGCCGGCGCGCGCTCGATCGAGCACGCCACCTACATGGACGCCGAGGCCGCCGCGGTGCTCAGGAAGAACGGCACCTGGTACGTGCCGACGCTGTACGTGATCGAGCCCATCCTCGCGCCCGGCAACCCGCTCAAGATCCCCGAGCAGAGCCTGCAGAAGGCGCACACCGTGCGGGGCCACATGCGCGCCGCGTTCCGCGCCGCGGTGCGGCACGGGGTGCGGATCGCGTTCGGCAGCGACGCCGGCGTGTTTCCGCACGGGACGCAGGCGAGGGAGTTCAAGATCTACACCGAGCTGGGCATGACCCCCATGCAGGTCATCGTCACCGCCACGACGGCGGCGGCGGAGCTCATGGGCTGGACCGGGCGGGTGGGCGTCGTGGCGAAGGGCGCGTACGCGGACCTGATCGCCGTCGCGGGCGACCCCACGAAGGACATCACCGAGCTGGAGCGGGTGAAGTGGGTGATGAAAGGCGGAAAGGTCCACAAGGACGAGCTGGGCCGGTGAGCCCGGTCGCAACCCCCGGGCGCCGGCCCGCGTAGACCGGACCACGCCCCGCCGCCCCCGGAGGATCCGCGTTGCCCGCCATCGTCGTCGAGGACCTGATCAAGAGCTACGCGCGCGGTCCGGGCGGGCTCGGCGGCCGCACGGTGGCCCTGGCCGGCGTCTCGCTCACGATCGAGCCGGGCGAGACCGTGGGCATCATCGGCCCGAACGGCGCCGGGAAGACCACGCTGCTCGGCTGCCTGCTCGGGTTCCTGCGCCCGGACTCGGGGCGGATCGCCATCCACGGCCTGCCGGTGGACGACCTCGCCGTGCGCGCCGCGACGGGCTACCTGCCCGAACGGCTCGTGCTCGACCGCTGGATGAGCGGCAGGGCGCTCCTCCACTTCCATCACGCGCTCGCGGGGCTCCCGCGCGAGAGCCGCCCGCGGGACTGCGATGCGCTCCTCGACCGCGTCGGGCTCGACCGCGAGGCCGCGAGCCGTCGCGTGGGCCGCTACTCGCGCGGGATGCTCCAGCGCCTGGCTCTCGCGCAGGCGCTGCTCGGCGGCCCGCGGCTCCTCTACCTGGACGAGCCCATCTCCGGTGTGGATCCGGCCGGCATCGTCGTGTTCCGCGACATCCTGTCGAAGCTCTCGGCCTCGGGGGCGACCATCCTCATCAACTCGCACCAGCTCGCCGAGGTGGAGCGCGTGTGCCATCGCGTGGTGTTCGTGAAGCAGGGCCGGGTCGAGGCGATGGAGACCATGCGCGCCGGAGCCGCGCACGCGCGCGTGCTGCGCGTGCGGCTCTCCACCGAGCAGCCCGCCGTAGCGCCCGAGCGCCTCGCCGCGCTCGCCGGGGGCGCGGGCGCGACGTTCCGCGGCTGGTCGGCGCCCGACGCGCGCTTCGGCGTGGCCGACGACGCCGGCGCCACGCGGCTCATCGCCGCGCTCGCGCGCGAGGGCGTGGCGCTCATCGAGGTGATGCCCGAGGAGGGCCGGCTCGAGCGCCTGTTCGCGAGCGGGGCGGCAGGCGCCGCGACGCCCGAGGCCGCACCGCGAGGCTCGGCGCCCGGGCCCGTAACCCCCGCGGCCGCGTCGCGCGGCGTGGCGCCCGGGCCCTCGGCGCCTGCCGCCTCGACCGGTACTCCGGCGCCCGCGCCGCAGGACGATCACTCGCGCTTCATGCCACCGCCCGGCCCGCCCCCGGAGGGCCCGCGATGAACGCGACGCTCATCCGCTCGTTCCTGCGCCACCGGTTCACGAGCCCCATGCGGCTCGCGCTCGCGGCGATGTTCACGTTCTTCCCGCTCGCCGGCGTGGCGCTGTCGGGCCAGCTCTCGATGCTGTCGGGGATCGCCGGACCGCTCGCGCTCCTGTTCACGGCCGGCGCGGTCGGGCAGGATGTCTCCTCCGGGACGCTGCAGCTGCTGCTCGTCCGGCCCGTGACCCGCCCCACGTACCTCCTGAGCCGCTGGCTCGGGGCTTCGATCGCGGCCTGGGGGCTCGCGGCCGCGACCATCCTGCTCGGCGCGTTCGTGCTGGTGCTCCGCGGCACGCCGGCCGCGCCGGTCGAGCTCGCGCGCGTGTTGCTGGAGGCCGCCACGTCCGTGGCCGGGCACGCGGCCGTGATGGTCATGCTCTCGACGCTCGTGGGCGGGATCGGCGACCTCGGGATCTACGCCGCGACGATGTTCATGGCCCAGATGGCCGCCGCGCTCGCCGCGTTCAAGCAGTGGGCCTGGCTCACGCGCGCGAGCGCCGAGCTCCAGGGCGTGCTCGGGCCCGAGGTCTCGCTGGCAGGGCTCGCGCAGGGCATGCCGCCGTCGTGGTTCGCGGTCGTGTCGTGGGCCTCCACCGTGACGTTCGCGCTGGCCCTCGGGCTCGCACGGCTCAACCGCCGGGAGCTGTCGTATGCCGCCGACTGAGCCTCTGGTCGCGCGCGGGCCCACGCGGCGCGATCCGCGCCTGCTGTGGATCGTCGCGATCCTGCTGCTCGCAGGCCGCGTCGTGCTCGGCCTCGTCGAGGAGCGGAACCCGCCGCGGCGCCCCGACCTCGTGCCGTGGGTGGAGCCCGCGGACGCGCCGGCGCGCTCGCGGCTCACCGGCCGGCCCATCCTCTACGACTTCACCGCCGAGTGGTGCGGCCCGTGTCAGCGCATGGAGCGCGAGCTCTACGGAGACGAACGCCAGGCGCGAGCGTTCGCCCAGCTGGTCGTACCCGTGCGCATCGTGGACCGGCAGCAGGAGGACGGTCGCAACACGCCGTTCGTGGACTCGCTCCAGCGCGCACACCGCGTGACCGCGTTCCCGACTCTGGTGGTGGTGGACAGCGCGGGCCGCGAGATCGAGCGGCTGGAGGGCTACCCGGGCGCGACCCGGGTGATGACCTGGGTGGGCGGCACGAGCGCGCGCGCCCGGGCCGGCCGGCGGGAAGGCGTTCGGATCACCTTCTGAAGCCGCGACGGCCGCGTCGCGGGGCGCGTCAGCGAAGCGCGAGCGCCGAGTCCCGCGTGGCGGAGCACCGGCGGATGGCGGCGGCGAGCCGTGCCGGCTGGTCGAGCATGACGAAGTGCCCGCAGTCCTCGACCCGCTCCGCCTCGAGCCGCCGGATGCGCGAGTACCCGAGAGCGCGCGCCGCCTGCTCCCATGTCTCCCCCGCCTGCCACGAGTGTGGCGCCAGCACCGCGAGCACCGGCATCGCCAGGCCGGCGACGGCGGCGGACAGGTCGGCGGAGAGCGCGACCGGGATCCACGCCCGCATGCGCGCGCGCTCCACGTGCGACGCCTCCGCCCACAGCGCCTCGCCCTGGAGCGAGTCCCGGCCGAAGCCGCGATAGACGTCGCGCAGCGTGGCCTCCCAGTCGCGGTCGAGGCTGTCGAGGAACGCGGCGCGTTCGGCGGCCGGCAGCTGCGGCGCGAGCGCCGACTCGACCAGCACGAGCGCGCGCACGCGCCACGGCGCACGCAGCGCCTCGGCCGCGGCGACCAGGCCGCCCGCCGAGTGCCCCACGAGCACGACCGGCTCCCGCGACTCCTCCGCGAGCGCACGGTCGAGCGCGAGCGCCGCCTGCTCGAGCGTGAACGGCAGCGACATGGGCGCCAGGCCGTGCCCGGGGAGTTCCACGAACGCCACGCGGTGATCGCGCGCGAGGTCGCGTGCGAGCGGGAACCAGTGTCGGGCGGAGGAGCCGAGCCCGTGCACGAGGACCACGGTCGGCCCGCGGCCCATGGCGCCGAGCAGCGATGAGCCGGGCGGCGGCTGTGGCGCCGAGCGGACGACGATCACGACGGCGGCGACCACGACCGCCGCAAGCGCGAGACGACGGAGCACGAGGGACCCTCCCGGGGACCCTCGGGTCATCGGCACGAGGAGGCGGCGACTTGCGGGCGGGACGGCGCCGCCGCCTCGGCCACCGCCACCCTTCAGATCCGCAGCTCGCCCTCCCGGTCGCGGTGCGCCAGCCGGTAGAGCACGGGCAGCACCAACAGGGTGAGCAGCGTGGAGGAGACCACCCCGCCGATGACGACGGTCGCGAGCGGGTGCTGCACCTCCGCGCCGGTGCCGGAGGCGACCGCCATGGGAACGAACCCGAGCGAGGCGACGAGCGCGGTCATGAGCACCGGCCGCAGGCGCGTCGTGCAGCCCTCGACCAGCGCCTCGTCCACGGACCTCCCTTCGGCACGCAGCTGGCGGATGAACGACAGCAGCACGACGCCGTTCAGCACGGCGACGCCCGAGAGCGCGATGAAACCGACGCCCGCGGTGATCGAGAACGGCAGCCCCCTCACGACGAGCGCCAGAACGCCTCCGGTCAGCGCCAGCGGCACGCCGCTGAACACGAGCAGCGCGTCCATGATGGAGCCGAACGCACCGAACAGCAGCAGGAAGATGAGAAGCAGCGCGAGCGGCACGACGAACATGAGCCGGGTCCGCGCCGCGACCATGTGCTCGAACTGGCCGCCCCAGACCAGCCAGTTGCCGGGCGGGAGCGCCACCTGGCGGGCCACGGCGGCCCGCGCGTCGCGCACGAATCCGCCGATGTCACGCCCGCGCACGTTGGCCTGCACGACCACGCGGCGCTTGCCGTTCTCGCGGCTGACCTGGTTCGGGCCCTCCTCGAGCCGGATGGTCGCCACCGCGCCGAGCGGGATGAACTCGGTGGCCTCCTTCGAGTGGGCGGCCGGCAGCGCGCCGGGCACGAGCGAGTGCGGCGCCGCGACCACCGGCACGGGCAGCAGCTCCAGCGCGCGCAGGTCGTTTCGCACGTGCTCCGGGAGGCGGACCACGATCTCGAACCTCCGGTCGCCCTCGAACACCTCGCCCGCCACGCTCCCCGCGAGCGCCGTGCGGATGACGGCCTGCACGTCGGAGACGTTGAGCCCGTAGCGGGCCGTGGCCTGGCGCTGCACCTCGATCGTCAGGATCGGGAGCCCGCTCACCTGCTCCACCTTCACGTCCGCAGCGCCGGGAATCGCTCGCAGCATCGCCGCGGCCCGGTTCGCCGCCGCGAGCAGCACGTCGAGGTCGTCCCCGAACACCTTGAGGGCGACGTCCGCGCGCACGCCGGCGATGAGCTCGTTGAACCGCATCTGGATGGGCTGCGTGTACCCGTAGACGTTCCCGGGAAGCAGGTCGAGCCTCCGCTCCATCGCCGCGACGAGGTCCGCCTTCGGCCGGCGCGGGTCCGGCCAGGCCCTGGGGGGCTTGAGCATCACGAACACGTCAGAA
>CAZSQX010000028.1:0-43090 GCA_964609125.1 uncultured bacterium
TCTACCTGCCGCTCGGCGTGGGCGCGGTGATCCCGCCGTGGAACTTCCCGCTCGCCATCTGCGTCGGCATGACCGCCGCCGCGATCGTCACCGGCAACACGGTGGTCCTCAAGCCCGCGAGCGACACGCCCGGCATCGCGTGGCAGTTCATGGCGCTCATGGAGGAGGTCGGGCTGCCGCCCGGCGTGCTCAACTTCGTCACCGGCGACGGCGGCACGGTGGGCGACCAGATCGTGCGCCACGCGAAGACGCGGTTCGTGTCGTTCACGGGCTCCAAGGAGGTGGGCATCGGCATCAACAGGCTCGCGGCCGAAGTGCAGCCCGGGCAGAAGTGGTTGAAGCGCGTGGTGGCCGAGATGGGCGGCAAGGACGGCATCGTCGTGGACGACGAGGCGGATCTCGACGCCGCGGCGCTGGGCGTGGCGCAGAGCGCGTTCGGTTTCGGCGGGCAGAAGTGCTCGGCCTGCTCGCGCGCCATCGTCGTGGACTCGGTGCACGACGCGTTCGTGGCGAAGCTCCTGCCGGCGATCCAGAAACTCGTGAAGCAGGGCGACCCGGCGCAGTACGGCACCTACATGGGCCCGGTGGCGAGCGAGCGGGCCATGAACGGCATCCTCCGCTACATCGAGACCGGCAAGCAGGAGGGGAAGCTGCTGACGGGCGGCGGCCGGGTGCCGGGGGAGAGCGGCTGGTTCGTCCAGCCCACGGTGTTCGACGACGTCGCTCCCGCCGCAAGGATCGCCCAGGAGGAGATCTTCGGGCCGGTGCTGGCGATCATCCGCGCGAAGGACTACGACGACGCGCTGCGCATCGCCAACGACACCGAGTTCGGGCTGACCGGCGCCGTCTACACGAGGAACGCCGCCAAGCTCCAGCGCGCGAAGGACGAGTTCTTCGTCGGCAACCTGTACCTGAACCGCAAGTGCACCGGCGCGATGGTGGGCTGCCACCCGTTCGGCGGGTTCAACATGAGCGGCACCGACAGCAAGGCGGGCGGGCGCGACTACCTGCTGCTGTTCCTGCAGGCCAAGAGCATCGCCGAGAAGCTCGGCTGACGCTTCCTCGAGCAACGCTTGTCGTGAGGCCGGTGGCGCACGCCGCCGGCCTCACGCGCGACCCGGCCGGATCCGGGCGGTGGGGGCGCCCGTCCCGGCTCGAGTTCAACGATAGAAGGACTTGACGCGCCCCCAGGTGGTGCGGTCCGCCGCGTCCACGATGCCCACGCAGGCGTGCGAGCCGTGCTGGTTGAAATCGACCTGGTCCAGGAGGTCCACGTCGCCGTCGCAGTCGAAGTCGGCGGTCGGGTCGCCGACCGTGCCGATCTTGCCCGCGAACACGTCGCAGTCGGTGGCGATGGCGAGGCACACCACCATGCCGTTCCCGGTCTGGTCGGGTGAGGCGAGCGCGCAGGAGGCCATGAACACGCCGTCGGCGTACATCCGAACGGTGCCCGCGGCGGCGGGCAGGTCGGGCACGGCCGGCAGCGGGAGGGCGGCGAGCAGGGCGCGGGTGAAGGCGGGCATGGGAGGCTCCTGCGGCGGTTCGCGGGCGGGTCCCGGCCGCGACGGCCCGAGCGTAGCAGCCGGCGTCCCGGGCGGGACGTCAAGAATGCGGTCGCCTCAGTGCGGTCCGCGACGCGGGCCGGAGGGGCCGACGGGTCGTGGGCTTCGGCCGACCCTCGGGGCCGGGCCGGTCGGGCGCGGCTTCACGGGCTTCTCCGGCCTGCCGCGGCGCTTCGCGGGCGCCTCCGCCTTCACCGGCTTGCCGGCCTTCGGTCTGCCGGCCGCGGGAAGGCGCGCTACCGCCCGGCGCGAATGGCGCCACTTCTCGAACGCATCGAACGGCAGCGTGTTCCAGACGTCGGCCTTCGTGAGCCCGGCCCGGCGGGCCTGGAACACCCCGAACCGGATCAGGTCCAGGTGCCCCACCGCGTGGGAGTCGGTGTCGATCACGAACCGGCAACCCTTCGCCTTCGCAAGCCGGGCGTTCACGTCCGAGAGGTCCAGCCGGTCGGGGAACGCGTTGATCTCCATCGCCACCCCGTTCGCCGCGGCGGCCTCGGAGACCTTCTCCACGTCGAACGCCACCGGCTCGCGCGAGCCGATCATCCGACCGGTGGGATGGCCGAACGCGTGCACGAGCGGGTGCGAGACCGCGCGCAGCGCGCGCGCGGTGGCCACGGCCGGCGGCTGCTCGAATCTCGAATGGATGGACACGATCACCCAGTCGAGGAGCGCGAGCGTGTCGTCGTCCAGGTCCAGCTCGCCGTCGGCGAGGATGTCCACCTCCAGCCCGTGCAGGATGTGGATGCCCGGGTGCCTTCGGCGGGCCGCCTCGATCTCGCCCACCGACCTGCGCACGCGGGCCGCGTCGAACCCGTTGGCCATGGCCAGCGCCTTGCTGTGCTCGGTGATGGCCATGTACTCGTAGCCGCGCGCGATCGCCGCCTTCACCATGGCGTCGATCGTGTCGCGCCCGTCGCTGCGCGTGGTGTGCATGTGCAGGTCCGCGCGCAGGTCCTCCAGCTCGAGCAGGCGCGGCAGCTTGCCGTGGCGGGCGAGCGCGATCTCGCCGTGGGACTCGCGCAGCTCGGGCGGGATCCACTCCAGACCGAGCGCACGGTAGACGTCCTCCTCGGTGCGCGCCGCCACGGTGCGCTCGCCTTTCGTGAGCCCGTATTCGTTGAGGCTCATGCCCTCGTCGATGGCGAGCTTCCGCAGCTCGATGTTGTGCTCCTTGGAGCCGGTGAAGTAGAGGAGCGCCGCGCCGAAGCTCGCCTCCGGCACCAGCCGCAGGTCGGCCTGCAGCCCCGCGGCCAGCCGCACGCTGGACCTGGTCTCGCCCTGGCCCAGCACGTCCGCCACCGACTCGTGCTTCGTGAACGCCCGCATCACCTGGGCCGCGTCGCCGCCGGCGACCAGAAGGTCCAGGTCGCCCACGGTCTCCTTCCGCCGGCGGAACGAGCCCGCCAGCTCCACGCGCGTGACGCCCTCGAGCGCGCCGATCCGCTCCGCGAGCGCCTGCGCGTGCGGCCACGCCTCGGCCAGCAGCATGCGGCCGGTCCACTGGGCCGCGGTCTCGAGCGCCTTCAGGACGTTCTGCTCCACCTTCTCGCCGAATCCCGGCAGGTCGCGGAGCCTGCCCGCGCGCGCGGCCGCCTCGAGGTCGGCGCGCGAGCGCACGTGCAGCTCGTCGAACAGCGTCCGCACCCGCTTGGGGCCGAGGCCGTGCAGCTGGGTCAGGTCCACCACCTCGTCCGGGTAGCGCGCGCCGAGCTCGTCGAGGAGCGGCGTGGTGCCGGTCGCGACCAGGTCGCGCAGGTGCTGCGCGATCCCCCTGCCGATCCCGGGCAGGGCCTCGAGCGCGCCGGGCTCGTCCACGAGCCCCGCCACCGGCTCGGCCAGGCTCTCCACGACCCGGGCGCCCTCCTTGTAGGCGCGCACGCGGAACGAGTTGCCGCCGTCGATGTCGAGCATGACGCCGATGCGCGCGAGCGTGCGTGCGAGCTCGGCGTTGCCGGGCGGACGGCTCACGGCCGCAAGGTCCTTCCGTCGGCTCGCGGGTCGCGGGGGCGCCCGATCGGCGGCGGGGGCCGCCGGCACATCGTCGCCGCGGGGGTCACGGTTTCCCGCCGACCCGCTCGAGGAACGCGCGCTCGTCGATGACCGCGATCCCGTGCCGGCGCGCTTCCTCGAGCTTGGAGCCGGCGCCCGGGCCGGCCACGACCAGCGTCACCTTCTTCGAGATGGTGCCCGCCACGCGCGCGCCGTGACGCTCGGCGAGCCGCTGGGCGTCGGGGCGCGGCATGGTCTCGAGGCTGCCCGTGAACACGACCACCTCGCCGTCCAACGCGCGCGGCCCCTCGGGGCGGGGCTCGGCCACCGGCTTCACGCCCGCCCTGAGCAGTCGGTCGAGCACCTTGCGGTTCCGCGGGCTGGCGAAGAACCGGTGCACGCTCGCCGCCACCTCGGGGCCGATGCCGCGGAGGCTCTGGAGTTCCTCTTCCGTGGCCTCGCGCAGCTCGGCCAGCCCCCGGTAGTGATCCGCCAGCAGGCGGGCCACCGTGTCGCCCACGTGCTCGATGCCGAGCGCGAACAGGAACCGGTCGAGCCGCGGCCGCTTGCTGTCCTCGATGGCGGCGAGCAGGTTTTCGATGCTCTTCTCGGCGAAGCCTTCGAGCTGCACGAGGTGGATGGGGGTGAGCTGGTAGAGGTCGGCCAGGTCGCGGATCAGGTGCCGGTCGAGCAGCTGCTTGACGGTCTTCCCGCCGAGCCCGGCGATGTCCATGGCGCCACGCGCGGTGAAGTGCACGATGTGGCGCTCGAGCTGCGCCGGGCAGGCGAGGCCGTTCGAGCACACGTGCGCCGCGCCCTCGCGCACGACCTCGGCGCCGCACACCGGGCACCTGCCCGGCAGCTCGAACCGCTCGGCGCCGCGCGGCCGATGCTCCTTGAGCACCTCGATCACCTCGGGGATCACGTCGCCCGCGCGACGCACCCGGACGGTGTCGCCGATGCGCACGTCCTTGCGGTCGATCTCGTCCTGGTTGTGGAGCGTGGCGCGACTCACCGTGACGCCGGAGACGTCCACCGGCTGGAGCTGCGCCACCGGCGTGAGCTTCCCGGTCCGGCCCACCTGCACGACGATGTCGAGGATGCGCGTGACCTCCTCGCGCGGCGGAAACTTGTACGCCACCGCCCAGCGCGGCGAGCGCGAGCGCATGCCGAGCCGGGCCTGCGAGGCGCGCTCGTTCACCTTGAGCACGATGCCGTCCACCTCGTAGGGCAGCCGGTCGCGGCGTTCGAGCAGCCGCGCGTGGTAGGCGAACGCCTCGTCCAGCCCCGCGCACAGCCGCACCTCGCGCTCGACGTGGAAGCCCCACGCGCGCAGGCCGTCCAGCATGGCCTGCTGGCTCGGGAACGGGTGCGGGCCGCGCGCCGGCGCCTCGTACGCCATCACCTCGTACGCGAAGCAGTCCAGCCGTCGGCCCGCGGTGATGCTCACGTCGAGCTGGCGTACCGTGCCGGCCGCGGCGTTGCGCGCGTTCGCGAACGGCTCCTCGCCGTCCTCGATCAGCCTGCGGTTGAGCTCCGCGAACGCCGCGAGCGGGATGAGCACCTCGCCGCGGACGGCGACCGTGCCGCGCGCGTCGGGGCCGTCCTCGCGGAGCCGGAGCGGGATGGCGCGGATCGTGCGCAGGTTCTCGGTGATGTCCTCGCCCACCTCGCCGTCGCCGCGCGTGGAGCCGCGGGCGAGCACGCCGTCCTCGTACACGAGCTCGACCGAGAGCCCGTCGAACTTGGGCTCCGCCATGTAGGCCACCTCGCCGGCGAACAGACCCTCGTCGAGCCCGAGACCCTTCTTCACCCGCTCGTCGAATTCGCGCACCTCCGAGTCCTTCATGAGCGAGTCGAGCGAGAGCAGCGGCCGCACGTGGCGGACCTTCTTGAATCCCTCGCGCAGCCCGCCGCCCACGCGCAGCGTGGGGGAGTCGGGCGCGCGCAGGTCGGGGAACTCCTCCTCCAGCGCCTTCAGCTCGCGCTGGAGCTTGTCGTAGGCCGCGTCCGAGATGGTCGGCTTGTCGAGCACGTAGTAGCGGTGGTCGTGCTCGCGGATCCTGCCGCTGAGCTCCGCGATCCGCTGCTTCGCCTCGGCCTTCGTCATGCCGGCGCTCCAGGCTCGCGGCGCCGCGCCGCCCGCCGGGCGCGCGCCTTGTCGGTCCCCGGGCCGGCGTAGGAGGATGCGGGCGAGCCCGATGCGAAGCGCCGGATCGTCATGGGGGGAGTGAGGCTATCCCCCGCGACGCCGTGCCACAAGGAGCGCCGATGCGCCTCGAATGCCCGTCGAAGCCCGCGCCGGCCGGGCGCCCATGAGCCTCGCGACGCTGCGGACCCTGGCGCTGGCGGCCCTCGTCCCGGTGCTGCTCGCCTACCTCGACGCGCCGTTCCGCACGTTCCGCCAGCGCTTCGTGGAGCACCGCTGGGCCGAGCGGCTGGTGCTGTTCTCGATCGAGCTGAACCTGCTCCTGCTCTGGCTCCTCGCCCGCGTGCTGCTGGGCCGCGACGCGCCGCTCGCGCCCTCCGGCGCCCAGCCGGGCCTCGCCGTCGCCGGCGCGACGCTCGCCTGGGCGGGCGCGCTGTT
The DNA here is from genome assembly GCA_964609125.1 of uncultured bacterium. GTDB lineage: Bacteria > Eisenbacteria > RBG-16-71-46 > RBG-16-71-46 > RBG-16-71-46 > JAIOPA01. The sequence goes on from CAZSQX010000028.1 coordinate 6,142, forward strand.
CGCGGCTTGGGCCAAGCTCGCGCTCGGGCGCTGGTTCTCGGCCAGCTTCGGCATCAAGCCCGGGCACGAGCTGGTCACGCGCGGGCCGTACGCCGTCGTGCGGCACCCGACCTACCTCGGGCTGCTCGTGCTCGGCGCCGGGCTCGCGATCGCGTACGACAGCGCGCTCACCCTCGGGATCGCGCTCGCGTTCGCGGTGCCGTTCGTGCTGCACGCGCTCATCGAGGAGCAGCTTCTCGCGCGGCACTTCGGTCAGGCATGGCGCGACTACGCGGCGCGCGTGCCGAGGCTCGTGCCGGGGTGGCCCCGCCGCCGCGCGTGAGCCGCGGCGTCGCTCACGGCCACGCCATCGCCGCGACGGTCACGACGCTGCCGTCGGGCTCGCGACTCGCGGCGTAGGCGAGCCGCCGGCCCTCGCCCGGCTCGGCCGCGCGCAGCATCACGTAGGTGGGCGCGAACCCGCAGATGCGGGTGGCGTCGCCGATGGCGGCGATGGCGCCGAACCAGGCGTCCGCGTCGCCGCGCGCGGCGGCCGCGAGCGCGGCCTCGTCGGCCTCGCGCACCGCGCCCAGGCCCCCGTCGTCGAGCGGGGGGTCGCCGAAGCGCGGGCCCACGTGCGACAGGTCCACGCCGGCCACGTGCAGCGTGTCGCCTCCCAGCTCGCGCTCGGTCCCGCGCAGCGCCTCGACCAGCGTCTCGACGACCGGCTCCTCGCGCGGGGCCCGGCCGTCCTCCAGCAGGCGGTGGAAGCCGCCGGAGAGGATGGGCACGACCGTGAACGGCCGGCCGCGGAGCCGGCGCTGGAGGTAGATCACCTGGAACTCGATCGAGTGCTCATCGCGGTGGGAGAGCTCGCTCCGGTACGCGGCCGGGCCGAGCCGCGCGGCGAGCCGGTCCACGAACGTCGTGTCGCACTCCACCTGACCCAGCGGCGTCTCGAAGCGCTTGCGCGTGAGCGCGACCAGGTCCTCGCCCAGGCTGTGTCCGGTGCCGTGCACGACCACGCGCAGCGGCGGAGCCGGCCCGGCGCCGACCTCGAGGAACGCGCGCGCGATCACCGGGCCCTCGCGGCGGGGGTCCAGGTGCGGCGCGAGCAGCGCGCGCGGCGAGGCGTCGGGCGCCACGGGCGCGGCGCCGTCCGCGGCCCGCGCGCTTTCTGCGGCCGCGAAGTGCTCGTCCAGCCAGCGCTCCAGCTCGGCGCGGTCGGACGGATAGCAGGCCCCCTCCATCGCCGCCGGCCGCACCTCGAGCCGGTGGTAGTCGCGCTGCGCCTCCTGCCAGGCCGCCTCGAAGCGTGCCGAGTGGAGCAGCAGCAGCTCGTCCAGCCGGGCCACGAACTCGCGCACCATGTTCCCCACGCGCAGGTCCTTGCTCTCGCGCATGACCAGCGCCTGGAGGTCGGTGAGCGACGTGGTCCCGTCGAGGAGCTGGAGCAGGGGGAGCGACTCGAGCCCCAGCACGGCCTGCCCGGGCGTGATGCCGAGCGGGTCGGTGACGACCAGGAAGTCCCGATCCCCGTCGCGGACGGGCACGAGCTGCACCGCGCGCAGCCGCGGGTAGTCGGGCAGGTCGTCATGGGTCTCGACCGCGGTGCCGGGCGGCAGGATGATGCGCGGCCGCTCCGCGGGCTCCGGATCGGCGCCGGGCACGATGAGTCGGGAGGGTCTGGCCGGGGCGGGCTCCGGGTCGAGCGGCATGGTCGGGTCTCGGGCGGGGCGCCCGGGTGCGCACGCGCGCACGCCGGGCGCCGAGCATAGCTTCTGCCCCGGGCTCCATCAACGCGCGGTCGCGCACCGGGCGGCTGGCGCCGGGTCTCCGGTTCGCTCGGCGCGTGACGCGGCTCCGTCTCGCGGGCGGTCGCGCGACGCGACCGGCGCGGCGCCGTGCATGCGCCATCGGGCGTGCTTCCGCGTGCAATCCGGGCGCGGTTGCCGCAAGATGCGCCCGCGATGACCACCGCGGCGATGGGAAAACTCCTCGAGTCCTATCTTCAGGAACTCGAGGGCGAGAAGGGATTCTGGCGGGGCAACCGCGGCGAGGTGCCCGTGTTCGTGTTCTGCGACGACGAGCACGACCGGATGCGGCTCATGGCGCCCATCGGCGTGGTCGAGGAGCTGGACCCCGACCTCCTGCACGTGCTGCTGCAGGCCAACTACGACCGTGCGCTCGACGCGCGCTACGCCATGCGCGGCCGCGAGCTGTGGGCCGTGGTCGTGCATCCGCTCGCGACGCTCGCGACGGACGACCTGCCGAGCATGTTCGAGCAGCTCGTGACGCTGGTGAAGAACACCGGCTCCACGTTCGCCTCGACCGAGCTGGTGTTCCGCTCGTTCCCCGACGACGTCGTGCTCGAGCCCGACGAGGATGGGGAGGAGGAGGGGGACCGCGACGAGGGCTCGGAGGCCGATCTGGGCGCCGGGGCCGGCCAGGACGACGACGAGGACGTCGAGGACGACGACGAGACGGAAGGCCGCCGCCACGGCCCCGGCTCCCGAGGCTGATGAACCCCGCGAACGGCAGCGTCCCGGCGATCTCGATCGACGTCAGGGTGGACCGCAACACCGTGCTGCCGGGCCGCGTCTGGAGCGCCGAGCGCCCGCGCGCGCTGGTCGCGATCGTGCACGGCCTCGGCGAATACAGCGGGCGCTATGCCGCGCTCGCCTCGGACCTCGCACGGTGGCGCTTCACCTGCGTCGCGCTCGACCTGCCGGGGCACGGCGAGACGAACGGCCCGCGCGGCGACTTCCCGTCGTGGGCGAAGGTCCGCGACCAGATCGTGCCGGCGATGTTCACGGCCACGCGGGGCCTGCCGGACCAGCCGCTCGAGCTGCCCGTGGTGCTGTTCGGGCACAGCATGGGCGGGGTGATGGCGCTGGACCACGCGCTCGCGCACCCGCGCGGGCTGGCGGCGCTCGTGCTGTCGGCGCCCGCGCTCCGCACCACGATGCCGCCGTGGTGGAAGCTCGCCCTCGCCAACGCCGCCCGCGTCGCCACGCCCTCGGCCGGCTTCCCGAACGGGCTCGACCTGGAGGGCCTCTCGCGCGACCCGGAGGTGGTGCGCGCCTATCGGGAGGACCGCCGCGTGCACGACAGGATCAGCCCGCGCACCTACTTCGCGTTCATGGAGGCGGCCCAGCGCTGCCGGCAGGGGATCCGCGGGCTGCAGGTGCCCACGCTCATGTTCCAGGGCATGGCAGACCGGCTCGTGGACCCGAAGGGCGCGCTCGAGGCCGCCGCCGCCGCGCCGCACGACATGCTCCGGTTCGTGACCTGGGCCGACGCCTACCACGAGTCGTTCAACGACACCGGCCGCGAGCAGGTGATCCGCGACATGACCGCGTGGCTGGACGCCGCGCTCGTGGTGTGACGGCGTGAGCGGGACGCCGCTCGGCCGTGTGGTCTCCGTGCGCACCGGGGCGTCGCGCACGCACGACCGACCGGCCTGGGACCGCGCCCGCCCGGCCAGCTGGCGGACCGCGTACTGGAAGGACGAGGCCGCGGCGCCGGTGCACGTGGGCCGGCTCGGGCTCGCGGGCGACGAGCAGGCCGACCGGCGCGTGCACGGCGGACCCGAGATGGCGGTGCTCATGTACGCCGCCGCGCACTACGACTTCTGGCGCACGCTCCCCGGGCTCGCGGCCATGGGGCCGGGCGGCTTCGGCGAGAACCTCACCGTGAGCGGCGCCGACGAGCGGTCGCTGTGCGTGGGCGACGTGCTCCGGGCGGGAGGGGTCGAGCTGCAGGTGGCTTCGCCGCGCGGGCCGTGCGAGAGCATCTCCCGCCGCTGGGACGCCGAGTGGCTGCTCGAGCGCGTGCGCGACGAGCGGCGCACCGGCTGGTACCTGCGCGTGCGCCGGGAGGGGCCCGTCGCGAAGGGCGACGAAGTCACCCTGATCGACCGCCCGCACCCCGACTGGTCCGTGGACCGGCTGCTGCGGATCCGGTTCGTGAAGCCGCACGATCCGGCCGAGCTGGCCCAGGCCGCCGCGCTCGGCGCGCTCGCGGAGGAGTGGCGCGAACGCTACCGGAGGCTCGCGGGCGTGCGATGATCCCGCCCCGGCCGGCCGTGCCTCAGCGCGTCCGCGCCGCCAGCAGCAGGTCCACCGCGCTCCGCCAGCGCGCCCATTCGGCCGCGCGCCACGCGGCCGTGCGCCTCGGGCGGAACTCGCGGTCGAGCGCACGCGCTGCGGCCAGCTCGCGCGGCGAGCGCCAGAAGCCGGAGCCGAGGCCGGCGAGCAGCCCGGCCCCGAGCGCGGTCGTCTCGATCACGCGTGGGCGGCGGACCGGGACGCCGAGCAGGTCGGCCTGGTACTGCATGAGCCAGTCGTTCGCGACCGCGCCGCCGTCCACCTGGAGCGCCCGGACGCGCGAGCCGGCGTCGCGGGCCATGGCCTCGACCAGGTCGCGGCTCTGGAACGCGAGCGACTCCAGCGCCGCGCGCACCACGTGCGCGCGCGTGCTGCCGCGCGTGAGCCCGAGGAGCGCGCCGCGCACGTCGGCTCTCCAGTAGGGAGCACCCAGCCCCACGAACGCGGGCACGAGCACGACACCACCCGAGTCGGGCACCGAGCGGGCGATCGCCTCGGTCTCCGCGGCGCGCGCGACCAGCCCGAGCCCGTCGCGGAGCCACTGGATCGCGGCCCCGGCCACGAACACGCTTCCCTCCAGCGCGTAGGCCGGGCCGCCGTCGGGGCCGCACGCGACGGTGGTGAGGAGCCCCGCGCGCGAGGCCACCGGACGGCTCCCGGTGTGGAGCAACAGGAAGCAGCCGGTGCCGTACGTGTTCTTGCTCTGACCGGGCTGCACGCAGCCCTGTCCGAACAGGGCCGCCTGCTGGTCGCCGGCCACGCCCGCGACCGGGATCCCGTCGGGGAGACCCGTCACGCCGTGGGTGCTCCCGAACCCGCCCGAGGAACGCCGCACCTCGGGCAGCACGGACGCCGGCACGCCGAACGTGCGCAGCAGCGACGGCTCCCAGCGCCGCGAGCGGAGTCCGAACAGCATCGTGCGCGAGGCGTTCGTGGGATCGGTGGCGTGCACCTTCCCGCCGGTGAGCTTCCACACGAGCCAGCTGTCCACGCTGCCGAACGCGAGTCGCCGCCTCGCGAGCCGGGCACGGACGCCCGCGCGCTCGGCCAGCAGCCACTCGAGCTTGGTGGCGGAGAAGTACGGGTCGCAGACGAGGCCGGTCGCGCGGCGGATGCCGGGCTCGCGCCCCCGGCGGCGCAGCTCCTCGCAGCGCGCCGCGGTCCGCCGGTCCTGCCACACGATGGCGCGGCCGAGCGGCTCGCCGGTCACCCGGTCCCACAGGAGCGTGGTCTCGCGCTGGTTCGTGACACCGATCGCGGCCACCGCCGCGGCGCGCGCCTTCGCCGAGCGCAGCGCGTGCGCGGTGGCGGCGAGGACGCTCGTCCACATCTGGTCCGGGTCGTGCTCCACCCACCCGGGCTTCGGGAAGTGCTGCGGCAGCTCGGCGTAGCCGCGGCCGCGCACGCGGCCGCGCCGGTCGATGAGCAGCGCGGTGGACCCGGTCGTGCCCTGGTCGAGCGCCAGCACCAGCGCCTCGTTCATGCGATCGCCCCCCCCCGAGGTGTCCCGTCGCACCATCCGCTCGCGACCCCGGCCGCGACGTGGCGACGCCGCGCCTGCGGTTCCTCCGTCCGTCACCGCGCCGCCAGCGTGCGGTCGAGGAGCAGCAGCTCGTCCCGCACCGCGGTCTCGTAGCGATCCAGATCCTCCCGCTCGCGTGCCGCGTCCCAGCCGAGCCGGCGGGCCAGCACCGGCGCCATGCGCCGGGCCGCGGCGAGGCCGCGGTCGCTCGCGAGCCAGCGCGTGCCGCGGCGGCGCAGCACGTCCTCGAGCCCGCGCGCCCACTCGTGCTCGACCGCGTGCTCGGCGAACGCCTCGTCGGCCACGTCCTCCGGGAACGGCGCCGGCAGCGGCCCCGGCGCGTCGTCGCACGGCACCACCTCGCGCTTGAGGATCGCCGCGGCGCGAACCACCAGGTCGCGCGCCATGACCCGGAACGTCGTGTACTTGCCTCCCACCAGCGTCAGCAGCGGGCCGTCCTCGACCAGCCGGTGCTCGCGCGAGGCCTCGCCCACGCCGCCCTCGGCGGCGAGCAGCGGCCGGATGCCGGCGAACACGGCGATCGGGTGCGCGGTGGCCGCGGCGGGCAGGATGCGCGCCACCTCGCCGGCGAGGTAGCGGATCTCCTCCGGCGTGGGCCGGCGCTGGGCGTCGGACGGGGGCGAGGCGACCTCGACCTCGGTGGTCCCGACGAGCGAGCGCCCCGCGAACGGGATCACGAACAGCACGCGGCCGTCCCCCGCGAGCGTGAGCAGCGCGTGGCTTCCGGTGAGCGCGGGGTAGACGAGGTGCGTGCCGCGCGAGGGGCGCAGGAGCCGCGGCGGGTCGCTGCGCCCCGGGCTCAGCATGCCGAGCACGGCGGCGCGCGTACGGTCGGCCCACGCGCCGGTGGCGTTCACCACGAGCCGCGTGCGCAGCGTCACCGTCTCGCCGGTGTCGCGCCGGCGCGCCTCGAGCGCGAGCCGGCCGCCGGCGGGCTCGGGCCGCGCGGCCACCAGCTCGCTGCGGGTGAGGATCTCGGCGCCGTGCGCCGCGGCGTCGCGCGCCACCGCCACCGTGAGGCGCGCGTCGTCCATGACCACGTCGCCGTAGATGCCGGCGCCGCGGAGACCCGCCGGCTCGAGCCCGGGCTCGAGCGCGCGGGCCTGGCGGACGTCCGCCATCATGTGCCGGCTCGGGCCCCCGGACCCGGCCCGGCCGGCCACGCCGCCGAGCAGGTCGTAGAGCGCGAACGCGGCGCGCAGCCGGAGCGGCCCCACGCGGTCGCCGCGCCGGAACGGCACCAGGAAGCGCGTGGGCCGCGTGAGCGCCGGCGCCATGCGCGACACCGTGACGCGCTCGGCGAGCGCCTCGCGCACGAGCGAGAACCGGCCGTGCTCGAGGTAGCGCAGTCCCCCGTGCAGCATGTGGCTGGACGCGCCGCTCGCGCCCGAGGCGAGGTCGTCGCGCTCGATCACCGTCACCGGCCAGCCGGCGCGCGCGGCGAGGCGCGCGACGCCGAGCCCGGTGATGCCGCCGCCGAGGACGACGAGGTCGCGCTCGCCGTCAGCCAACGTCCGCTCCCGCGCGCATGGGTCCCGCGCCCGCTCCGGGCGCACCTCCGTGTGCGTGTGTCCGCATCCGGCGGACCATAGCATCCGGCGCCGCGGGAGGTGGAACGCGACGGCGCGACGCGCCGGGCAGGTCGCCGTGCGCACCGTGGGGCGCCAAACTCGTCCGATGTCGCTCACTCCCGGCTCCCGTCTCGGGCCGTTCGAGATCACGACCCCGCTCGGCGCGGGAGGCATGGGGGAGGTCTACCGCTCGCGGGACCCGCGGCTCGACCCTGACGTGGCGATCAAGGTGCTGCCGGACGCGCTGGCACGGGACGCCGGGCGGCTCGCCCGCTTCGAGCGCGAGGCCCGGGTGCTCGCGGGGCTGAGCCACTCCGGCATCGCCGCACTGTTCGGGGTCGAGGACGGCGGCGGTCACCCCGCGCTGGTCATGGAGCTCGTCGAGGGCCTGACGCTGGCGGACCGCATCCTGCGCGGCCCGCTGCCGCCCGACGAGGCGCTCGGCGTGGCCCGCCAGCTCGCCGGGGCGCTCGAGTACGCGCACGAGCACGGCATCGTCCACCGCGACCTCAAGCCCGCGAACGTGAAGCTCCGCCCGGACGGCGTGGTGAAGGTGCTGGACGTCGGGCTCGCCCGCGCGCTCGAGTCCGAGACGGCCGGCATGGCATCCGGCGAAGCCGGGTCCGGCGACGTGTACGGCGACGGCTCGAGCGGCAGCTCCCAGTTCAGCATCGCGGACGACGGCACGCCGACGTGGCTCCCGGGCGGGAGCCGCATCGCCTGCTCCGGTCGCGACTCGGGGGGCGGCGCCGGCGGGCGACCGGCAGGCCCGGGGCGGCCTCCGGTCCGGACGACGGGCGCGGCCGCGAGTGCCGCTACTTCGCCCGCGTCGAGTCGCGCGTCTCGCCGGGCAGCGCTTCGCGCGGGTGGTCGTACTGGTTCAGCTTCCAGTTCGGCTCGAAGTACATGCTCGGCTTCGTCTGCCTGCCCTTCCGGATCGCCTTCTTGAGCGCGGGCGGGCCGTGGCGCGCCAGGAACGGCACGAGCCCGGGCATGTCCACGCCGCCGTGGTCCACGCGCTCGTCGAAGAACCGGTTGGAGGCGCGGAACGAGCCCGTCGCCTCGTCGAGCAGGATCCAGCGCGGGAGCGCGAGCGACAGCCGCGTGGCACGGTCGAGCTGGGCGTCGAGCGAATCGGCGCGGTAGACCCACGGCAGGATGAGTCCGGAAGCGAGCGCCGCCTTGCACAGCGCGAACTGCAGGCGCGGATCCCCCGGGAGGAGCCGGGACGCGAGTCCGTCGGCGAGCGGGTCGGCGGTGGTGTCGCCGTAGGCGAACCGGCGCTCGATCCCGCCCAGCGAGTACGGCCGCCCCTCGATCACCGCCACCTGCGCCGCGAAGAACGCGCCGTCGTCGGCGCGCACGTGCTTCGGGGAGTCGTGGCGCATGGTGCCACGCCGCGGCACCAGCAGGTTCACGGTCATGCGCTGGATGGCGAGGAAGTTGTGGACGTTGATCGCCCACGCGACCCGCTCGCGCTCGCTCATCTCCGACGGACGCACCGCGACCAACTGGGTGTGGATGGTCTCCAGCCGCTCCGCGCGGCGGGTCCGGTGGTAGCCCTCGTCGATGTAGAGCTGTTCGTAGTCGAAGCGCGAATCCATCGGCTCGCCCTTCGCGCCGATCAGGTGGACGTACTGACGGAGGAGCGCCTGGTAGCCGGAGTAGTCGGGTTCGGCGGCGCGGGCCCCGGGTGGCGCGAGGGCCGCGGCCACGCACAGCAGCGCGGCGATCGCCGGGGCGACGCTCGCGAGCGGGTGAAGCCGTGCGGGTGGGGCGGCGGGGTGGCTCATGGGGCGGAACGCTCCCCTGCGGGGCGGGAAACGGCGTGTGCGGCGCGACGCGAGCGCCGGCGGGATGACGCGGCGCTCGCGCGTGCAGAGTCTAGCGAGGCCATCACCGCCCGCCAATGCCCGGCGGGCCCGATGCGTCAGACTTGGCGCGGTCCTGACGCTGACGATAGGCTCGCCTGCCTTCGCGCCCGCACGACCGGCCGTCCCCCGCACGCAGGAGCCCCCATGCGCTACCGCCGACTCGGCCACAGCGGCCTCCAGGTCTCCGAGCTCTCGCTCGGTTCGTGGACCACGTTCGGGGGCTCGGTGGACGCGGAGGGGACGAGGCTCCTCGTCCGGCGGGCGTTCGAACTGGGCGTGAACCTGTTCGACACCGCGGACGTGTACGTGAAGGGCGCGGCGGAGCGGGCGCTGGGCGAGGCCATCCGCGACCTGCCGCGCGGCGAGATCGTGGTGGCGACCAAGTGCATGGGCCGGGTGGGCGAGGGGCCCCTGGGGCGCGGGCTCTCGCGCAAGCACATCTTCGACGCGCTCGACGCGAGCCTGGCCCGGCTCCAGCTCGACTACGTGGACCTCTACCAGTTCCACGCGCCGGACCCCGAGGCGCCGCTCGAGGAGTCGCTCGAGGCGTTCGAGGACCTCGTGCGCTCGGGGCGCGTGCGGCACGTGGGGTTCTCGAACTTCGACGAGAAGCCCGAACTGGCCCGGGAGGCGGTGTCGATCCAGCGGCGCGAGCGCTGGCACCGGTTCATCTCGTCCCAGCCGCGCTACAACCTGCTCGACCGCCATGTCGAGCGCGGGCACACGGCGTTCTGCCGGCGGAACGGCATCGGGCTCCTCGCCTACTCGCCGCTCGCGCAGGGCGTGCTCACCAACAAGTACGCGGCCGGCGCCCGCCCCGAGGGGAGCCGCGCGGCGGGCCCGTTCGCGCACTTCCTCGAATCGCAGAAGGCGATCTCGCCCGACAACGTCGCGGCCGCCGAGCGGCTGGGCGCCTGGTGCGCGAGCCGCGGACTCGACCCCGCGGCGGTCGCCATCGCCTGGCTGCTCCGCGAGCCGGTGGTCTCGAGCGCGATCCTCGGAGCCACGAGCGTGGCGCAGCTCGAGCAGAACGCGAAGGCGCTCGACGTGACGCTCTCCGAGGCGGAGTGGCGCGAGGTCGCGGCGCTCACGGCGCCGGCGGCGCGCCTCCCGAAGTCGCCTGCGCGGCGCGCCGGCCGCGCTCCAGGTTCACGGTCCTCAGGAGCCACGCGCCGCCCAGGAACAGCGGCAGCAGCGACAGCGTGGCGAGCCGGCCGCCGCCGGTCGCCTGCGTGATCAGGCCGAACAGGATCGGGCCCGCGACGCCCGCGAGCTTCTCGCTCACCGAGTAGAACCCGAACAGCTCGCCGCTCCGATCGCGCGGGACGAGCGAGGCGAACATCGAGCGCGAGATCGCCTGCGTGCCGCCCTGGAAGAGCGCCACGAGCGCGGCCAGCGTCCAGAACTGCCACGCCGTCTCGAGGAAGAAGGCGAACACGCTGATGCCGGTGTACCCGGCGAGGCCCAGGGTCACGGCGCCCTTGGGCCCGAGCGGCGCGGCGAGCCGGCCGAACAGCAGCGAGGCGGGCGCGGCGAGCAGCTGCACCATGAGCAGCGCGCCCATAAGGTCGCGGTCGGCGAGGCCCACCTCGACGCCGTAGATCGTGGCCATCTTGATGATGGTGCCGATGCCGTCCGAGTAGAGCCAGAACGCGACCAGGAACCGGAGCAGGTCGGGTTGCGAGCGCAGTCCCGCCAGCGTGCCCCGGAGCTGGCGCAGCACCGCGCCGGGCAGGCGGCGAGCCGGCACGCCCGAGCGCTCCGACTCGGGCTCGGGAACTCGCCGGAAGAGCGGCAGCGAGAACAGGAGCCACCACGCCGCCACGCTCGCGAACGCCACCCGCGTCGCGACCCCGGCGTCCGCCAGCCCGAACCGCTGCGGCATGGAGATGAGCGCCAGGTGCACGGCCAGCAGCAGGCCGCCGCCGAGGTAGCCGAGCGCGAAGCCGCGCGCCGAGACCCCGTGCATCTCCGCCGGCCCGGCGACCGCGGGCAGCAGCGAATCGTAGAGCACGTTGCCGGTGGCAAAGGCCACGAACGCCACCGCGAACGCCGCCAGCAGGCCGCCCCACAGGCCGGGGGGCGTGAGCGCGAGCGCGAGCGTGCTCGCGCTCCCGAGCAGCACGCAGGCGAGCAGGATGGGTTTCCGGCGGCGCGTCTGGTCGGCGAGCGCGCCGACCACGGGCGAGAGGATCGCGGTCACCGCCAGCGCGGCGGCGCTCGCGTATCCCCACAGCGCGGTGGCTTCGTGCGCCGGCATCGTGCGCCCCGCCATGCGCGCGAAGTAGACCGGCAGGATGGCCGCGACGACGCTGGTGGCGAACGCCGAGTTCGCCCAGTCGTAGAAGCACCAGGCGCGCTGGGCCGCATGACGGCCGGGCTCATGGGGCACGGGCAGACAGATACCAGAATCCTGCGGTAACGTCGCCGCGTGACCTCGACCACACCGGAGTCGCGAGACTACTCGCTGCGGCCGGCCGCGCTCGCCGATGCGCCCGCGCTGGCCCGCCTCCACGTCCAGACCCTCCCCGGCGAGCAGAGCGACCTCACGCTGCTCGGCGCGCGGCTCGTGCGGCACTTCTACGCCAACGCCATCGCCCGTCGCACCGTGTGGGTGCACGTGGCGGAGGAGCGCGGGGAGCTGCTCGGGCTGGTCGTCGTGACGCGGGACATCGGTTCCATGTTCCCGCGCTCGCTGCTCGCAGGGCCGAGGGACGTGCTCGCGTTCCTCGTGCGCTCGAGCCCGCTCGGTCTCCTGCGCGCGACGATCGCCAAGCTCGCCTCCGGCACGGCACGGGTGCCCGCCGTGCCCGAGCTGGTCTACCTCGGCGTGAGCGCGCGGGCGCGCGGCCGCGGCGTGGGGGCGGCGCTGATGGAGGCCGCGCACTCGGAGTTCCGTCGGCAGGGGATCGCCGCCTACCAGCTGCACGTGCACGCCGACAACGCCCCGGCGGTGAGGCTCTACCTCGCGCATGGGCTCGAGGAGGCGCGCCGGTTCCGGAAGGGCGGGCGCGAGATGCTCAACATGCGGAAGCGGCTCGACTGATCCGCGCGCGGGCGGACGCGGCACGGCCCCGGTGGCCGTCGCGGGTGTCAGCCGATCTGCCGCGCGAGCCACGGGCCGGCCGCGTCCGCGAGCCAGCGAGGCAGCCGGCGCCACGTGGCCGCGAAGCGCGCGTAGCGCGGGCTCTTCGGGTCGGCCTCGGGCAGGCGGGAGCCGCGCACGAGCCGGGCCTCGTAGGCGAGCGGTCGCGGCTCGAAGCCGAAGTTCCTCTTGAACGCCCACGCGCCGCTCCCCACCGGGCTCCGCCCGAAGTCGAATACGCGCGCGCCGCGCGCGGCGGCGTGGTTCATGAGCGACCAGTACATGTACGGGTGCACCTCGCCGTCGCGGGCCCCGCCCGCGCTCCCGGCGTAGTAGGGGAGCACCTCGTCGCGGAAGTAGAAATTGAGGAGCGACGCCACGCGCCGCGCGCCGTCGGAGACGAAGTAAAACTCGCAGTCCGTGCCGAACACCCCGGCGAGGTCGTCGAAGTAGCGCCGCGCGTAGACCGGCGTGCCGTGCCGGTGGACGCTCGCGGCGTAGAGCCCCCAGGCGCCGTGCGCATCGGGGGCCGCTGCCGCGGTGAGCCCGCGCTCGATCCCCTTCCGCACCTCCGCGCGCTGCTTGCGCGGGATCGCGAGCAGGTTCCGCTCGGGGTCGGGGGCGATCTCCCGCCGGAACGTGTCGAACGTGGTGCGGCGCACCCAGTCGTCGCGCCGCGGGACCGTGTTCCGGAACTCGACGTACGCCACCCCCAGCCTGTCCGCGAGCGCGAGCGCGGCCCTGGTGAGCGCGTCCCGCGCGGCCGGCTCGGCGGCGGCGACGCCGCCGTAGACGCAGAACGGTGTCGAGACGAGCGCGTCGCCCAGCAGCAGGCTCCGCTGCCGGGCCATCGGCAGCACGCCGCGGATCGCGCCGCCCGACTCGGCGTAGAGGAAGTAGGGGCGCTGCCCGAACGTGCGCGCGACGACGTGGCGCCAGCCGGAGCGGTGGAAGAACGTGGCCTCGGGGCAGTCGCGGACGAAGCGGTCCCAGCGCTCCGCGCTGTCCGCGGACGCCTCGGGTTCGAGCGGCAGGACGTTCACGGCGACGCATGGTGCGCGATGCGCGCGGGGGAAGCCAGCGGGGCGCAGCGTGCCGGACGCGCGTGGAAAGGGTTCGGGCTGCGGCGCTCCGCGCCGCCTGCACCTGCGGCGGTGCTCTGCTAACCTCCGGCCGATCGCGGTTCGTTCGCCACCCGGATGCGGCCATGAACCCCATGCGCGGTCTCCTCCTCGCCGGCTCCCGCAGCGCCTGGCTCCAGCGCCAGGCGACCCGCCGGCGGTTCGTGATGCAGGCCGTGCGCCGGTTCATGCCGGGCGAGACCACGGACGAGGCGCTCGCCGCCGCGCGCGAGCAGAACGCGCTCGGCCTGTCGGTCACGCTCACGAGCCTGGGCGAGAACCTGTCCTCGCGCGCCGAGGCCGACGCCGTCCGGGACCACTACCTCGAACTGCTGCGCCGGCTGGGCCGCGACGGGATCCGCGGGGAGATCTCGGTGAAGCCCACCCAGCTCGGCTACGACCTCGACCCCGCGCTGTGCACCGGGCACGCCCGCACGCTCGCCGAGGCCGCGCGCGTGCACGGAAGCCGGCTGTGGATCGACATGGAGGGCTCGGCCTACACCGACGGCACGCTCGAGCTCTACCGCGCGGTGCGCGCGACGCACGCGAACCTGGGAGTCTGCCTGCAGTCCTACCTCCGGCGCACGCGCGCCGACCTCGAGTCCCTGCTCGCGCTCGGGCCGGCGATCCGCATCGTGAAGGGGGCGTACGCCGAGCCCTCGGCCGTCGCGTTCCCCGACAAGCAGGAGGTGGACGAGAACTTCCACTGGATGGCGACGCGGCTGTGGAGCCGCGAGGCGCGCGCCGCGGGCGCGTGGGTGACGCTCGGGACGCACGACACGGCGCTCATCGCCCGGCTGGGCGCCACGGCCGACCGGCTGGGCGTGCCGCCGGCCGAGTACGAGCACGCGCTCCTCTACGGCATCCAGCGCGCCGAGCAGCTCCGGCTGGTGAAGGCCGGGCGCAACGTGCGAGTGCTCATCAGCTACGGCGAGCACTGGTTCCCGTGGTACATGCGCCGGCTGGCCGAGCGTCCGGCGAACCTGTTGTTCGTGGCGCGCAGCATGTTCGCGCGCTGAGCCGTTCGCCCCGCGGCCGCCGCCGGGGCAACCGAGGAGCCCCGACCCGATGGCGACCGACCCGAGGGAGGACTGGCGCGACGTCGGCGCCGCGGACGAGCTGGCCGCGCGCGCGGTCCAGGAGGTGACGCTCGACCGCACGCGGATCGCGCTCACGCACAAGGACGGCGAGTTCGGCGCCATCTCCGGCGTCTGCAACCACGTGGGCGGCCCGCTCGGCAGGGGCTTCCTGGACGGCGACTACGTCGTCTGCCCCTGGCACGCCTACAAGTTCCACCGCCGCACCGGCGAGGGCGAGCCCGGGTTCGAGGACGACCGCGTGCCCTCGCACGAGGTGCGGGTGGAGGCCGGCCGCGTGCTCGTCCGGCTCGCGCCGAGAACGCCGCGGCACAAGCTGCCGCACGCGCCGCACCCGCTCACGCTCCTCCGGCCGCGCGGCGAGCCGGGCGGCCCGCCGCTGGATGCGCCGCTTCGCGTGGTGGGCCTCTCGACTACGGTGATGGCGAAGAGCCTGCCACGCGAGTCCACCTCCGACTTCCTGCTCGGCCTCGCGATCGAGCACGCGAAGGCGCGCGGCGCCGAGACGCGGCTCATCCTGCTTCGCGAGCTCAAGTTCCGCGCCTGCGAGGGCTACTACAGCAAGAGCGAGAAGGCGTGCACGTGGCCGTGCACGATCACGCAGATGGACCCGAAGGATCAATTGGACCGCGTCTACGAGGCCATTGTCGGCTGGGCGGACGTGTTCCTCGTCGCCACGCCCATCCGCTGGGGGAACGCCAGCTCGCTCTACTTCAAGATGGCCGAGCGCATGAACTGCGTGCAGAACCAGATCACCATCGCCAACCGCGTGCTCATGCGCAACAAGGTGGCGGCGTTCATCATCACCGGCGGCCAGGACAACGTGCAGGGCGTGGCCGGCCAGATGCTCACGTTCTTCGGCGAGCTGGGCTGCGCGTTCCCGCCGTTCCCGTTCGTGGGCCACTCGCGTGGCTGGGACGCCGAGGACATGGAGAACAACGTGGCCCACGTGGAGCGGAGCGAGGAGCTGCGCGAGGGGGTGCGCGGGCTCGTGGACCGCGCCATGGACCTCTCGCACATGCTCATCGAGCACCCGATCTCGCACGCGCGCGTGCCGCGCGGCGGGCGGAAGGCGCATTCGCTCACGACACGCGGGGGCGCGGACGCGGGAGGGGACTGACGCCGCGCCGAGCGGCTCACGGATCGATCCGGAACGTCCCCTCGACCTCCGCCACGTTGCCCGCTCGGTCCGCGACGACCACGCGCACGCGGTGCTCGCCCGGCCCGGGCGGCTTCACGGGCCGCCAGCGCAGCCGGCCCGCCTCGGGGTCCCACTCGGCCGGCACGCGGCGGCCGTCCACCTCGAGCCACGAGGCGCGCGCGGCCATGCCGCTGCCCTCCTCCTCGACGACCGCCTCCAGCGCCCAGCGGCTGTAGGGAAGCCCAGCCGCGTCGCGGACCACGTTCCAGCGCGGGACGCGCGGTGCGGTCGTGTCGCGCAGGAGTGCGAACGCGCCGAGCTGCCGGGTCGTGGCCGTGATCACCCGGGCGTTCGAGTCCTCCGCGGCGCCCAGCCACTGCCAGCCGCCGTCGCCTCTCCGGTAGAGGCCCGCGCCGCGGAGCGACGTGCCGGCCGGGACCGGCACGCTCGCCACGAAGGCCCGGCGGAACGGGAGCCGTGAGGGTTCCACGCGCCACGCGTCGCCGAGCGGCTCCAGCTCGCGCGCGGGCCCGACCGCGACCGGGAACGCGATCAGCGTGGCGTCCTCGAACAGCGCGCCCGACGGGATGCGAAGCGCGCGCGCGCCGGCGCGCTCGCGCAGCTCGAGCGCGTGCGACGGGGACGCGCGCTGGACCTGCACGCTCCCGCTGCGGGCGCGTGTACGCCCGCCCGCGTCACGCTCGCTCCAGCCGACCTCGAAGCCGGGGACCGAGGGCGACGGTGCCGCGAACACGGCCGACCAGCCGTCGTCTCCGCGGCTCGCCGCGCGCGCACGCTCACCCCAGCGGAACTCGACGCCGTCGCGGCCGCGCGCGGCGGGGAGCGCCAGGCGGACCGCGCCGCCCGGGAGCGACGTGAACGCGAGTGGCGGGTCGCCCCACGGTTCCCCACCTGCCGGCATCTTCGCGGTCCCTTCGGGCACGAGGCCGTGCGGCGGCCTCAGGAACACCCGCCGCTCGACCGCGCCGCCGCCCAGGTCGCGCGCCCACAGGGTGAGCGGCCGCGGCGGGTCGCCCTTCCGCACCACGATCGTCCCCGCCTCGGCGGAGGGCGGCGCGTCGGCGCGCATCACGCGCGGGCGGAAGCCCGCGCGCGCCCACAACACGATGCCTTTCGAGTCCAGCACGCGCCCGGCGTCGTAGACGAGGTCGCCCTCCTCCATGTCGGTCGCCCACGACACGCTGTCGAAGCGGCACAGCGTACGCCGGCCCGCCCACTCCACGCCCACCTCCCACGGCACCATGCGATCCACGCCGAACCACACGCCGTCGCGCGCGCCGACGATGGCCCGCACGCGCCCGACCACCTCGAGTGTCTCGGGTCGGTCGAGCTCGAACGTGCGCGGGCCCGCCGAGCCCGCGACCCTCGAGGCGGCGTCCAGCGGCTCGAGCGTGAGGCTCGTGAGCGAGGGCGGCGCCGTGTCGGGCACCGCCAGCCCGCCCCGCTGCGGGTGGTAGGCCATGTCGCCGCGGCGGATCTCGAAATGCAGGTGCGGCCCGCCGGCGCCGCTCTCGCCCGACCATGCCATCGGTTCGCCGGCGGCGAACCGGAATCGGCCCGGCTCCGGCCACAGGTCCTGCTCGTACAGCCCGGCCGAATCCTGCGCCGCACGCACGTACACGGCGAGCGGCTCCACGAACGCGTCGAGGTGCGCGAACACGAGCAGCCGCCCGTCGTCGGTGCGCAGGTAGAGCGACCGCCCGTAACCCACGCCCGAGGCGCGAATGCGCTCGATCGCGCCGGAGGCCGGCGCCACGACCGGGCGGCCCACGCGCTTCTCCGTGCCCATGTCGAACCCGGCGTGGAAGTGCCCGCGCCGGAACTCGCAGAAGCCGCCGGTCACGTCGAGCGGCTCGGCCATCGGCGTGGCCGCGAGCGCGGGCGCGAACGGCGCGCGCTCGACCGCCGCCGGCTCCGGCGCGCGCCCGCGTCCCTCGGGCGAGGCGGCACCGCAGGTCGCGGCCACCAGCGCCAGCACCCGTCGCGCCGGGAAGCGAGCGCCCCCGCCGTTCCGCTCGAGCGGGCTCAGCGCGTGGACCTCAGGGCGGCCCAGTCGGCCCGCAGGGGCATGCGCGGGTTCCGGAGGACCTTCGGGTTCAGCTCGAAGTCCGAGACGTGCCCGCTCCGGAGCGCCGCGTCGAGCCGCTTGTCGAGCCCGTAGACGTCCGGGCGGAAGTGCGCGACGCCCGCCTCGTCCACCCACGCGGTGCGGTACTCGACCAGCACCGGCAGCCGGCGCTTGAGCCCCACCCGCCGCCACGTGCTGTCGGCCATGATCGCCACCAGCGACTCGGGCGGGGCGAGCGGCGTCTCCTCCAGCAGCCAGGCCGCGAGCAGCAACGGGTCCTGGACGCGCACGCAGCCGTGGCTCAGGAAGCGCGAGGAGCGCTCGAAGAACCGGCGTGCGGGCGTGTCGTGCAGGTACACGTCGTACTCGTTCGGGCACATGAACTTGATCTGCCCGAGCGGGTTCTGCGGGCCCGCGTCCTGGCGCACGACGTAGGGGAACGTGTCCTCCTCGACCCGCTCCCACGGCACGTCGCGCGGGTCCACCTCCAGCGGGACCTCGGGAGCGATGTCGAACACGCGGATCGCGTTGGCGAAGAAGTAGCCGTCGTCCTTCCTGAACTGCGGCAGCATCTCGTTGGCGAGGATCTTCTTGGGGACGCCCCAGGTGGGGTGGAACTCGAGATAGGTGATGATGTCGGAGAAGACGGGCGTGGGGTCCGTGGGCGCACCCACCACGGCCCGCATGCTGAGCGGCTCGGTCCCGGTCTGCCGCACGCGCAGGTGCGACTCCGGGATGTTCACGCGCGCAAGCGGGTCGGGGAGCTTCGCGGGCAGCCAGCGCATCCGCTCGAGGTTCAGCTCCAGCGTCCGCCGCCGCTCGGCCGCCGGAACGTTGAGGCTCCGGCGCGTGGGATCGTCGAGCCGGCCGGTGCTGTCGAGCCCCATGCGCGACTGGTAGCGCCCGACCGCGGTGGCGAGCGCCCTGTCGTACTCCTCGCCGGCCCCGGGTCTCGCCAGGTCGCCGGTCATCGCCAGGCGCGCTCGAAGCGCCGTGCAGCGCTCGTCCTTCATGCCCGGCTTGAGCACGGGCCCCGCCGGGATCGCGGGCCAGCCGCCGCGAGCCTCGATCTCTCGGTACGCGCGCAGCACGTCACGGAGCGCGCGGTACTCGGGGTCGCTCCGGCCCAGCTCCGCCACCCGGCGGGCGGCACGCGCCGAGCGGATCGCTCGTCCGAGCGAGGCGGTCACGTCGAGCGTGTCGCGGAGCGCCATCCAGTCGGGGTCGAGCTGGGAGGCGGGCACGCGGCCGTCGTGCAGCTCGCGCGCGAAGCGCAGGAACGACGCGGTGAGCCGCACGTCCAGCGCCGCGATGCGCGCGGCCTCCGCCTGCGGCCGCGGTGGACGCTGGAGCCGCCGGGCCGCGAGCTGCTGGCGGAACGCGGGCTCGCCGTAGTCGGCCGGGTCGAGCCCGTCGCGCGGCGCCTCGGCGAGCGCGCTCACGAACGCGCGAGCGGACGGGCCCGGCTCGCCGTCGTGGCTCCACAGGAGCCGGCGGCCCTGCCGGGCGTAGGCGTGCGCCACCTCGGCCCACACGCGCCGCCGGTAGCGGTCGTCGCCGGGGAGCCAGCCGGGGATGGGCCCGCTCAGGACCGCCTGGAGGTGCGCGACGCGCACCGCGTCCCGGCGCGCCCGGTCGCCGCGCAGCCAGAGCCCGGCCCAGACCGAGACGCCGATGAGCAGCGCCGCGACCGTCCACAGCGCGATGCGCGCGAGCAGGTGCCCGCCGCCCGGACGCGCGGGCTCCGGCTCGCGCCCGGGGGGAAGCTGGCCGGCTAGCTCCAGGTCCACGCCGTGGTTCTCCCGCCGCTTCGGCCCACCCGTCCGTGATTCCTCACGTGGAGTCTCCGATCCCGTGGCCCGCGATGGCTCCCACCATCGCATCCGGGGCCATGCTCCCGCCACCCGGCGCCACCCCGCCGGGGAGCGGGGAGTATCGGGTGGGAGGGACATGGCCCCCGAGGTTATCGGCCGGAAGGCCCCTCCTCCGCATGTGAGGGACCCCCGCCCTCCCGGCGGGCTGCCGCTCGCGCAGCTCGAGGCGGTAGCGGGTGATGCGCTCGATCGCCCGCCGGCCCGCGCGAACCCGCTCGCGAGCACGAGCGCGTACTGGCCCGGGGCGAGCGTCGCGTCCTCGCGGTCGATGAGCAGCAGCCGGGTGGGCCGCAGCTCCCACTGCCGGTAGCGCATGGCGTAGACCGTGTCCCCCCGCGCGTCGAGGAGCGACAGCGTGACGAGCGACGTGTCCGGCACGTCGAGCGGCTTGATCCCGAGCACGAGCGTGCTGAGCGGGCCCATGATCGGGATGACGTTGAGCCGGCCGGGCCCCGAGCCCTTCGCCGGTCCTTTCCGCGAGCGCGGTTGCGGCGCGAGCCGGAGCGAGAGCCCGGAGCCCCCGGCCGAGAAGGACGAGCCCGTGCTCCAGATGGGCGTGCCCGGCCCCAGCACGGGCCCCGGGGCACGCAGGTCCACGAGCAGGAGCAGCACGGCCGCCGCCCGACGTCCTCGCGGGCGCGATCCCAGTGGATCTCGCGCCCGCAGGGCGCCGGGGCGCCCCTCGAAGCGGCGGCCGGACCCGTCCCCGACGGGTCGGCGGCTGCCGGCTTCCCGCCGTCATCCCCCCGCATGCGCGACCCACCGAACCGGATGCACCCCTCGTATGCAGGGCAGCACTCTCCGGGCTCGGGCGCGCCGCGCGGCGGGGCCGGGCTCCGGGTCGCGCAGGGCGCATGTGGCCCGGGGCCCCTGTCGCGCCACGCCGCCCGCCTCACCAGCGCGGCGGCTTCGCGAAGCCGAGGTCGCCGTCGCGCTCGCCGAGGCGGTCCCGCCACTGGCCGCGCGACGGCTGGATCCCGAGGGCGCGGAGCCCCGAGGCGTACTCGTAGCGGAACACCAGGTGGTCGGCCGCGACCGCCTCGGGCGTGAACTCGACGCGGCGCACGCGGTCCTCGCGGCGGTCGCCCCAGCCCGTGCCGGGGAAGCTCCGCGACTCGTTCTCGCCACGAGCCAGGTTGTCCTGCGCCTCCGAGCCGAGCGCCTGACGCTTCGCCTGCGGCGCCGCGCTCTCCTGCGGCGCCGCCTCTTCACGGCTGTCGCGGTTCCCGGCCTGGGGCGTGGACTCCTCGGGCGCTGGCAGCGCGTGCGGGGCGGACGGGTCGTCGCCGCGATGGAACCGCTTCACGCGCCCCCACGGGCGCTCGCGCGTCTCCCACCACGGACGCTGCTCGCGGAACGCCAGCACGCGGATCCAACCCATGTCCGAGTTGGCCTGGCCGGTGCGCGTGGCGTAGCTCCGCTGCTCGTCCACGAACACGAACCGGCGGATCTCGCGGAGCGACGTGCGCCAGCCGCGGATGGTGGCCTGCTCCCAAGGCCCGAGCACGTACATGGGCTCGGTCGAGCGGAGCTTCGTCTTCTCGCCGTCCACCGCGTTCAGCCCGTCCACGGCGAGCAGCACCGCGACGCGACGGCCGGTGTTGTTGCGGAGCACGATGGAGTAGTTGCGGCCGGCGAACGCCTGCAGGTAGTGCCGGTCGCCCCGGCCGGGCGCGAAGTAGAGCGGCGCGGGCTGGCCGTCCACGAGCAGCTGGACGTCCACCAGGCGGCCGTCGGCCCAGGTGTCGAAGTCGCGCCCGTCACGCTCGCGGCGCGTCTCGAGGTGCTCGTCGCTGGCGTGCGCGACGGGCACGGCGAGCGTCGCGGCCGCCAGCATCGCGGCGAGGAACGCGACGATCGCGGGACGGCGCGGGGCGGCGGTGGTCGGGTGCAGCGGGTTCGAGGTGGTCATCGTGGGCTCCTCGGTGTTGGGCCAGGGCGATTCCGGATCGGTCACGGCCGAGGTACGCCGGCCACGCCGGGGTATTCCCGGGCCGGGAGCGGGGCGGCCGGGAGGCGGAGCGGGCTGCGCGTGCAGGTTGCACGGGAGGGGGCCGGCGACGGCGAAGGTGCGGGGCGCCGCGGACGGGGCGGCGACCGGCGGCCGGACGGCCCCGAGATCGCGCGACCGGAGACCCGGGGAGTCGAGCGCCTACCGTGGAGGCTCGAACGCGACGGCGGGCAGGCCGGGGCTCACATCCCCATGATGCGGTAGCCCGCGTCCACGTAGAGCACCTCGCCGGTCATGCCGCTCGCGAGGTCGGAGAGCAGGAACAGCGACGCCTTCCCGACCTCCTCCTGCGTGATGTTGCGCTTGAGCGCGGCGCGCTCGGCGTGCTCCTTGTACATGCCCGTGAACCCGCGCACGCCGCGTGCCGCGAGCGTCTGCACCGGACCGGCGCTCACCGCGTTCACGCGGATCCTCTTCGGGCCCAGCTCCCACGCCATCTGCCGCGTGATCTGCTCGAGCACGGCCTTCGCGCTCCCCATCACGTTGTAATTGGGCACCGCGCGCTCGGCGGCGAGGTAGGTGAGCGACACGATCGAGCCGCCGTTCTTCTCGAGCAGCGGCAGGATGCGATGCGTCACGTTGAGCAGCGAGTAGGCGCTCACCTCCAGCGTCAGCCGGAACCCGTCGCGCGAAGTGGCAACGAACGAGCCCTCGAGGTCCTCCTTCTTCGCGAACGCCACGCCGTGCACGAGCATCTCGACCGAGCCCCAGCGCTCGCCGAGGGTCTTCGCGACCGCGTCGATCTGCGCGTCGTCCGTGACGTCGCACGGCAGCACGAGCGTGCCGGGCAGCGTGGCCGCCAACTCCTCGACGCCCTTCTGCAGGCGCTCGCCCGCGTAGGTGAGGCACAGCGCGGCGCCGGCGGCGTGGAGCTGCTGCGCGATCGCCCACGCCAGGCTCCGGTGGTTGGCGACGCCGAGGACCAGCGCGCGGCGGCCGGACAGGTCGACGGTCAACATGGGGCGCTCCTTTGCGGTGTGCCGGCCGGCGGCCGGCGGGGCCGGACGTCACGCGCTCCGCTGCCGCTGCCAGACGCGGATCGGAAGGATGATGACCTGGATGCCGACGAACTGGAGCCGGCGCTGGATGCTGAACGCGGTCTCGTGGTGCAGCGTGCGCGTGAACACGGTCTCGCGCTGGAACACGAGCTGGCCGGCGAACACGATCGAGCGCCGGAACTCCTTCTGCAGATCGTGGCAGATCTGCTCCAGCTCCTCGATGAGGTCGGTGCCGAGCGTGTAACGGTACTCGGCGTAGTAGCCCATCTTCTGGGCCAGCTCCACGTACTGCTCGAGATCGTGGCGCACCTTCTTCTCGAGCTCGTCCACGCTCTCGGTGCCCTTGAACTGGCCCGAGTCCACGAGGCCCACCGACACGAACACCATGTTCCTGAAGTGGTTCGGAAACATGCGCTGGACGGTGAGCAGCGTGTGGATGCCGAGCCCCGCGTACGCCTCCACCAGCACGACCGCGGTGGGGCCGTCGGGCGCGAGCTCCGGCGCCTGCTCGCGCTCGGGCATGGGCAGGTCGGAGAGCACGTCGTCCAGGCTCTTGAGCACGCCCCGCACGCGCTGGTAGTGCGAGCGCACGACCATGCACAGCGCGATGAACGCGCCGGTCACCGCGAGCGTGACCCACCCGCCCTGCGTGAACTTGATGACCGAGGTCGTGAGCAGGATGCCCGCGGTCACGGCGGTGCCGAGCGCGGCCAGCAGGAAGCGCCGCCGCCAGTGCGCCGACGTCCGGCGCGCGCTCCACCAGTATCGCACCATGCCCAGCTGCGTCAGCGTGAACGTGAGGAACACGTTGATCGAATACATGACGACGAGCAGCTTCACCGCGCCGCCCGTGTAGAGGATGGTGGCGATCGCCCCGAGGCCCATGGTGATGATCCCGTTCTGGGTCACGAGGCGCTCGGACAGGTGCGCGAACCGCTTCGGCACCCACTGGTCCACGGCCATGGCCGCGAGCGTCGCCGGCCCGGCCACGAACCCGGTCTGCGCCGCCACGAACAGCAGCGCGCCCTCGCTCAGGAGCGTGAAGATGACGACGCCGGCCCCGACCGGCACGCTCCACACCACCCAGTCGTGCGCCAGCACCGACCACAACGAGGCGTTGAGCGTGCGACCGGGCTCGTGCTGCACGCCGTTCAGCAGATAGCAGAGCAGGATGCCGCCGGCCGTGAACGCGAGCGAGGCGGCCATGTAGGCCATGGTCTTCTTGCCGGTCTCGACGCGCGGTTCGCGCAGGATCGCGGTGCTGTTCGACACCGCCTCGATGCCGGTGAACGTGCCGCCGCCGAGCGAGTAGGCACGGAGGAACAGCGCCACCACGCCGAGCGTGCCGAGCTCCTGCGACGCCGCGCGGGTGTCGGCCACCGTCGCGCCGAGCAGCGGGCCGAAGTCCTTGAGGTGGGTGCCGATGCCGTACAGGATCAGCGCGAAGTGCGAGACCACGAACGCCACGAAGATCGGCATCAGGATGGCCACCGACTCCTTGACGCCGCGCAGGTTCAGCGCGGTGAGGCCACCCACGACCAGGACCTCGACCGGCACCTTCCACGGCCCGTAGGCCGGCGGCAGGAACGAGAAGATCGCGTCCACACCCGAGGCGACCGAGATCGCGATCGTGAGCACGTAGTCCACCACCAGCGCGCCGCCGGAGATGACGCCGGGCGTGGTGCCGAGCAGCTTGGTGGCCACGACGTAGCCGCCGCCGCCGCGCGGGAACAGCTCGATGATCTGCGTGTACGACGCGCTGATGAGGAAGACGGTGAGCACCATGGCCACCGTCAGGTAGAGTGCGAGGTGGGTGTGCGAGCCGAGGGCGAGGAACGCCTCCTCGGGGCCGTACGCGGACGAGGAGAGTCCGTCGGAGCCCAGTCCCACCCAGGCGAAGAACGCGATCAGCGCGAGCTGGTGGTGGATCCTCGGGTCGAAGATGTTCTTCCGCCCGCCGAGGATGAGGCTCCGCAATCGTTCGAGCACCGGGGCAAACTATGGGATTGTCCGGGCGCTTTCAAGCACTGCGGACCCACATGGAACCCTTGCGAAACCTGCTTCCGATCGTGCTCGTCGGCGCGCTCGCCGCGGCCGGCGTGCTCGCGCGACGACCGGCTCCGGCGGGCGATCGAGCGCCGGCGCGGTCCCCGGCCCCGGTCGCGGGCCCGCACCCCGGAACGGCGTCTCTGCCGGCGTTCACGCTGTTCGGCTGGGTGTCGCCCCCGGCCGACTCCACGACGCCCGCGCGCTACGCCGAGCTGGCCGGAGCGGGATTCAACGTGACGGTGCTGGCGTGGGAGGATCCCGGCACGGTCGCGCCGAACCTGGCGCGGCTCGCCTGCTCGGAGCCCGTGGGGGTGAGGAACCTGCTGCTCGACAACCGGCTCGACGACGTCCACGAGGGGGACCCCGGCTCGCTCGCGATCCTCGACGCGATCGTCGCCAGCTACCGGGGCCATCCGGCGTTCCTCGGCTGGTACCTGGGCGACGAGCCGAAGGAGGACCGTTTCCCGCGGCTGGCGGAGTGGTTCCGTCTCCTGCGCGAGCGCGACCCATCGCACCCGGCGTGGAACAACCTCATGGGTCGCGTGGTGTTCCCCTCGCGCGACGCGTTCCTCGAGCACCTGCGCCGCTACGTGCGCGAGGTGCGCCCGGCGGTGCTCTCCACCGACCACTACGACCATCTCGAGAACGGCGAGCGCGGCCTGTTCATCGAGAACGTGGCGCTCACCGCGCTCGTCGCGCGCGAGTCGGGGCTGCCGTTCTGGGGCATCGTGCTGCTCACGCAGCACGGCCCGTTCCGCGAAGTGGACGACGGGCTCCTCGCCTGGCAGGTCGCACAGTGGCTCTCGTACGGGGCGCGCGGCATCGGCTATTTCACGTACTGGACGCCCGCGCCGGACCCGCAGGTGGAATGGGGCGACGGCATGATCCGCTGGGGCACCGGCGAGCGCACCGCGCACTACGAGCGCGTGCGACGCCTGAACCTCGCGGTCCGCCCGGTGGGGGAGACGCTCGCCGGGCTCGCGTGGCTCGGCACCGAGCATGCCGGCGGCACGCCGGCCGGCGGCACCGCGTTCGCGCCGGACTCGCTGCTCGCCGCGGTGGAGGGCCGCGCCACGATCGGCCAGTTCGCGGACCCGCGGGGGAGGCCTTACCTGCTCGTCGCCAACCGTGATTCGGCGCAGGGGCGGACGCTCGCGCTGGAGGTGATGGGCGAGCGCGAGGCGGAGCGCTTCGACGGGCCGGCGGCGCCCGGCGGGTGGTCGCCGTGGCCGAGCGCGCCGACGTCGCGCGGGCGGCGCGTCGAGCTGGCGCTGCCCGCGGGCGGGTTCGCGCTGCTCCGGCTCTCGGGCGGCTGCGGCGCGCTCGTGAACGGCGGCTGCCGCGCCGCGCTGATCACATCGCCCGAGCCCGCCGGCGTGAGCGTCCGGCTGGGTGCCCGGGGCGTGAGCGGCGGCGCGACGCTCGCGGTGCTGGACGCGAGCGGGCGGCGCGTGTGGGCGCGCGCGGTCTCCGGCGAGACGCCGGTCGTGGTGTGGGACGGCCGCGGCGACGACGGAGAGCGCGTGCGCCCCGGTGTCTACTGGGCGCGCCTCGAGGACGCGCGCGGGAGCGTGGTGCGGCGGATCACGTGGCTGGGCGGCCGGTGAGCCGTGCGGCCGTCGCACGGCCCGCCCGCGGGCGCACGCTGGCGGGGGTGGCGCGCGCCGTGGTCGCGTGCGAGCGCTGCCCGCGGCTCCGCGCGCACTGCGAGCGCGTCGCGCGCGAGAAGCGGCGGGCGTACCGGGACGAGCGCTACTGGGGCCGTCCGGTGCCCGGCTTCGGCGACCCGCGGGCGCGGCTGGTGATCGTCGGGCTCGCGCCGGGCGCGCACGGCGCCAACCGCACCGGGCGCATGTTCACCGGCGACTCGAGCGGCGACTGGCTCTTCGACGCGCTCCACCGCGAGGGGTTCGCCTCGAGCGCCACGAGCGTGTCGCGCGACGACGGCCTCGTGCTCCGCGACTGCTACGTCACCGCCGCCGCGCGCTGCGCGCCGCCGGACAACAGGCCCACGACCGCCGAGCTCGCGCGCTGCCGGCCGTTCCTCTCGGACGAGCTGCGGCTGCTCCGGCGCGCCGGCGTGGTGCTGGCACTCGGACGCATCGGCCACGAGGCATGGCTCCGCGCGAGCGGCTGGTGGGACCGGCTCGCCGCGCGGGAGCGTCCGCGGTTCGCGCACGGCGCCGAGACGCGCATCCCCGGCGGGCCCGTGCTGCTCGCGAGCTTCCATCCCAGCCGGCAGAACACGCAGACCGGCCGGCTCACGCGTACGATGTGGCTCGCGGTGTTCGCGCGCGCCCGTGCGCTCGTCGAGGCGGCGCGATGATCGTCCGGTGGCCGGGGGGGAGGCGCCGCGCGGCGGGCGGCGGCACGGATCGCACCACGGAGGTGTGCGCATGAGCGTACGGTCCCCGGCGACCGCGGGCGGCGGTCGCTTCCTCGACATGGATCGCTACCAGTGGCTGGTGCTGTTCGTGGCCTGGCTCGGCTGGGGCTTCGACGTCTTCGACGGGCTGCTCTTCAACTACGTCGCGCCCAACTGCGTGCCCACGCTGCTCGGGCTCCCCATCGGGAGCCCCGAGGCGCGTTCCGCCACGCTCCACTGGACCGGCGTGCTCACGTCGCTGCTGCTCGTGGGCTGGGCGGCGGGCGGCATCCTGTTCGGGCGCATCGCCGACCGCATCGGGCGCACCCGCACGCTGCTCCTCACCATGCTCCTCTACTCGCTCGGCACCGCGGCGTGCGCGTTCGCGCCGAACCTGGCCTGGCTCGCGTTCTTCCGCCTCGTCGCGAGCCTCGGGATCGGCGGCGAGTGGGCGGCGGGCGCGGCGATGGTCGCCGAGGTCGTGCCCGAGCACCGCCGCGTGGAAGCGGGGGCCATCCTCTACACGTCGGCGCCGCTCGGGCTCTTCCTCGCGACGTTCGTCACCTGGCAGATCCAGGGCGTGCACCTGATCGGGCAGCCCGAGACCGCGTGGCGGGCCGTGTTCCTCACCGGGCTCGTGCCCGCGGCGGTCGCGTTCGTCCTGCGCCTGTTCGTGCGCGAGCCGGAGCGCTGGGCCCGCGCCAGCGCGACGGGCCGGCCGGCGCGGATGCGCGAGCTGTTCACGCCGGCGCACCGCGCGATCACACTGTCCGGGCTCGCCATGGCCGTGGTGGCGCTCGTCACCTGGTGGAGCTGCAACGCGTTCATGCCGCTCATCGCCACGCGCATGGCGGCCGCCGCGTCGCTCGAATGCGGGCTCGATCCCGCGGCGGCGACGGCGCTGTCGGAGAGCTGGAAGGCGGTCGCCACGAACTGCTTCAACGTCGGCGGGCTGCTCGGCACGCTGCTCACGATCCCGATCGCCAAGCGTCTCGGCCGCCGGCCCATGTATGCGCTGTACTTCGTGAGCGCCGGCATCTCGGTGATGGCGGCGTACGGCCTGCCGCTCGCGCACGAGACACGCCTGTACATGTACTTCTTCATCGGGCTCACCGTGTTCGGCGTGTTCGGGAGCTTCACTTACTACCTGCCCGAGTTGTTCCCGACGCGGCTGCGCGGCACGGGCGCCGGCTTCTGCTACAACGCCGGGCGCGTGATCGCGGCGGTGGGCCCGTTCGTGGTGGGAGGGGTGGCGAGCCGCGGCGCGGACGCGCTGGAGACCGCGCTGCGCGTGCTGTTCTGGGTGGGCGCGGCGCCGCTCGCGGGACTGCTGCTGCTCCCGTTCGTGGTGGAGACGCGCGGCCGCCCGCTCGCGGACTGACACGCGTCGCGGCCGGAGCGAGGCCCCGGCGATCCGGGCCGGCCCGGATCCCGCCTGCGGGCCCGAACCGTGACTTCAGAAGTCACTTGAAGGGTCGCCGGGCGGGCTCCGACCCCCGCCCGCGCGCCTTGAGAACTCACTTGAAGGCCGTCCGGAGCCGGATCCGTCGTCCGGAACCGCACCTCACACTTCACTTGAAGATCGAGCCGGCCGCGAGCGCGCCTCGTCGTTGACACACGCGCACGCATGCGGCATCTTGCGCGCCTCATCTCCGGGGTGCCCCGCAGTCCGCGGGGGAAAAGGGAAGCGGGTGAGAATCCCGCGCGGTCCCGCCACTGTGATGGGTGTCGCGCCTCCACATGCCACCGGGAGATCCGGGAAGGCGGAGGCGCTCCGAGCGGAACGCCGCGAGCGCGGTGCCGCGAGGAAGCCCTCAGTCAGGAAACCTGCCCTGGAGCCATGGACCCGACGCAGCGAGCGACAGGCGTTCCCGGGTGAGCCGTCCACGGCCCCGGTGCGCCGCCGCGCGAGCGCGGGGCCGATTCGATTCCGGCGCGAAGGACGCCATGATCGAGATCCTGACGGCTCTGCTCCTCGAATGGGCGGGGGTACCCGCTCCTCCTCTGCGCGTGCGCGACACCGCGACGGCGCTCCCCGGCTCGGGAGCGGTCGTCGTCGAGTCCGACACCTCGTTTCACGCCGTGTCGCGCACGCCAGACATCCCCCGGCCGGTCGTGACGTTGCCGACCGTGCGCGTGGAGGCGCGTCTCGCTCGCGCGCGCCGGCTCTCGCCCACGGCGTTCGTCACCACGCTCCGGAGCGACGGCGAGGCGCGCGCGGTGGCCTCGCTCGCCGACCTGCTCGTCGAGGCCGCCGGCGTGCGCGTCACCCAGTACGGCGGCATGGGCGCGTTCTCCACCATGTCGCTGCGCGGAGCGCCGCCGGGGCACGTCACCGTGCTCCTGGACGGCGTCCCGCTCACCTCGGCCGCGCACGGCGTCGTGGACCTGGCGGGCCTGCCCGCCACCGCGATCGAGGTGGTCGAGGTGCACCGCGGCACGACGCCGGTCTCGCTCGCCGCACCCACGCCGGGCGGCGCCGTCAACCTGCTCACGCGCGCGGCCGGCGGCGTGCGCGGGCTGCGCGTCGCCTCCGGCTCGTACGGCACGAGCGAGGCTCAGGGGAGCTTCGGCGGCCGGCGGGGCGCGTGGTCGCTGCTCGCGCACGCCGGCTGGCAGGGGAGCGACGGCGACTTCCGCTTCCTCGACGACAACGCCACGCCGCTCGAGCCCGGCGACGACGTGGTGAGCCGCCGTGCGAACGCCCGATTCGACGCCGTCTCCGCGCTGCTGCGCGGCGGCTGGGCGCCGGGCGAGCGCGTGCAGGCGTCGGCGCGGGTGGAGTACTTCCGGCGCGGGCAGGGAGTGCCGGGGCCGGGGGCCACGCCGGCGCTCACCGCGCGCTTCGACGCGGACCGGATCCTGCTGTCGTCGGATGCACGCGTGACGCCGTCGCCGGCCGCGCCCTCGCTCGAGGCGCGCGTTCACGTCGCACGCGAGACGAACCGGCTCCGTGACACGGAGAGCGAGCTGGGGCTTGGCGTGCTCGACACGCACGAACGCTTCGACGACGCGGGCGGCTCGCTCGAGCTGGCGAGCCCGCCGCGCTGGGGCGCCGTCACGCTGCGGGCGGGTGCGGCGCTGCGCGCCGAGCGCGCGAGGCCTTCCGCGCCGACGGCCGGGCTGCCGGACCCGCCCGCGAGCCGGCGCCGTACGCTCGCCGGCTGGACGGGCGCCGAGCTGGGCGGCGCGGACTCGCGCCTGCTGCTCCACGCGCGAGTCCGCTGGGACCGGCAGGAGGAGCACGTGCGCGACACGCGCTCGACCGGCGCGCTCCGCGAACGCGACACCGGGCGCAGCCTGGTGGCGCCGCAGATCGGGGCGCGCGCGCAGGTCGGACTCGGGCTCGCGCTCAAGGCCAACTGGTCGCGCGGCTCGCGCGCGCCCGAGTTCAACGAGCTGTTCGGCGTCGACGGCTCGGTGACCGGGAACCCGACGCTGCTGCCCGAGCGCGCCGAGAGCTGGGACGCCGGACTCGCCTGGGACCGGGAATGGCGCGGGCTCCGGTTCGAGGCCGAGTGGTCGCGGCACGCCACGCACGCGCGCGACCTCGTCCTCTACGAGCGGAGCTCGCCGCGGGGGGCCCGCCCGGTGAACGTGGGCGCGGCGCGGCTCTTCGGCGAGGAGGCGGCGCTGCGGGCGTCGTGGCGCGGCGTGGAGCTCGCGGCCGCCACCGCGTGGCTCTCGGCCACGGACCGGAGCCCGTACCCCTTCTACTTCGGCCGGCGGCTGCCCCAGAGGGCCGAGCGCCAGTCGCACGCGCGCCTCGCGTGGCGTCGTGGCGACTGGTTCGCGGCCGCCGACCTCGAGTACCTGGGCGACACGTACTTCAATCGCGCGAACCTCGCCTGGGACCGCTCGTCCGAGCGGACGCTCGTGGGCGGTTCGCTCGGCCGGCGGTGGGGTCTCGCGCGCGTGCTCGTCGAGGGCCGGAACCTCGGCGACCGGCTCGTCGAGGACGTGGCCGGCTTTCCGCTCCCCGGCCGCATGGTGCTCGTCTCGCTCGCCCTCGACCTCGGCGGGGCGCCCGCCGCGCCCCCGCCGCCGTGAGCGCCACCTCGCGGCGATCCGGCCGCATTCGCCCCGCCATACCCGACCCGACCTGAAGCCTCGCGCCGCTTCCGCCGTGACCGTCACCTCCACGCCCATTCGCCAGCGCGCCGGCACTCCGGTCCGCTTCTCGAGAACCCGCAACCGCTCGACACCTCGCCACCACTCCTGTCTTCCCTCTCCGGAGGCATCATGCATCGCACCTCACGCATCGCCGTCGCGCTGGCGTCACTTCTCCTGCTCTCCGCGACCGACCGCGCGCACGCGGCGCGCGCGTTCGTGGTGGAGTCCGACTTCTCCAGCGGCTCGTGCATGGGGGTGGACGCCACGACGAAGCTCGCGGCGTGCAACGTGGCGCCGGCCCATTCCGACGCCCGCGTGCGCTGGTACGACGGCCGCTACTACGTGGTCAACCGCTTCGGTGCCGACAACATCCAGGTCCACCACGGCACGACCTACGCGTTCATCCGCCAGTTCTCGGTGGGGAACGGTTCGAACCCCTACGACATCGCGTTCGCCTCGCCGACCAAGGCCTACGTGACACGCTGGGCCACTCCCGACCTGTGGATCGTGGATCCCTCGACCGGCACCCATACCGGCACGATCTCGCTCGCCTCCCTCGCCGACGCCGACGGCAAGCCCGAGATGGACCGCCTGATGATGGTCGGGCCGCTGCTGTTCGTCTCGCTCCAGCGCTTGGACCAGGCCGGCGGCTTCCTGCCCACCGACTCCTCGCTGGTCGCGGTGGTGGACACGCGCACCGACGCGCTCGTGGACTGCGACCCCGCGCACCCGGGCACGCAGGGCATTCTGCTCCCGCGCGTGAACCCGGTGACACCGTTCGTGTTCGACGCGCCGCGCACGAGGCTCTACCTGGGCTGCGTCGGGCGCTACGGGGAACTGGACGGCGGCATCGTGGCGCTCGACCCGGTGAACCTCGTCGCCGCCGGCGTCGTGGCGCGCGAGGACTCGCTCGCGGGCGACGTTCTCGACCTGGCCTGGCACTCGGACGCGCGGGCGTACGCCGTCGTCTCCGACGCCGCGTTCAACACCCAGCTCATCCGCTGGTCGCCGGTGAGCGGAGACCGGGAGGGGACGCTCTACTCGCCGGGCGGGTTCGCGATCGCCGACGCCGAGGTCGTGCCGGACGGGAGCGAGGTGTGGGTGTGCGACTCCGGTTTCGGTTCGCCCGGCCTGCGCGTGTTCTCGACCGCCACCGGGCTCCAGACCCACCCGCCCATCTTCTGTACGCTGCCGCCCCAGGGGATCACGTTCGACGCCGCGACCGGCCAGGTCGCCGGAGCGCCCCCGGGGCCTGCGGGACCGGCGAGGCTCGTGCTCTCGCCCCCGTCTCCAAACCCCACCCGGGGCCCGGCACGCCTCGAGGTCGCCGGGCCCGGGACCGGACCCATCGACCTTGCGATCCTGGACCCGGCCGGCAGGCGGGTGCGGGGGTGGAAGCTCCCCGCGGGTCCGGCCACCGCCTCGCTCACGTGGGACCTTACGGATTCCCGCGGCCGGCGCGTCCCGCCGGGGGTCTACCTCGTCCGCGCGCACGGCGAATCCGGCGCCGCCGCGAGGAGACTCCTGGTCCTGGAGTAGCACCCCCCGAAATCCCTTGGCCGGGGGCGCCGGCTGCCTCACAATGTTCCGCGGGCTGCCGCCGCGCGGGCCCTTCAATTGCGCGGCCGGCGCCCGCGTCCGACCCGCCCGTCGGGCGCGTCGCACCGACTCCGGAGCGCGCCCCTGACCCGCTCTGGATCCCGTCCCGAGGGGCCGGCACTCGCCGGCCCCTCGTCGGTTTCACGGCGGCAGGCGTGGTGACGCCGGCGCGCGCCCGCGGGTAACCTCGCGCACCCACGCTTCGGTCCACTCCCGGAGGGGTCGTGCCATGACCATCGTCCGCGCCGTTCGCGCGCCGATCGCCGCCGCGCTCGTCCTGCTCGGCGCCGGCCTGCCCGCGCTCACCGCCGGCGTCGGGGAGGCGGGGGCGGCGCCGGCCGCGGCGTTCCCCGAGTCCGTGATCGTGGCGCCGGACGACACCGCCGCGACGCTCGCCTCGAGCGGCCCGCGCGACTACCTCGCCGAGGCGCGTGCGGCGTTCACGCCGGAGAACCGCGCCTACCAGCGCACCCGCGTCGCGCTGAACCTCCTGTCGCCGCTCGTCGGCATCGCCTTCGGCGTCTGGCTCCTCTTCACCGGGCTCGCGCAGCGCTTCCGCGACCTCGCCGTCGCGCGCGGCCGCGGATGGTGGGGGCGGATGCTCGTGTTCTTCTCGCTCTACTCGCTGGCCATGTTCGTGGTGCTGTTCCCGCTCAACTGGTACGAGGGCTACGAGGTCGAGAGGCGGTTCGGCTTCGCCACCCAGACGTTCGGCGGCTGGACGCTCGACCAGTTGAAGGCGCTGGCGTTCCAGGTCGTGGTCTTCGGCGTGGTGCCGCTGCTGGCGCTCGCCTGGAAGGCCGTGGAGTCGAGCCCGCGCCGGTGGTGGCTGTGGTTCGCCGGCGGCACGCTCCCGGTGATGCTCGCGAGCGTGCTGCTCCAGCCGCTCGTGTTCGACCCGCTGTTCAACGAGTTCACGCCGCTCCGCGACGTCGCGCTGCGCGACGAGATCCTCGCGCTCGGTGAGCGCGCCCACGTGCCCGCCCGCGACGTGTACGAGGTGGACATGAGCACGCGCACCACCAAGGTCAACGCCTACGTGAGCGGCTTCGGCGCCTCGCAGCGGATCGTGCTGTGGGACACCACGCTCCAGGGCCTCCGGCGGGACGAGATCCTGTTCGTGATGGGCCACGAGATGGGTCACTACGTGCTCGCGCACATCTGGAAGGGCGTGCTGCTCACCTCCCTCGGCGCCTTCTTCGCGTTCTGGCTCGTGGCGCGGCTCGCGAACGCGGCGCTGCGCGCGTTCGGACCGCGCTGGGGCATCACGTCGCTCGGCGACCTGGCCGCGCTGCCGCTGCTCGTGGCGACGCTGTCGTTCGTGAGCTGGCTGGGCGCGCCCGTCACGAACGTCGTCTCGCGCGCCATCGAGCACGAGTCGGACGTCTACGCGCTCGAGATCACCCGCGACAACGACGCCGGCGCCCGCGCGTTCCTGGCGCTGGCCCGCGGCAACCGCAGCGACCCCGAGCCCGCCGGCTGGGTGAAGTTCCTCCTCTACACGCACCCTCCGCTCGGCGAGCGCATCCGGTTCGCGCTCGAATACCAGCCGTGGGAGAAGGACCAGCCGAACCGGCTGTATCGGGGGGACTGAGGAGTCGCGGACCGCCTCCTCACCCGACCGCGTCGTGCGGCCGGACGATGCGACTTTCGGCTACCCTCGCAATCTTGACTCGCCTGGGCGAGGCGTCCAGCATGCGCGAGGTTCGGCGTCCTGCGTGTGGCACTCCGATGCACGACGCCCCCGCCGGCGGCGGATCCGCCATGGTCGCTGCGCTCCGGCGGCTCCCGGACCGGGTGGACGGGAGGGATCGGGCGGATCCCACAGACACGAGGCGCCCGGCCCCTTGGGCCGCACCCTCGCGATGACTGGCACAGCACGCGCGCGGCCGCCGCACGCTCCGGACGGCCCTGCGCTCTCGACCTCGGCGCACCGGATGGCCTCGGGCGCCCTCAGGGACCTCCATGGGACTCGTGATCGGAATACCGGCCGAGATTGCGGCCGGTGAGAAGCGCGTGGCCACCGTGCCCGAAGTGGTGGAGAAGCTCCGGAAGCTGGGGTTCTCGGTTCTGGTCCAGAGCGGCGCCGGCGCCGGCGCCAACTGCGATGACGAGGCGTACCGCGCCGCCGGCGCGGCCATCGCGGATTCCGCCGCCGCGCTCTGGGACGGCTCGGACGTGGTGTTCAAGGTGCGCCCGCCCTCGCTCGAGGAAGCGGCGCTGCTGAAGCCGGGTGCCACGCTGGTGTCGTTCGTGTGGCCCGCGCAGAACCCCGACCTCATGCAGGCGCTGGCCGCGCGCCGGGCCACGGTGCTGGCCATGGACAGCCTGCCGCGGCAGCTGAGCCGCGCGCAGAAGATGGACGCGCTCACCTCGATGGCGGGCATCAGCGGCTACCGGGCCGTGATCGAGGCGGCCCACGCGTTCGGCCGCTTCCTCGGCGGCCAGATCACGGCGGCCGGAAAGGTGCCGCCCGCGAAGGTGTTCGTGGCGGGCGCGGGCGTGGCGGGCCTGGCGGCGATCGGCACCGCCGTGGGCCTGGGCGCCATCGTGCGCGCCAACGACACGCGCGCGGAGGTGGCCGAGCAGGTGAAGTCCATGGGCGGCGAGTTCGTGAAGGTGGACTACGAAGAGGAAGGCTCGGGTGGCGGCGGCTACGCGAGGGTGATGAGCGAGGGCTTCCAGCAGGCGCAGCGCGCCATGTACGCGCAGCAGGCGAAGGACGCGGACATCATCATCACCACCGCGCTCATCCCCGGGAAGCCCGCGCCGCGGCTCATCACCGCCGAGATGGTGCGCTCCATGAAGCCGGGCAGCGTGATCGTGGACATGGCCGCCGAGCAGGGCGGCAACTGCGAGCTCACCGAGCCCGGGCGCGCGGTCGTGAAGCACGGCGTCACGATCCTCGGCTACACCGACCTGCCGAGCCGGCTCGCCAGGCAGTCGTCCACGCTCTACGCCACCAATCTCCTGCGCGTCACCGAGGAGCTGTGCAAGGCGAAGGACGGGCAGCTGGTGATCGACATGGAGGACGAGGCCATCCGTGGTCTCACGGTCGTGCACCAGGGCGCCATCACCTGGCCGCCCCCGCCGCCCAAGCCGGTGGCCGCTCCGACCCAGGCCCCGGCCGCGGCGGCGAAGCCGGCGGCCGAGCAGCCGAAGCGCGCCCACGGCCATGGCGAGCCGAGCGCCCCGCCCTCCGCCGGCCGCACGGCGGCGATGTTGCTGGCGGCCGCCGCGATCTTCTACGTGATCGGCGCGGGCGCCCCGAGCGCGTTCCTGTCGCATTTCACCGTGTTCGTGCTGGCGTGCTTCGTGGGCTACATGGTGGTGTGGAACGTCACCCCGGCGCTCCACACGCCGCTCATGAGCGTCACGAACGCCATCTCGAGCATCATCGCCATCGGGGCGCTGGTGCAGATCGCGCCGCCGCTCACCCCCGAGACGGCGGGTATGCCGCGGCCGACGGGGTGGATCCTGGGGCTCTCCGTGGCGAGCATCGTGCTCGTGGCGGTGAACATGTTCGGCGGCTTCGCGGTGACGCGGCGCATGCTGGACATGTTCCGGAAGTGAGCGCCGCGCCATGACCCTCACGCCCAGCCTCGCGACCGTGGCGTACATCGGCGCCTCGATCCTGTTCATCATGAGCCTCGGCGGGCTCTCGCACCCGACCACCTCACGCCGCGGCAATCTCTACGGCATCGTCGGCATGACGATCGCCGTGCTCGCCACGGTGTTCGGGCCGCGCGTCACGCCCGCGGGCTACCCGTGGATCCTCGGGGCGCTCGCGGTGGGCGCCGGCATCGGCCTCTACGCGGCCCGTGTGGTCCGCATGACGCAGATGCCCGAGCTGGTGGCGCTCATGCACAGCCTGGTGGGCGTGGCCGCGGTCTTCGTGGGTTTCGCCAACTACATCGACCCGGCGGCCACCGCGTCGTTCGAGGGCGCGGAGCGCACGATCCACCACATCGAGATCTACGTGGGCATCCTGATCGGCGCGGTAACGTTCTCGGGCTCGCTCATCGCGTTCGGCAAGCTGGCCGGCAGGATCAGCGGCAAGCCGGTCATCCTGCCCGGGCGGCACCTGCTCAACCTCGCCGCGCTGGCCGTCGTGATCGGGTTCGGCGTGCGGTTCGTGGGCGCGCACGACGTGGCTCAGGGCATGACGCCGCTGTACGTGATGACCGCGCTGTCGCTGCTGTTCGGCGTGCACTTGGTCATGGCCATCGGCGGCGCCGACATGCCGGTGGTCGTGTCCATGCTCAACAGCTACTCCGGCTGGGCGGCGGCGGCGACCGGCTTCATGCTGTCGAACGACCTGCTGATCGTCA